>NZ_JAXCLX010000003.1:300000-479370 GCF_034044635.1 Dongia rigui
AATAGTCGCGGGCGCCAAAGATGCGCACGTCGCCGACACCATCGAGGCGCGCCAGCACGTCTTTGATCTGCAGGGTCGCGTAATTCGACATATAGAGCTGGTTGCGCGATTGATCCGGCGAGGTGAGGTGGATCACCATCATCAGATCGGGCGAGTTCTTCCTGACCGTGACGCCGATGCGCCGCACTTCTTCCGGCAGGCGTGGCTCGGCGGCCGAGACACGGTTCTGCACCAAGACCTGGGCGATGTCGAGATTGGTGCCCAGCTTGAAGGTCGCCGTCACCACCAGATTGCCGTCGCCGGTCGCTTGGCTGGTCAGGTACAGCATGTTCTCGACGCCGTTGATCTCCTGCTCCAGCGGCGTCGCCACCGTGTTGCTGACCACTTCGGCCGAGGCGCCGGGATAGCTCGCGCGCACCTCGATCGTCGGTGGCGCGATTTCAGGGTATTGCGCCACCGGCAGTGTCACGTAAGCGGCGGCGCCGACCAGCGTCACGAAGACCGAGAGGACCGTCGCAAAGATCGGGCGCTCGATGAAAAAATGCGAGAAGCGCATGGGGCTGAGCGCTCCTTAGTTTTCTGGCTTGGCGTCGATCTTGCCGACCGTCGGCGCCACCTTGGCACCGGGGCGCGCCCGCAGCAGTCCATCGATAACGATCTGGTCATCGCCGGTCAGCCCTTCGCGCACGACGCGCAAGCCGTCGATGAGCGGCCCCGGACGAATCACACGTGGCGCTACCGTCCCATCTCCCGCCACCGTCATGACGATCTTTTGCGACTGGTCGGACAGGATCGCACTGTCGGGGATGAGGACCGCATCATAGGGGTCGGACCCCGGAATGCGCACGCGGCCGAACTGGCCCGGGGTGATCAGCAGCTTTTCGTTGGGGAAGACGGCGCGGGCTCGAATGGTGCCGGTGGTGCGGTCGACCTCGTTGTTGACGAAATCCATGGTCCCCTGCAGCGGCCAATCCTTTTCGTCGGTGAGATGCGCCGAGACTTTCAGCTTCTGGTCGCGCGCCGAGGTCAACCGCCCGGACGCAGCCGCGCGCTGATAGGCGAGGAAGTCCTGCTCGCTGACGTCGAAATTGAGATGGATCGGATCGAGCGAGACGATCGTGGCAAGGGCCATGGCATCGCCGCCATCGCCACCGGTGATAAGATTGCCCACACTCACCTGGTGATTGCCGATGCGCCCCGACATCGGCGCCAGCACGCGCGTGAAGCTGAGATTGAGCTTGGCGGAGGCGATCGCGGCCTTGGCGACTTCGGCATCGGCGGCCGCCGAGAGCATTTCCTGCTGCCGCTCGTCGAAGGTGCTCTGCGACACGAAATCGCTCTTCTTCAGCTTGTCCGCGCGCGCCAGCTGCTGCTTGGCGAGGTCGAAACGCGCCTGCGCCGAATTGAGTGCCGCTTGCGCCGAGGTCAGCGTGATTTCAAAGGGTCGTGGATCGACGACGAAAAGGAGGTCCCCCTCCTTCACCATCTGCCCATCGGTGAAATGGATCGATTCCAGATAGCCGCTGACGCGCGCCCGGATCTCGACGGAATCCACCGCCGCGAACTGGCCGGTGAACTCGTCCCATTCGGTGATTTCCTTGACCAAGGGCTTGGCGACCGTCACCGGCGGCGGCGCTGCGGGTGCCGCAGCTGCTGCCGGCGTCATGCTGCCTTGGTAATGCTGGAAGAAGTAATAGCCGCCGCCGAAGACGACAGCGCCGAGGCAGAGAATGCCGATGATCCAACGCGGACTGTGACGCGGCGGCGTGTGGGGCGCAGATATGGCCGCAGGCTCAGATGTGCTTGTCGGATCAGTCATCCCGGCCCCCACTCAGATATCTGGTGAGGTCATCATCTCAAGCTCCGCGCACTTTCGTCAATGCAATGCAGCATTTCCACAATCAGTGTGCGGATAAGTGGGGCGCGTCTTCCATCACCGTCATGCCCGGGCTTGACCCGGGCATCCACTCTCGCCGCTGAGCCGTGGATCCCCGGGTCTTCGCCCGGGGATGACGGATTTCAACGACACGCTTCTTCAGAGCTTGCCGAGATAATCCAGCTTGCTTAAGGGAACGCCTTTGTGCCGCAGGATGTCGTAGGCCGTGGTCACGTGAAAGTAAAAATTGGGCAGCGCGAAGTTCAGCAGGTAATCCGCGCCCGTGAAATTCAGCTCGCGCCCGCGCACCTTCATCGTGATGGTCTTCGCCTCGGCGCCGTCGAGCTGGCGCTCGGAGATCGTCTTCAGGAAATCCACCGTCTTGCCGATGCGTGCATGAAGCTCGGCGAAATTGCTCTCCTCATCCGGGAAGCTCGGATTCTCGATGCCGGCAAGCCTTGCGCCGCATCCCTTGGCACTATCGGAGGCAAGCTGCACCTGCTTGATCAGATTGTGCATGTCCTCATAGAGCCGGGCCTCGAGCAGGTCACCCGGTGCCAAGCCCTTCTCGGCGGCGAAGGCCTCGCCCTTTTTGAGGATATCGGTGAGATTCTCGAAGCCCCGGATGAGAACGGGGATCGAGGCGCGGTAAATCGAGAAAGCCATGAGAACCTCTTTAAGCGGCATTATTTGAGAGGATCGGGAAAGAATCGCAGAGGATCGGGCGAGGAATTTCGCCCGCGATTGCCTATATCTCCAAGATCACACGGCCTTTAAAGGGGAAGGCTTCCACATGCCGATGTGCCGCAACGAAATCGGTGAAGGCGAATTTGCGGTCGATGATCGGCCACAATAGCCCGCGCGCGGTCATTTCGTTGATCTCTTTGAGGGCCGCGTTGACCGCGGGCCAGTTCGGCTTGATGCCGAGCTCGGCATGGCCTGTGTAATCGAGCAGCGAGAAACGATGAAACTGCAGATGCTTGCGGAACGCCGCCCAGGCCGGAAAGGCCGCACCGTTGCCGCCGTCGAGGCCATAGAGGATCAGCTTGCCGCAAGGTGCCGCGACATCACCCAAGAGCGCCATCTGGTTGCCGCCGCAGCCATCGACCACGACCTCGACGCCCTTGGTATGGGTGAAGCTGCCGACGGCCAGCGACAGGTCTTGTTCGTCGGTGAGGACCACCTTGTCCGCGCCGAGCTTCAACAGAATGTCATGCGGTTCGGCACTCTTGGTGGCGGCCACCACATGGGCGCCCAAGGCCTTGGCCATCTGCACCATGGCGCCGCCGATGCAGCGCCCGGCTTCGGTCACGAGCACGTTCTGCCCCGATTGCAGCCCACCCACATGCGCCAGGGCAAAATAGGCCGAGAGCAGCGGCGTGTAATGAACGGAAGCTTCCGCGGCGGTAAAGGTGTTGCTGGCCGGATAGACGGTCACCGCTTCGCGCGGCATCAGGACGAAATCGCCATAGGCCGGGTACTTGTTGGGCGTATGCGCCTTGAAGGTCGCGACCTTCTCGCCTATCTCGAGGTCGGTTACCCCCTCGCCCCGCTCCGCGACCACGCCTGCCACTTCCGACCCGATTCCCGCCGGCAGCTGGGTCTGTTCCGCACCCAAATTCTGACGCCACAGGATGTCATCCCAACTGACGCCGATCGCCTCCGCCCTGATGAGGATCTCGCCAGCGCCCGGCTTGGGGGTCGGCACCTCTTCCAGTTGCAGGACGTCTGCTTCCCCAAATTGGTGGAAGCGGATCATTCGGGACATGCTCAAACCTTCAACCCTTTATCGGCACCCATGTCCGGTTCCCCACCGCAGGATCCGGGATGCCACTATGATGCAGTTCATATCTAATCGCGACAAAGAGCCATAACCATTCACCCCGGTCGATAGTGCACATGCCCGATTCTGATAAGAATATTGGCAGGTCGACGCGATCCGGTCATTATTTTGCAGTGCAAATGCTGGACATTCCATGAACCGCAACGATCTCCGGCGCGTCGATTTCAACCTGCTGGTGGTTTTCGAGACGCTGATGCATGAGCGCAGCGTCACCAAAACGGCCGAGAAATTGTTCCTGGGCCAGCCCGCCATCAGCGCCGCGCTGGTGCGGTTGCGAACCCTTTTCAATGACGAACTCTTCGTCCGCACCGGCCGTTCCATGGAACCGACCGCGCGCGCAACCGAGATCTTCGCGATGTTGTCGCCGGCCCTGGATTCGATCTCCACGGCCCTCAGCGCCTCGCAGGAATTCGACCCGGCGACCGCCACCAACGTCTTTCGCATCGGCCTTTCCGACGATGTCGAGTTCAGCCTGCTGCCGCCGCTTCTGCGCCGCATCCGGGCCGAGGCGCCAGGTGTCATCCTGGTGATCCGGCGCGTCAATTACCTGCTGGCGCCGGGCATGCTCTCATCGGGGGAAATCTCGGTGGCGGTGAGCTTTCTCGACGAGCTTCCGGCCAATGCCAAAAAGAAGACCGTGCGGCGCATCCGCGCGAAGCTTCTGCGCGCCGATACCAAGCCAGGCAAGTTAACGTTGGATGAATATTGCGCGCGGCCCCACGCCATCGTCTCCTTTGCCGGTGACCTCAACGGTTATGTGGATAACGAGCTCGCCAAGGTCGGCCGCTCGCGCCAAGTGGTGCTGGCCGTCCCGCAATTCAACGGGCTTGGCACCCTGCTGGCCGGCACCGATATCCTCACCACCGTTCCGGATTACACGGCCCAAATTTTGGCCGCCAGTGGTGGATTGCGCATCGAGGACCATCCGGTCGAACTGCCGCCGGGCTCGCTCTCGATGGCCTGGCGCGGGGCGCAAGACAATGATCCGGCAGAGAAATGGCTGCGCTCGCGCATCACCATGTTTGTGGGCGATGAGGAATCATCACGCTAAGGCTCGGTTTCCCTTATCCCATCACTCCTGTCGATAATCACCTTCACCCCGTTCTATTCGCACCTGCGGCAACATGACCGCACATTGCCCCGATATTGGAATCCATCCGTCGGAGCAGGTCATGCATTTCCCACCAAAGTCTGGGTATATCGCCGTTGGTCTTTTGGCCCTTCTCGCCCTCAATGCGTGCGAGAAACCACAAGCCGCCGTGCAGGACCGCCCTCTGCCGCAAGTCAGCGTCGCCGAGGTCATCCAGCACCCAGTGAATGAATGGGACGAGGTGACCGGCCGCCTGGAGGCACCGGAATCGGTCGTCATTCGCGCCCGCGTCTCCGGCTATATCGACAAGATCGCCTTCGAAGAGGGTGCCCTGGTGAAGAAGGGCGACCTTCTCGTGCAGATCGATCCCCGTCCCTTCGCTGCCGAAGTGAAGCGCCTCGAGGCGCAAGTGGCGCAGGCCAAGGCCAGCCTCGACCGCGCCCAGAGCGAAGCCAAGCGTGGCGAGGCCCTGCGTGCGGGGAAGATCATCGGCACCGAAGAAGCCGATGCCCGCAACAGCACGGCGGCTGAAGCCCGCGCCATCGTCGGTGCGACGCAAGCCCAGCTCGACATCGCGCGCCTCAACCTCGGCTTCACCGAGATCCGCTCGCCGATCGATGGCCGCGTCAGCCGCGCCGACATGACCGTCGGCAATTTGGTGCAGGCCGATCAAAGCCGCCTCACCAGCGTCGTCTCGATCGACAAGGTCTATGCCTATTTCGACATCGACGAGAGCATCTACCTGAAATACGAGGACCTCACCCGCGCCGGTGCCATCGGGCAAGCGGCGCCGGTGCAGATGGCCTTGAGCAATGAGGAAGGCCATCCGCATCAGGGCCATATGGACTTCCTCGACAACCAAGTGAACCCCAAGACCGGCACCATGCGCGGCCGCGCCGTCTTCGACAACAAGGACGGCGTCTTCACACCCGGCCTCTATGTGCGCCTGAAACTGGTGGGGTCGGCCAATTACATGGCAAGCCTCATCAGCGATTCCGCCATCGGCACCGATCTCGGCAAGAAATTCGTGCTGGTGCTGGGGCCCGACAACAAGGTCGCCTATCGCAGCATCGAGCTTGGCCCCAAGCTCGACGGCCTGCGCATCGTCCGCTCTGGGCTGAAGGCCGGCGAGAAGATCGTCGTCAACGGCCTGCAGCGCGCCCGTCCCGGTTCGGCTGTGAATGCCGAGACCGTGCCGATGGCCGACGAGAAGACCCTGGGCCAGCTCACCACCGCCGCCGGCACCACGCAGGTCGCTGAAAAGCCCGCCGAGCCGGCGCCCGCCGCGAACTAAGGACCGCTTTTCATGAACTTCTCGCAATTCTTCATCCAGCGGCCGATCTTTGCCGCGGTGCTGTCGCTGATCATCCTGATCGGCGGCGCCATCTCGCTGTTCCAGCTGCCGATCAGCGAATATCCCGAAGTCGTGCCGCCGACCGTCGTCGTGCGCGCCACCTTCCCCGGCGCCAACCCGAAGGTCATCGGCGAGACCGTCGCCGCCCCCTTGGAACAGGCGATCAACGGTGTCGAGAACATGCTCTACATGTCCTCGCAATCGACCGCCGACGGTAAGATGACCCTGACGGTTACCCTGGCGCTCGGCACCGATCTCGACAACGCCCAGGTCCAGGTGCAGAACCGCGTCACGCGCACCCTGCCCAAATTGCCCGAAGAAGTGCAGCGCATCGGCATCACCGTCGACAAGGCCACCCCCGATCTCACCATGGTGGTCCATCTGCTGTCACCGGATAACCGCTATGACATGCTCTATCTGTCGAACTATGCGCTCCTCAATGTGAAGGACGAGCTCAGCCGTCTTGACGGTGTCGGCGACGTGCAGCTCTTTGGTCTCGGCGAGTATTCGCTGCGCGTCTGGCTGGATCCCACCAAGGTGGCGAGCCGCGGCCTCACCGCCACAGACGTCGTGCGGGCGATCCGCGAGCAGAACCGCCAGGTGGCAGCCGGTTCCTTGGGCGCGCCGCCCTCGCCCGGCGACAATTCTTTCCAGCTCTCGATCAACACGCAGGGCCGCCTCGTTACCGAGGAGGAATTCCAGAACATCGTCATTCATGTCGGCGAGAATGGCGAAATCACGCGGTTGCGCGATATCGCCCGCGTCGAACTCGGCTCCAACCAATATGCCCTGCGCTCGCTGCTCAATAACAAGCCGGCCATCGCCATTCCGGTCTTCCAGCGGCCGGGCTCGAACGCGATCGCCCTCTCCGATTCTGTCCGCGCCAAGATGGCCGAGCTGAAGCAGAAATTCCCGGAAGGTGTCGACTATTCGATCGTCTATGACCCCACCATCTTCGTGCGCGGGTCGATCGAGGCGGTCGTCCACACCCTCCTTGAAGCGATTGCCCTCGTCGTCCTCGTCGTCGTGCTGTTCCTGCAGACCTGGCGCGCCTCGATCATTCCGCTGGCGGCCGTGCCGGTCTCCCTCATTGGCACCTTCGCGGTGATGCATTTCTTCGGCTTCTCACTCAATGCCCTGTCGCTTTTTGGCCTGGTGCTGGCCATCGGCATCGTCGTCGATGACGCCATCGTCGTCGTCGAAAACGTCGAGCGCAATATTGAGCTGGGGCTAAAACCCGTCGATGCGACCAAGCGGGCGATGAAGGAAGTGACCGGGCCGATTGTTGCGACCGCCCTGGTGTTGTGCGCGGTCTTCATTCCGACCGCGTTCATTTCCGGCCTCACCGGCCAGTTCTTCCGCCAGTTCGCGCTGACCATCGCCATCTCGACGGTCATCTCGGCCTTCAATTCGCTGACCCTCTCCCCGGCGCTCGCGGCCTATCTGCTGAAAGGCCATGGCGAGAAGAAGGACGGTTTCTCGCGCTTTCTCGACTTCCTCTTCGGGCGCTGGCTGTTCCGTCCCTTCAACAAAGCCTTTGAGAAGATGAGCTTCGGTTATGTCGGCACGGTGCGCCGCGTGCTGCGCGGCTCCGCCATCGCCCTCTTCGTCTATGTGGGCCTCGTGGCCCTGGGCTGGACCGGCTTTGCCAACACGCCGACCGGCTTCGTGCCGCAGCAGGACAAGCAGTATCTGGTGGCTTTCGCGCAGCTGCCCGATGCGGCGAGCCTCGACCGCACCGAGGACGTGATCAAGAAGATGTCGGACATGGCCCTCAAATATCCGGGCGTACTCGACACCGTGGCCTTCCCGGGCCTCTCGATCAACGGCTTCACCAACAGCCCCAACAGCGGCATCGTCTTCGTCTCGTTGAAGCCCTTCGACGAACGGCGCGACCCGTCACAATCGGCCGGCGCCATCGCCGGGGCCCTCAACGGCCAGTTCGCCTCGATCCAGGATGCGTTCATCGCCATCTTCCCGCCGCCCCCGGTGCAAGGCCTGGGAACCATCGGCGGTTTCCGCGTCCAGATCGAAGACCGCGCGCAGCTGGGTTACGAGGAGCTGTTCAAGGAGACCCAGAACATCCTCGCCAAGGCGCAAACGGTGCCCGAGCTTGCCGGCCTCTTCTCCTCCTACCAGATCAATGTGCCGCAGATCGACGCGGACATCGATCGCGAGAAGGCCAAGACCCATGGTGTCGCGATCAGCGATATCTTCGACACCATGCAGGCCTATCTCGGCTCGCTTTATGTGAACGACTTCAACCGCTTCGGCCGCACCTTCCAGGTCAATGTCCAGGCCGACCAGCAATACCGCCTGGAGCCGGAACAGATCGGCCAGTTGAAGGTCAGGAACGACCAGGGCGAGATGGTGCCGCTCTCGACCTTCGTGAAGGTCAAGGACGCCGCCGGCCCCGATCGCGTCAGCCACTATAACGGCTTCATCACGGCCGAGATAAATGGTGGTGCCGCACCAGGCTATTCCTCGGGCCAGGCACAGGCGGCCATGGAAAAGCTGCTGGCGCAGGAACTGCCCAATGGCATGACCTATGAGTGGACGGAACTGACCTACCAGCAGATCCTCGCTGGCAATACCGCCCTCTTCGTCTTCCCGCTCTGCGTGCTCCTCGCCTTCCTGGTGCTGGCGGCGCAGTACGAAAGCTGGGGCCTGCCGCTGGCGGTGATCCTGATCGTGCCGATGACGTTGGTCTCGGCGATCGCCGGTGTCATGTGGACGGGTGGCGATAACAACATCTTCACCCAGATCGGCCTCATCGTCCTTGTCGGTCTGGCATGTAAGAACGCCATCCTCATCGTCGAGTTCGCGAAGGACAAGCAGGAGGAAGGCATGGACCGCATCGCCGCGGTGCTCGAAGCCTGCAAGCTGCGTCTGCGCCCGATCCTGATGACGTCGATCGCATTCATCATGGGCGTGGTTCCCTTGGTGACCTCGACCGGCGCCGGTGCCGAGATGCGCCACGCCATGGGTGTGGCCGTCTTCTCCGGCATGCTCGGCGTCACCTTCTTCGGCCTGCTGCTGACACCGGTCTTCTATTCGCTGATCAGGAAGATCGGCGAGGGGCGGAAGCCGGCGGCAACGGTGACACACCAGCCGGCGGAGTAAGAAGCCCCCTCACCCCAACCCCTCTCCTCGCAAGCGGGGCGAGGGGCTCAGAGGAACCGCTCGGCCGTAACTCCCTCGCCCCGCGATAGCGGGGAGAGGGTCGGGGTGAGGGGTTGGATCCGCGCCCTTACCAACAGGTATAGCCACCATCGACAACAACGACGCTGCCGGTCATGAGGCTGGCGGCGTCGCCGGCGAGGAACAAGACCACCGAGGCGATCTCTTCCACTTCGCCGAGGCGCGCCATCGGCGTGCCGCCGATCCAGGCGTCATACATGGCGGGCTTCGACTTCACGAAGGCATTCAAGGGCGTGTTGATATAGGTCGGCGCCACGGCGTTGACGCGGACGCCGCGGGTGCCCCATTCGGCGGCCAGTGACTTGGTCAGGTGATGCACGCCGGCCTTCGAGGCATTGTAGAAGGCCTGTTCCTGCGGCTTGTTGACGATGAAGCCGGACATCGAGCCGATATTGATGATCGACCCGGACTTGGCTTTCAGCATGTGATTGCCGAAGGCGCGGCAGCACCAGAAGGTGCCATTGAGATTGACGTCGATGACGTTGAGCCAATGCTCGTCTGTCACCGTCTCCGCCGGCGTCTCGCTGCGCGCGATGCCGGCATTGTTGACCAGGATGTCGATCTTGCCATAGCGCTTCACGACGTTGTCGGCGGCCTCATTCACCTGCGCCGTCTTGGTCACGTCCATCTCAGCGACGTCGACGTCGTAGCCCTTCTTCTTCATCTCCGCCTGGCCTTCGGCGGCGACCTTCATGTCATTGTCGGCGATGACGACCTTGGCGCCGGCTTCGGCCAGCGCTTCGACACAGGCAAGGCCGATCGCACGGCCACCGCCGGTCACCAGAGCCACGCGATTGTCGAGCTTGAATTTGTTGAGATACATCTTGGCTTCTCTCTGTTCCTATAAGAGCCGCGCGGGTCACGCGCTTTCAGCTCATCCAATTGCCGCCATCGACATTGAGTGTCTGGGCGACGACGTAATCCGCATCGGCCGAGGCGAGGAACACGGCGGCACCGGTATGGTCCTGCGGCGTTCCCATGCGACCGAACGGCACGGCTTCCCCGACAAGCCGCTTCTTTTCTCCCAGGGGTCTTTTTTCATACTTTGCAAACAGCGCGTCGACCTCGCCCCACATGGGCGTGTCGACCACACCCGGCGCGATGCCATTGACGTTGATCTTGTATTTGATGAGATCGAGCCCCGCCGATTGCGTGAGGCTGATGACGGCCGCCTTGGTCGCGCAATAGACGGAGACCAGCGCCTCGCCGCGCCGCCCCGCTTGGCTGGCCATGTTGACGATCTTGCCGCCGCGCCCTTGCGCGATCATTTGCTTTGCCACCGCCTGCAGCGTGAAAAAGAGGCCCTTCACATTGACGTCGAAGAGGAAGTCCCAGCTTTTCTCGCTGACCTCGACAATGGGCGCCAGATCGAAGACGGCGGCGTTGTTGACCAGGATGTCGATGCCACCGGCACGTGTGACCACAGCCTTTACCATGTCGTCGATGGAGGCCTGCTTGGTGACGTCGAGCGTCACAAAAAAGGCCTTGGGCCCCAGCTTCTTGGCCAGCGCCTCACCGTCATGTTGCGCGAGATCGGCAATGGCGACGGTTGCCCCTTCGGCCACATAGGCCTCGACAATGGCAGCGCCGATACCGCGCGCGCCACCCGTTACCACCGCGACTTTGCCAGCCAGCTTCATCAGCGGATCGCCTTCCCGTCACTGTCGAATCGATGAAGGCGCGTCTCATCTGGCACCAGGCCGACGCTGTCGCCGACTTTGACCGCCATCTCGCCGGAGCAACGGGCGGTGAGGGTGCCGATTTCCGGCACATCGACATAGAGGAACGTGTCGGCACCGAGATGCTCGGCCACCGCCACCGAGCCGACCCAACCTTGGCCCTGCTTGTTGACGCCGAGATGTTCGGGGCGCACGCCGATGGTCTTGGCACCCTTCTCCTCGGCGAGGCGGCCCGTGATGAAGTTCATCTTTGGCGAGCCGATGAAGCCGGCGACGAAGAGATTGTTGGGGCGTTCATAGAGGTCGAGCGGCGAACCGGATTGCTCGATCTTGCCGGCACTCAAGACCACGATCTGGTCGGCCATGGTCATGGCTTCGACCTGGTCATGGGTCACATAGATCGCCGTGGTGCCGAGCTGGCGCTGCAGGCGCGTCAGCTCCAGGCGCATCTGCACGCGCAAGGCGGCGTCGAGATTGGAGAGCGGCTCGTCGAACAAGAAGGCCTTGGGCTCGCGCACGATGGCGCGGCCGATGGCGACGCGCTGGCGCTGGCCGCCGGAAAGCTCGCGCGGCTTCCTCTCCAGGTAGTTGGTAAGATTGAGGATCGCGGCCGCATCCTCGACTTTCTTGTCGATCTCGGCCTTCGGAAGCCCCGCCATCTTGAGGCCGAAGGCGATGTTGCCGCGCACCGACATATGCGGATAGAGCGCGTAGGATTGGAACACCATCGAGAGGCCGCGCTTGGCGGGCGGCACATCGACGACATTGGTGCCGTCGATCATGATGGCACCACCCGTCACATCCTCGAGCCCCGCGATCATGCGCAGCAAGGTCGTCTTGCCGCAGCCAGAGGGGCCGACGAAGACGACGAAGGAGCCGTCCTTGATCTCGAGATCGGCGCCTTTGATGATGTCATGGGCGCCGAAGGATTTGCGCACGCCCTGCAGGGTGATGCTGCCCATATCAATGTCCCCCGATCACTTTTTTCATTTCCCAGATCATCATTTTCATTTCACCGCGCCGAAGGTGAGGCCGCGGACCAATTGCTTCTGGCTGAACCAGCCCAGCACCAGGATGGGCGCGATGGCGAGCGTCGAGGCCGCCGAGAGCTTCGCCCAGAACAAACCTTCGGGACTCGAATAGGAGGCGATGAAGGTGGTGAGCGGTGCCGCTTCCGAGGTGGTGAGGTTCAAGGTCCAGAACGCCTCGTTCCACGCCAGGATCACATTGAGGAGAAGCGTCGAGGCCAGGCCCGGGATCGCCATCGGTGTGAGCACATACACAAGTTCCTTGAGCGTCGTGGCGCCGTCCATGCGCGCGGCTTCCAGGATGTCCTTGGGGATTTCCTTGAAATAGGTGAACAGCATCCACACCACGATGGGCAGATTGCCGAGACACAGGACGAAGACCAGCCCGGCGCGGGAATCGAGCAGGCCGAAATCGCGGAAGATGAGATAGATCGGCACCAAGACGCCGACCGATGGCATCATCTTGGTGGAGAGCATCCACAGCAGAATATCTTTGGTGCGGTGGCTCGGCGCAAACGCCATCGCCCAGGCCGCGGGAATGGCGATAGCCATGGCGATGAGGGTCGAGCCGCCGGCGATGATGACCGAATTCATCGCGTGATGGAGATAATCGCTGCGCTCCTGCACAACGGCGTAATTCTCGGTCGTCCAGTCGAAGAACAGGAAGCTCGGCGGCATGGCGAAGGCTTCGAGCTCCGTCTTGAAGCTCGCCAGCACCATCCACAGGATGGGGAAGAAGATCAGGAAGCCGACGAAGAACGCGGCGGCGGTGTTGAAGACCTTGCGACCGGTGGTGACGCGCTGTGCCATCGCTCACGCCTCCAGATTGCGGCCGACGATGCGGACCAGGAAGAAGGCGACGATATTGGCGATCACCACGGCGATGAGGCCGCCGGCGGAGGCGCCGCCGACATCGTATTGCAGCAGCGCCTTCGAATAGATGAGGAAGGCGAGGTTCGTGGTCTGCGTACCCGGGCCGCCGCCGGTGGTGACGAAAATCTCGGCAAAAACGGTGAGCAGGAAGATGGTCTCGATGAGGATCACGACGGTGATCGGTCGCGCGAGATGCGGCAGCGTGATGTAGAAGAAGATCGAGAACGGGCCGGCGCCATCCATCACGGCCGCTTCCTTTTGCTCCTCATCCAGCGATTGCAGCGCGGTGAGAAGAATGAGGGCGGCGAAGGGCAGCCACTGCCAGGACACGATCAAGATGATCGAGAAGAGCGGCATGTCGGTGAACCAGTCGACCGGTGTCGCGCCGAGAATCTGCGCGATCCAGGCAAAGAGGCCGGAGACCGGGTGCATCAACAGGTTCTTCCAAACCAGGGCACTCACCGTCGGCATGACGAAGAAGGGGGCGATCACCATCAGGCGCACGATGCCTTGGCCGAACATCTCCTGATCGAGCAGCAGGGCGATAAGGACGCCAAGGACAATGGTGATGGCAAGGACCGAACCCACCAGAACGAGCGTGTTGCGCACCGAAGCCATGAAGGCGGGGTCGGTCACGAAATAGGTGAAGTTCTCGAGCCCGACAAAGGTCTCCATGCCGGGGTTCAAGAGATTGTAGTTGAGGGTCGAGAAATAGATCGTCATCGCCAGCGGGACGATCATCCAGAACAGCAGCAAGGCGACCGCAGGCGAGATGAGCAGACGGCCGATGGTTCTGGTTTGTTGTGTGGCCATGACGCCCTCCCCGACTCTTTTGCTTCGTCATGGTCGGCGAAGGCCGACCATCCACGACTTTATCGGCAGCAACCGAGGTGTTGGATAGAAACTCATGGATGGTCGGCCTTCGCCGACCATGACGATAAGGGTATGCGAGCGGCGGAGACCGCCGCTCGCAACACTTCGCTTACTTAATGTAGCCGGCGCGGGTCATTTCACGCTCGACCGCGGTCTGGGCGGCGGCCAGGGCGTCGTCGACGCTGGTGGTGCCGGCAAGCGCTGCCGAGAAGTGTTGACCGACCGTGGTGCCGAGGCCCTGGAATTCAGGGATGGCGGCGTATTGCACGCCGACATAGGGCACCGGCTTCACCGTCGGATGGTCCGGGTCAGCCGAGTTGATCGAGTCGATCGTCGGCTTGGCGAAGGGGGCTGCCTTCAAATATTCCGGGTTGTTGTAGAGCGAGGTACGGGTGCCCGGCGGCACGTTGGCCCAGCCTTCTTTCGAGGCCACGAGTTCCGTGTACTTCTTCGAGGTCGCCCAGGCGATGAACTTCTCGGCGGCTTCGACCTTCTGCGAGCCAGCGGGGATCGCGAGGCTCCAGGCCCAGAGCCAGTTGGCGTTCTTGCCGAGGCCCTTGTTCGGCGCCAGCGCGAAGCCGACCTTGTCCGCGACCTTCGAATCCTTCGGGTTGGTCACGAAGGACGCAGCGACGGTGGCATCGATCCACATGCCGCACTTACCCGCGTTGAACAAAGCGAGGTTTTCATTGAAGCCGTTGGAGCTGGCGCCCGGAGGGCCGGCATCCTTCATGAGGTTCACATAGGTCGTGAGCGTGTCTTTCCATTCCGCGCTGTCGAACTGCGGATGCCACTTCTCGTCGAACCAGCGGGCACCGAAGGAGTTCGACATGGCAGTGAGGAACGCCATGTTCTCGCCCCAGCCGGCCTTGCCGCGCAGGCAAATGCCGTAGGTCTCGGTCGACTTGTCGGTCATCTTCTTGGCGGCGTCGACGATGAAGTCCCAGGTGGGCGCTTCCGGCATTTTGAGGCCGGCCTTCTCCATCAGGTCGGTGCGGTACATGACCATGGAGCTCTCGCCGTAGAAGGGTGCGGCGTAGAGCTTGCCGCCGCTTGAAAGGGCGGCGCGGATTTTCGGCAACAGATCGTCGACATCGTAATCGGCGCCGAGATTGTCGAGCGGCACCAGCCATTCCTTGCCGGCCCAGATCGGCACTTCATAGGTGCCGATGGTGAGCACGTCGAACTGGCCGCCCTTGGTGGCGATGTCGGTCGTCACCTTCTGCCTGAGCACGTTCTCTTCCAGGGTCACCCACTTCACTGCGATGTCGGGATTGGCCTTGGTGAATTCCTCGGTGAGACCCTGCATGCGAATCATATCGCCGTTGTTGACGGTGGCGATGGTCAGGGTCGTTTCGGCAAAAGCGGTGCTGGTAGCAAAGATCGATGCGGCCCCAATGAGGCCGGCTAGCAGTCTGTTCATTGTCATCCTCCCAGAGCCTATCGTGAGCATATGCTCCGATATTGAGCATACGCTCACACCAGGACGTGCCTGTGTCAATGCCAATTCGACGCTGCGTCGCAGCAAGGGGCGCACTCGGCGGCCGGCGCCGAGGGATTGGCGATGAGCAGGTGAGATTTTTCAGTCGGCCCCCACCCCCGCCGACGTATGTCGGCATTCGCCGACGGGCCTCCCCCTGAAGGTGGGAGGGCTTTGGAGCGAGGCGGTTGCGACGGCTTCTCTCGATCTCTTCGTCGTTTCTCTTCAGATTCCCACTCGGTACCGCTCGGACAGGTGAGCCGGCCGTGCGTGTCGGCCGTGACGGGCGGAGCTTCCTGCTGCGCCGAAGGGGAATCCGGTCACCGCATCGGATCCGGCGGGGATGGGTGTTTCCTCGACCATCCGCAAGGACGCCCTTGTCACCCCATGGCGCTCGGGGGATCGCTCATCCGTCCGATCCGGGAGGCCGGTTTGAAGCCACCGGCCGGGGCCGCCCCCACAATAAAGGGGAGCCGATATGTACGGCCTGCGCCGTGGCAAGGCTTGCGCCGATCGACAACCGAGCGGTCCCGGATGGGCACCGGGGAGAATTCGTGTGCACATCTCAACTAGTATCAAATTCCTAGTCGCTTGTCAAGAACAAATTGGGAACTTCTTGAAGGGGCCGCAGTCCGGCACATCCATGGATCCCCGCTTTCGCGGGGATGACAGATGGGGTGGTTGGGCCGTTGCCTCTTTGTCACCCCCGCGAAAGCGGGGATCCATCGGCGTGTTGTTCCGGAGGTTGCTTAGCCGAGCAGCGCTTTTGCTGTGGCTTCGTCGGTGATGAGGCCGTTGAGGATGCCGCCTTTGAGGGCCGCGCGCATGGCGGTGACTTTGGCTTGGCCGAGGGCGGCGCCGACGGTGAGGGATTCGGCCGGGACCCGGTGGGGCACGGAGGTCACGCGCTTGTTGGTGCCGGCATCGATGACGCGGCCCTCGGCATCGAAGGCCCAGGCGGTTACCTCGCCCACCGCGCCGAGGCGCATGAGTTCGAGGAGTTCGTCGCGCGTGATGAAGCCGTCGACATGAACCTGGGCGCCCTGGTCGATCTGGCCGATGCCAACCAGGCGCAGATCGGCATTCTCGGCAATGGCGCGCACGCGGGTCACCGCCGCGATCTGCAGCAATTGCGACCGCTCGGCCTCGGAGGAGACGAAGACGGGGAGAGGCATCGGGTAATGCCGCGCCTTGGTGAGATCGGCAAGGCGCGCCAGGGGATCGAAGAAGCTTGCCGAACCGTCGGGCGAAATGTTGCCGACCAGCGAGACGACCTGATGGTTGGGGCAGTCCATCGGCGCCAATTGCTCGACCGCAGCACGCATGACGCGGCCGGTACCGATGGCGATGATGACGGGCTTTTCCGAGCGCAGCGTCTGTTCCAGCAAGGCGGCGGCCCGTTCGGCAAGGCCCGCCACATTCAGCGGATTGGCGAGATCGGTCGGCGCCACTTCGCAATATTTCAGCCCGTAGCGATCCTTCAAGCGCTTGGCGAGTTCCATACAAGCGGCGATGGGATGTTCGAGGCGGAAGGTGATCAACCGCTCGGACAGGCAGAGCGAGACCAGGCGCTGTGCCGTGGCGCGCGACACCTTGAGCTTCTTGGCGATCTCGTCCTGGGTGTGGCCAGCGATGTAATAGAGCCAGCCGGCGCGGGCGGCATCGTCGAGGCGCGAGCTTTCGCCGTCATTGGCCATGGCCGGCACCTTGGGCGAATTGGAGCGCCTGTTCGATTTCGCTCATATGCGTGAAAACACGGTCGGCGCCCGCCGCCAGCAGATGGCCGGCGCCGTCACGATCCTTGTAATGGCTGCCGCCGACAAACCCCCAGACACTCATTCCCGCCGCCTTCCCCGCCGTGACGCCGCTGGCGCTGTCCTCGATCACTAAACATCGGCGAGGTTCGCGCTGCATCGTCGCGGCCGCCAGCAGGAAGAGATCCGGCGCCGGTTTGGCATGGGCAACCATGCCGGCCGTGAAGATGCGGCTTTCGAAGTAGGGGGAAAGGCCGACCAAGTTCAAGGAGAATTTGATCCGCGCCAAATCGCTCGACGAGGCGAGGCAATGCGGTATTTCAAGCGCTTGCAGGAGTTTTTCGATATGCGGCATGGCTTCGAGGCCGCTTGAAAAGGCGGTCTCGATATCGCGCCGCAAGTCTGTGACGAAGATTTCCGGCATGGCCCGGCCGAGGGCCGCTTCGTAATGGCGCGCCACCTCAGCCAGGCTGCGGCCCAGGAAGCGCTGCATCACCTCGGCCAGATCGAGAGAGATGCCGTGTTGGCGCAACTGATGGTGGACGGCGCTGCAGGCCAGCACTTCGCTGTCGATGAGAACGCCGTCGCAATCGAAGATGATGAGGTCGAACGCCGCCATGGCCCGCTTGCCAAATGGAACAAGGGGCGCACGGTAGGCCGAGCGGGCGCGCAGTTCAAGACAGGTGGAGAAGTCTTACTTCTTCACGATCCATTCGTGCTGGGGATCGTTCTTGAAGCACCAGCGGCGCTCCGGCCCCGCCATCACGTTGAGGTAATAGAGGTCGTAGCCGTGGGGAGCGCCGACCGGGTGATAGCCTTCTGGCACCATCACCACATCGCCATTCTCGACCGCCATGGTCTGGTCGATCGAGCGGTCATCAGTATAGACGCGCTGGAAAGCAAAACCCTGTGAGGGGTTGAGGCGGTGGTAATAGGTCTCTTCCAACTTCGTTTCGACGGGTGCCGCCGAGGTGTCGTGCTTGTGCGGCGGATAGGAAGACCAATTGCCGCCCGGCGTCACCACCTCGACCACCAGCAGGCCATCGGCCGGCGCGGTCTCGGGCAGGATGTTGTAGACATGGCGGACATTGCTGCCCTTGCCGCGTTCCTCATAGGCCACGTCCTTGGGTGCGATGAGGCGTATGGGCGAACTGCCCTTGCCGCCGGGTGCGGAACACACCGCCAGTTCGACATCACTGAGTGCCGTCACATGGCAAGGGATGCCGGCCGGGGCATAGACGGAGTAAGGCGCCTTCCCTTCAAAAGGCGAGTTGCGCTCGCCGATGTTGCGGAAGGTCTCATTGCCCGCCGCGACATCGGCGCGACCGGCGACGAGGACGAGGCAGTGTTCACGCGCATCGGCCGCGACGTCGATCTTCTGCCCGCTCTTCAAGTGATAAAGATCGAAGCCGACATGGCCCCAGCCCGCACTTTGCGGCGTGATGTGATGCACCCGCCCCTGCGCATCAGGGGCTTTCGACTTCACGAGTAAATCCCGCTGGGCCATGATCGGACCTCTATCCTTCAGCCAACGACTTTCAGCTTGGCAGCCTTCGCCGTGGCGCGCAAATGGGCGTTGCCGAGCTCGGCATAGATCTTCGGGTTGAAAAGACGGGGATCCTGCTCGGCTTCCTGCACCAGCCAGCCCTTGTATTTGGCCTTGGCGAGGATGCCCAGGATCTTGCCGTAATCGACAATGCCATCACCGGGCGCGGTGAAAAGACCGCACAGCACCGCTTCCGAGAAGGAGGTATCGCGGCGGCGGCAGGCTTCGAGGGCATAGCGGCGCACGTCCTTGCAGTGGACATGCTTGATGCGGCTGGCATGCTTCTTGGCGACGGCGACGGGATCGCCGCCCGCCACGGTCATGTGGCCCGTATCGAGCAGCAGGCCCACTTCATAGCCGGTGTTCTCCATCAGCCGGTCGACATCCTGCTGGCTTTCGATGGGTGTGCCCATGTGGTGATGAACCGCCATCTGCACGCCGTGCCCCAGCATGTAATCGGCCACCTCGGTCATGCGGATGCCAAGCTTCTTCCAATCGGCAGCACTCGATACTTTCGGGCGCTGCGAGAAGCCGGCGCCGACATTGAGCACGATGTCGTTGGTGGTTTCGGCAAAGACCATGACCTTGGCGCCGCAGCCCTTCATGAGGGCGAGGTGGTCCTGCATCGCGGCGATTTCTTCCTTGGTGTCGCGGGCGAGGAGCCGCGCGGAGTACCAGCCGGAGACAAGCTTCAGATCATGCCTGTCGAGGAGCGCCTTCAGTTTCTTTGGCTGCTTGGGGTATTTGCGCCCCAATTCGACGCCGCTGAAGCCGGCTTCCCGCGCCTCGGAGAGCAGCGTGTTCAAGGGAATGAGGTCGCCGAGCCAGCCCATGCAATCATTGGTCCAGCCGATGGGGTTGATGCCGAGAGTGACGGTCATGATCTGTTGCTTCCGTTACGTTGCTGTTTCACTTTTGACCCGTCAGGGCCTTTTCATATTGGGCGCGGGCCGCGTCCACCTGGCCGCGGGTCGAGACTTCCGGCACCGGCACATCCCACCAGGCACCGCCATCCGGCGTCGAATCCAAGGGGTCGGTATCGATGACGATGACGCTGGTGCGGTCGTTCTTCTTGGCGCGCTCCAAGGCCGCTTCGAGGTCGGCGATGCTGGTGACCTTTTCGGCGATGGCGCCCATGGCGCGGGCATGCGCCGCGAAGTCGATCTTCACGTCGCGCACGCGCTTCACATCTTCAAAGAGATTGTTGAACGGCCTGCCGCCGCAGGCCTGCTGCAGGCGGTTGATGCAGCCGAAGCCGCTGTTGTCGGTGATAACGATATCGAGCTTGGCGCCCATCATGACCGAGGAGACGATCTCGGAATTCATCATCAGATAGGAGCCGTCGCCGACGAAGACGATGACGCGGCGGTCGGGATGCGCCAGCTTGATGCCGAGGCCGCCGGCGATCTCATAACCCATGCAGGAATAGCCGTATTCGAGGTGATAGCCCTCGGGCCGATGCGCGCGCCACAGCTTGTGCAACTCGCCCGGCATGCCGCCGGCGGCATTGATCATGATATCCTCAGGTGCCGCCGAGCGGTTGACGGCGCCCAGTACCTGGGCATCGGAAGGGAGTGCGTTGGCGGCACTGGCCTTGGGCGAGGTGCGGGCGTCGACGGCGGCGTTCCAGGCCTTCGCCCCCTCTGTCGCCTTCGCGGTCCAGGCGGCAGGCACCTTCCAGCCGGCGAGCGCCGTTTGCAGCGACTGAATGCCGGCCCGCGCATCGGCCACCAGCGGCAAGGCATTCTGCTTCACCGCATCGAAGCTTGCCGTGTTGAGCTGGATGAGCTGGGTGCCGGTCGCCCAAAGATAATGCGAGCCCGTGGTGAAGTCCTGGAGGCGCGTGCCGATGGCGAGGATGCAATCGGCATTGCGGGCAAGGTCGTTCGCGGCCGTTGTGCCCGTGACGCCGATGCCGCCCATCTGCAGCGGATGGTTCCAGGGGAGTGTCCCCTTCCCCGCCTGGGTTTCGGTGACCGGGATGCCGTGGCTTTCTGCGAGTTGCGCCAGCGCCGCACCAGCCTCGCTGTATTTGACGCCGCCGCCGGCGATGATGAGCGGCGCCTTGGCAGCGCGCAGGGCAGCGACCGCACGGTTGAGTTCCGTGGCATCCGGCGCCGGGCGGCGCCAGTGATGGAGGCGCTTCTCGAAGAAGCTTTCCGGATAGTCGAAGGCCTCGGTCTGCACGTCCTGCGGCAGGCAGAGCGTCACCGGACCGCACTCGACGGGATCGGTCAAAACCCGCATCGCCTGCGGCAAACTAGCGAGGATCTGGTCGGGGCGCGTGATGCGGTCCCAGAGCCGCGACACCGGCTTGAAGCAGTCATTGGCGGAAAGGGTCGCGTCCTGGAAGCTTTCGATCTGCTGCAGCACGGGGTCGGGACGCCGGTTGGCGAAGATGTCGCCGGGCAGCAGCAGCAGCGGCAGGCGGTTGACATGCGCCACGGCGGCGGCCGTGATCATATTGGTGGCGCCAGGCCCGACGGAGGTGGTGCACCCTAAGATGCGGCGGCGGTGATGCGCCTTGGCAAATGCCACGGCGGCATGCGCCATGGCCTGTTCGTTCTGGGCGCGGTAGGTCGGGAAGTCGTCGGCGACATCGGCCAAGGCTTCACCGAGGCCCGCCACATTGCCGTGGCCGAAGATCGCGAACATGCCGGCGAGGATCGGCTGTCTGACGCCGTCGATCTCGATCTCCTGCGCACGGAAATAGCGCAGCAGGGCCTGGGCCATGGTCAGTCGGATGGTCTTCATGACATTCTTTCCTTTAGGCGACCGCGCTATGCCCGCTGCGGGCGCCGCGCCAGACATCGATCAGGCGACGATAGCGCGACGCAACCTCGGTGACGAATTCCGAATCCGAGAGGCGGTCCTGCAGCCAGGCTTCCGCCGGCTGCGAAAAGACCGAGCGGCCGATGGCGAAGCCCTTGCAGATCGGCTGGGTCGCGGCGGCGGTGAGGGTCCGCACCAGATCGGGTTCCGGCGCATCGAGCCCCAGCAGCAGCACGCCGCGGCAATCGGGATCGCGGGCGCGGACGATGTCGCTGATGGCGTTCCAACCGGCCTGGTCGTCGGGTGCCGCGAGCTTCCACCAATCCGGCTTGAGGCCCAATTCATAATAGCGGCGGATCATGGCGGCGACGGTCTGCCCATCGCCCGGATTGGTCTTGTCGGGGATGATCTCCAACAGCAATTCATGGCCGCTTTGCCGGCAGGCAGCGAAAAGGGCCAGCAGGCGGTCCTCCTGCGGTGCCGTGATCTCCGGCCCGTCGGCGGGTTTTTGATAGACGAGGCATTTCACCGTGTGTTCGACCGGCCATTCGCGTAAAGTCCCGCCGATATCGCGGCCACCTTCGAAGACCAGCGGAATGTGCTCGGGAAGCTCGACGGGCCGCGCGATCCAATGGCCCCGCCCGGTGGCATGGGCCAGCACATCGCCGCCGAAGCGGTCGTCGAGGATGATGCCGAAAGCCGGATCGGCACCGAAGGCCTTGTCGGCGGCGTCATAAATGAGGCGCTTCAACACCGGAATGCGGGCCTGGGCGGCGCCGACCTGTTTGGCCAGGCGCTCCAGCTGCACGCGGTGATCGAAGGCGAGCGCGCAGATTTCCGGCGAGAGATGCCGGCGCGTCGTCGCCCAATGGAGATCGTTCAAGGCCGCATCCTTGCGCAGCGCATGTTCCTTGCTGCCTTGTTCCAGGAAATGTTTCAGTTCCCGCCAGGTGGGGCTGGCCGGGGCGCAGCCATGGCGCGAGACGACCAGCGCACCGCAGGCATTGGCCATACGCATCGCGTTTTCCAATGTCTCGCCACCGAGCAGCCCGCGCAGCAGGCCGCTCATGAAACCGTCGCCGGCGCCCAGCACATTATAGACCTCGACCGGGAAGCCGGTATCGACCAGGGCGCCCTCGATCTGGGCCGGGATTGCGTCGGGATAGGCGACGCAACCCAGCGGCCCGCGCTTCATGACGATGAGGGCCGGTGTCTTGGCGCGGATGTTCCGGAGTGCCGTCAAGGTATCGGTCGAGCCGCCGGCGATATGCACCTCTTCTTCCGTGCCGACCACGATATCGCAGTCGGGCAGGATGGATTGGAGATGCGTGGTGACGGCCCTATTGTCGACGAAGCGGATCTCGCCCGTGCCATGGCCGCCGATGCCCCAGAGGACCGGGCGATAGTCGATGTCGAGGATCGTCACGGCTTTGTTGGCGCGCGCGATCTGCATCGCGCGCTTGCTGGCGGCAGCGAGATTGGGCTTCGAGAGATGGGTCCCGGTCACCAGCACCGCCCGCGCCTCGTTGATGAAGGCGGGGTCGATATGCTCGGCCTCCAGGGCCATGTCGGCGCAGTTCTCGCGGTAGAAAATGAGCGGGAAATGTTCCTTGTCGCGGATGCCGAGAATGACGAGGGCGGTCAACCGCGTGGGATCGGTGGCGACCCCGCGTGTATCCACCCCTTCGGCGGTGAGCTGTTCGCGGATGAAGCGGCCCATATGCTCGTCGCCCACCCGCGTGATGACGGCGGAAGCCAAGCCCAGGCGCGCCGCACCCACCGCGATATTGGTGGGGCAGCCGCCGATATATTTGGCAAAGGACGCCATGTCCTCGAGCCGCCCACCGGCCTGCTGGCCGTAGAGGTCGACCGAGGAGCGGCCGATGCTGATGACGTCGAGCTTGCGGTCGGATTTCGGCGGGAACTTCATGCCGCACTCGCGGCCTTCAGTTCCGCTTCAAGATCGACCAGTTCCTTGCCGCCGGCCATCATTTCGAGGACCGCATCTCGCGTGACGTCGGCCTTGCGGAATGTGCCGATCGAACGCCCGCGGTTGAGGATGGTGAATTCGTCCGCCACGGGATAGGCGTGATGGACATTGTGGGTGATGAAGATGACGGCAAGGCCGCGGGCGCGGGCGCGGACGATGATGCGCAGGACCACCGAGGCCTGATGCACGCCAAGCGCCGAGGTCGGCTCGTCGAGGATGAGGACGCGGGCGCCGAAATGCACGGCGCGGGCGATGGCGAGGCACTGCCGTTCGCCACCCGAGAGCGTGCCGACGGCTTGTGTCGGGTCGCGCACATCGATGCCGAGATCCTTCATTTCCTTCCGCGTCGTCTCGCACATGAAATCCCAGTCGAGGCGGCGGAAGGGCCCCTTGCCCGTCGTCGGCTCGCGGCCCATGAAAAAATTGCGGGCGATGCTCATCAGCGGCACGGTGGCGAGGTCCTGAAACACCGTGGCGATACCACGATCGAGCGCATCGCGCGGCGATTCGAGGACGACCGGCTGACCGTCGATGAGGATCTTGCCTTCCGTGGGCTTGTGCACGCCCGACAGCGTCTTGATCAGCGTCGATTTTCCGGCGCCGTTATCGCCGAGGAGGCACAGCACTTCGCCGGCCCTGGCCGCAATCGACACGCCGCGCAAGGCGATGACCGTGCCGAAGAACTTGCTGACGTTGTCGAGGGCGAGGACGGGGTTCGAGTCAGTCATATGTCACCTCACCGCGATCCCGTCACGCGTTTGCGGACGTAGTTGTTGAAGAGCACCGCCACCAGCACCATGACGCCGAGGAAGACCTTGAACCAGTCGGTGTCGACGCCGGTATAGAAGATGCCCATCTGCACCGTGCCGAAGATGAGTGCGCCGAAGGAAGCACCGACCGCCGAGCCGTAGCCGCCGGTGAGCAAGGTGCCGCCGACCACCACGGCAATGATCGCCTCGAACTCCTTCTGGGTGCCACGGAGCGTGTCGGCGGAACCGGAATCGAGCACCTGGATCGCGGCAAAGAGTGTTGCCGTCATCGCCATCGCCATGAAGAGCAGGATTTTGACGCGGGCCACCGGCACGCCGACATTGCGCGCCGCCACGGGATCGCCGCCGGTGGCGAAGATCCAATTGCCAAAGCGCGTGCGCAGAAGGATCCAGGTGGCAACCGCGGTCAGGCCGATCCACCAGACGACCGAGATCGGCAGGCCTTGCGCCAGCGGCAGACCGTCCGGCCGGGTCGCGATCCAGCCCATCTTGCCCATCCAGACGAAGAAGTCTTCGAAGACGACCCCGGAGAAGTAATGGCCGATGGGGTCGGTCGCCACCAATTCGTTGACGCCGGAAACCTGGGTGCGGTTGGTGATGCCGCGGGTGAGCGCCAGGGTGAGGCCGCGCAGCACGAAGAGACCGGCCAGGGTCACGATGAAGGACGGCAGGCCCGTGCGCACGACGATGAGCCCGTTGATGAAGCCGACCAGGGCCGACAGGGCGAAAGCCAGCAGGATACAGGCCCAGAGCGGCCAGCCCCAGACCATGGACGGAATGGCGATGACCATGCTGGAAAAGGCGATCATCGAGCCGACGGAGAGGTCGAATTCGCCACCGATCATGAGGAGGGCAGCGATGGCGGCGAGGATGCCGAGCTGGGCGGAGACTTCGAAGAAGTTCACCATGCCCTTGGCGCTGAACATGCCGGAATCGCCAGCGACGGCGAGGAAAAAGATGAAGACCAGGATGGTGCCAGCGATGGCGCCCATCTCGGGGCGGGTCATCAACTGACGCCAGCGCGATTGCTTCAACACCCGTTCGTCGCGCACCGCCGGCCGTTGCGCCGCCCCGGCTTCGATGGGTACGGCCTGGGCTGCCGGAAGATCCTGCTGGCTCATCGTCTCTTGCTCCCCTGTCCGCCGCTTGGTTTCATGAGACCTGCACCGTTCATTGCGGCGCTTGATTTGCGGCAGTCATTTCTATTTACTGGCCATGATGGAACAAAATTTCTAAATTTCAACAAAAATCGTGCGCCGCGTTTTGCGCAAAAGTGCTGGGAGAGGATCTATCGCGATGACTCGTTTGCGTATTGGCGTGTTCGGTGCCGGCATGGTGGCCCAGGTGGAGCATGTGCCGAATCTGGTGCATCTGCGGGAGAAGTTCGAATTGGTGGCGGTTGCCGATCCGTCGGCCAAGGCGCGCGGCTTCATGGAGAGCCGATTCGGTGTTGCGACCGATCCCAGTTTCGACGCCCTGTTGCAGCGCAAGCTTGACGCCGTCCTCATCGCCGCCCCCGATTTCGCCCATGTGAGCGCCGTCGAGAAGGCACTGACGGCCGGGCTGCATGTGCTGGCGGAAAAGCCGCTCTGCTACGACCCCAAGGATGCCGACAGGTTGATCGCGGCGCAGAAAGCCGCGGGCAAGGTCGTGCAGGTCGCCTATATGAAGCGTTTCGACCAAAGCTATGCGGCAGCCCTCGGCCTCATCGAGGGTCTTGGCGCGAAGCTGCGCTACATCTCGGTCGAGAAGACCGAGCCGGATGCCAGCTACCAGATGGGGCATCATTTCTACCGTGCCAGCGATGACGTGACGCCGGAGATGATCGCCGAAGGTCGCGCCGAGACGCAGAAGCAGGTGACGGCGGCGCTCGGCAAATCCATCAGCGGCGCCGTCTTCCGCGGCTATACCGGCGCCTTTTGTTCAAGCCTGGTGCATGACGTCAATCTGGTGCATGGCTTCCTGGAGCATCTGGGGATCAAGCAGGTCGAAGCCAGCGCCGCGCATGTCTTTGCCGGGGCCGAGGGCGCCAGCGCCACCATGCGGGTGGGCGGCGACCAGGCACTGTGGCAGATGGTGCATATCAACGTGCCGCATCTCGCCGAATATCGCGAGCGGGTGGCGCTGCATTTCGACGACCGCATCGTCGAGCTGGTGTTCCCGGCACCCTATCTCAACCACCAGCCGACGCGCCTCATCGTGCAGCGCTCCAATGGGCAGCGTTATGAGACGACGGAAGTGCGCGACGGCTTTGCCGAGCCCTATATTGCCGAACTGGAAGGCTTTCACATGGCCGTGACGAGCGGCGCACCGGTGAAGACCGGCATTGCGCACGCGAAGACCGATATGACGCTTATCGCTTCGATCGGGAAGCTGGCTGCCGCTTGAGGGCGGCAGCTTCGAGGCGGTGGCCGAGGGCCAGCACCAGGGCCACCGCGAGGCAGGTCGTGGCGGTGAGCGAGCGGATGCCCTTGATCTGGGCCTCCTCCACCTCGAAGCGGATGTCGGCCAGCGAGACCAGGGGGCTCAGGCCCTTATCGGTGATGGCGATGATCTTGGCGCCTTGCGCCTTCGCTTGGCCGACGACGGAGAGCGTTTCGGCGGCATAAGGCGTGAAGCTGATGGCGATGAGCGCGTCGTCGCCGGAGAGGAGCCGCGCCTGTTCGCCGCTCATGCCGCCGATGCTGTCGAGCAGGACGGCGCGCTGGCCGAGATGCGACAGCGCATAAGAGAGATAGGCAGCGACCGGGAAGGACCGGCGCTGCGCCGTGACACCGATGATACGGGCGCCGGCCAGCATGTCGGCGACACGTTCGAGATCGGCTGCCGGCACGTCGCGGCCCAGACGGTCGAGCGAGGCGCTGTCGGCGCTGATCAATTGAGCGAGGACGCCGTTCGATGCCGCATTGCCGACATCATCGCTTTCAGCGGCGCGGATACGCTCGCCATAGCTCACCACCCGGTCGATGAGCCGCGAGCGGAACACCTGCTGCATGTCGGAAAAGCCATCGAAGCCAAAGAGCTTGGCAAAGCGAATGAGGCTCGAAGGCTGCACCTTCGCCTTGTCGGCGATATTGGCCACGGTCTCGAGCGCCACGAAATCCGGCTGCTCCATGGTGAATTCCGCAATTTGCAGCAGGCGCTTGGGCAATTGGTCATGCCGCTCGGCAATCTCCTGCTTCAGCGATTCGTAGGTGCGTTCCAATCATCTCTCCTGCCGATCCCGCCGGCTTAGTGCCGTGGCCAAGGCGTGAAATCAAGGGCCTGGATCGACGCCAGAATGAATACTTAAAAGCTCTGTTGATAATGGAACAAAATTTCTGTATCGTCCAGCCAACAGAATAAGTTTTCGCAAGTGCGGCAAAAGACCCACGGCGAAAACTGGGAGTTGGTTGCGCTGCGGAGGGAGACCGTATCGACCATGCCTGCACAACAAGCAGCAGTGAAACAAGTCGTCGTGCATGAGGACGATCTTGGCATGTGCCATGGCGCCAATGCGGCGTTCCTGGACCTGTCGCAGCGCGGCGTCTGCACCTCGGGTTCGGTGATGGTGCCCTGCCCCTGGTTTCTGGAAATGGCCGACATGCAGGCCAAGCACCCAGAACTCGATATCGGCGTGCACCTGACGCTCAACGCGGAAAAATCGTTCTATCGCTGGCGGCCCCTGACCAAGGCGACCCGGGCTGCAGGCCTTGCCGATGCGGATGGCTATTGCTGGAAGACGGTCGGCGAATTGCGCCGCCGCGCAGCGCCGGAGGCGGTGGAGGCGGAGCTTCGCGCCCAGATCGATACGGCGCTGGCGGCAGGCATCGATGTCACCCATATCGACAGCCATATGGGTGCCTTGCTGTGCCCGGAATTCGTCGAGACCTACGCCAAGGTGGCGCTGGACTATCAGCTGCCGGTGCTGCTGACGCGCTCCTATGCCGATTATGACCCGCGCCACAATCTGGGCGACCTCAGTGACACGGCGCCGCTTGGCCGCGCGGTCGCCAAGGTCGAGGCAGCGGGGATCGCTCTGGCGGACCAGGTCCTGGAAACACCCTGGGTGCGCCAGGACACGGCGCAAGCGGCCTATGCCGAGTTGATGGCGCGGATGAAGCCGGGGCTCAATTTCCTCGCCCTCCATTTCAACGCCCCGGGCGAGATCGAGGTGATCGAGCCGGGCTCGGCGCATATCCGCACCGAGGAATTCGCCCTGTTCCAGGACAACAACTTCACCGGGCCGCTTCTGGCCGATTGCGCGCTGCTGGGCATGCGGGCTTTCCGCGATGCCTTGCGCGCGGAGAAGCGGAAGCAGGCCGCGACCCGGCACTAAGCCTGGCACCAAGATTATGTTCAAGGAGACCAAACAGCGTAACGACACCAATCAACGCAGAGAGAAAGAATAGGGAGGCTGAAATGAAAAGGTTTGGATTGAAATCCGTCATCACGGCAGCATCGATGGCCGCATCCTTGCTGTGGGCCGGCGATGCACTCGCCCAGGCCAAGGAAGCCAAGGACGTCCGCATCGTCTTCGTCACGCATGGCCAGGCCAACGACGTCTACTGGTCGGTGGTGAAGAACGGCATGCAGGCGGCCGCCAAGGCCATGGGTGCGCAGGTTGAATATCACGCCCCGGAGGTCTGGGACGTGGTGCAGATGGCGCAGATGATTGACGCCGCCGTGGCCTCGAAGCCCGATGGCCTGGTCGTTTCCATCCCCGATGCCGCGGCACTGAAGAAATCGATTACCAGTGCCAAGGATGCCGGCATTCCGGTCATCGTCGTCGATAGCGGCGAAGAGCAGATCAAGGAATGGGGCCTCGACCTCTGGGTCGGCGGCGGTTCCGAATATGACAACGGCAAGAAGGCCGGCGAGATGATGGGCGCTGCCGGCGTCAAGGGCGGCATCTGCGTCAACCACGAAGTCGGCAATGTCAGCTTGGATAAGCGCTGCCAGGGCTACACCGATGGCTTGGCGGAAAGCGGCGGCAAGGTCGAAGTTGTCGCGGCAACGATGGATCCCACGGAATCTGCCGGCCGCGTCGAGGCGTATCTGTCGTCGCATCCGGAGACGACGGGTCTCCTGACCCTCGGGCCAACCGTCGCCTCGCCGATCCTCAACCGCCTGCGTGACCTCGGCACGCTGTCGAATATGAAGGTCGGCACCTTCGACCTGTCGCCGGATGTCCTGACCGCCATCGACAAGGGCGAGATGATGTTCGGCATCGACAATCAGCAATACATGATGGGCTATCTGCCGGTCGTGTTCCTGACCACCAAGGCGATGTACGGCACCTTCCC
The DNA here is from genome assembly GCF_034044635.1 of Dongia rigui. Classification (NCBI taxonomy): domain Bacteria; kingdom Pseudomonadati; phylum Pseudomonadota; class Alphaproteobacteria; order Rhodospirillales; family Dongiaceae; genus Dongia; species Dongia rigui. Next base: position 329,415 of record NZ_JAXCLX010000003.1, read on the forward strand.
GACCGATGCCGTGCGCACCGGCCCGGCCTTCGTGACCAAGGCCGATGCCGCCAAGGTGCTGGATCTTTCCAAGCAGGGCATCCGCTAAAGGGCCATCTCGGACTTGTCATGACCGGCGGGCGGGTTTGGCTCGCCGGTTTTTTCTTGAAAATTTTGAGGATCACTTCATGTCTCGCGCGATCGGCATCGGCATCGTCGGCACCGGATTCATGGGCCAGGCCCATGCCATGGCGTTCCAATCGGCGCCGCTGATCTTCGGCACCGAAATTGGGGCACGGCTGGTGGCGATCGCCGACATCAATGCGGCGGCTGCCAAGGCCACCGCCGCGCGTTTCGGTTTTGCCAGATCCTATGGCTCCTGGCAGGAGCTGGTGTCTGACCCCGAAGTCGAGCTGGTCGCCATCACAACGCCCAATGCGCTGCATGCCGATATCGCCATCGCGGCGGCGAAGGCCGGCAAGCATGTCTATTGCGAAAAACCCCTGTCGGCCGATCTCAAATCCGCCGAAGCCATGGCCGCGGCAGCGGCGGCATCCGCGGGCCAGAGCCTGGTCGGCTACAACTATCTCCGCTCGCCCGCCATCGCCTATGCGCAGAAGCTGATCGCCGAGGGCGCCATCGGTCATGTCACCTATTTCCACGGCATTTGCGACGAAGACTATATGGCGGATGCGGCGACGCCCTTCTCCTGGCGCTGCCGCCTGGATGCCGCGGGATTCGGGGCGCTGGGCGATCTCGCCTCGCATCTGGTCAGTGTCGCCGTCGACCTGGTGGGGCCAATTGCGCGCGTCGTGGCAGATCAGAAGACCTTCATCGAGAAGCGGCCAGTGCCGGCGGCAGGCGACGGTACCGAGAAGCGCGACGGCTCGGCGGCGCCGGTCACAGGCGAATTGCGCAAGGTCGAGAACGAAGACACGGCCCATGCGCTGGTGCAGTTCAGGAACGGCGCCATGGGCACGCTCATCACCAGCCGGTCGCATTGGGGGCGCAAGGCGCATCTGGCCTTCGAGATTTTCGGCAGCGAAGGCTCGATCCTGCTCGACCATGAGCGCATGAATGAGTTGCAGCTTTATACCAAGCGCAGCGACGACCCGGCCGCCAATGGCTATCGCCGCATCCCGATCGGGCCGGAACACCCGTTTTATGGCAAGTTCACGCCGGCCAAGGGCCACGGGATCGGCTTCAACGATTTGAAGATCATCGAGGTGGCGCATCTGCTGGACGGAATTGCCGGCAAGCACAAGCTGCATCCCAGCATCCCCGAAGCCCTCACCATTGAAAAAGTCCTGCACGGCATCGTCGCCTCCGCCAAGAGCGGCAGCTGGGTCGATCTCTGATGCGTTCAAAGGTGACTTGGAATCGTTTTTGTCATTCCCGCGAAAGCGGGAATCCATCCATGCGGCCGCACGAACCATGGATGCCCGCTTTCGCGGGCATGACAAGATAAGAACGCCCCCGTCAAACTCCGAAACTCTAAAACCCAGGAAACGCCAAAAAGAGCCCGTTGCGGGAACTCTGCCTCGCTTCCGATTGTTTCATTTGATCGGGTCGATGGGAGTACCGGGCGATGGATGGGACCCAAGGTGAGTCCGGGAAGATCGCTAAAGCGCGCCGCGCGGCGATTGCGGCCGAGATCGAGCGTCTGCGGACCACATGGCAGATCGTGCAGGCCCGCATTGACCTTTATGCCGGCCAGCCGGAAATGACTGACCGCCTATTGCCCCTCATTATCGAAGGGGATCGCCTCTCCCTGATGATCGAGCAGTTGGAGCGGGCCAAGGCGGCCGGGCGGCCGACTCCCACGAATCCCGCTATCCCGCACTAATCGGCCGACTCCGGCCGATTTTTTATGCTCCCTTTATGGGGCGATCCCCAATCCCGTCTCGAATTTTTACGGCTGCCGGCCTTATTCCAGTGGCAGCCTCATAACGGATGGGATGACCCATGATTGACCTTTTCTATACGGCAGTGGCGGCGGGGCTGTTCCTTGCCGCCGGCTTCTATGCGCGCGCCTGCGCCCATATCTGAAGAGGCCCCCGCCATGATCTTCGACTATCTGCTGGGCGGTGCCGCCGTCCTTGCTCTCCTAGGCTACATGACCTTCGCGGTCATCTGGCCAGAGAAGCTTTGACCCGAGAAACTCTGAAATCGGTGATAAAATGACTGCCAACGGTCTCTTGCAGATCGCGCTGTTCTGCGTCGTCATCATTGCGCTGACGAAACCTCTCGGCGCTTTCATGACCCGGCTCTTTGCCGGCGAAACCACTTTCCTTTCCCCCGTGCTGCGCCCCGTCGAGCGCGGCCTCTATCGCCTTTGCGGTGTCAATCCGCGCGAGGATCAGCACTGGTCGGTCTATGCCATCGCCATGTTGTTGTTCAATGGCGCCGGCTTCGTCCTCCTCTATGCATTGATGCGCCTTCAGCACCTGCTGCCGCTCAACCCGCAAGGGATGGCGGCGGTCCCCGCCGATCTCAGCCTCAATACGGCGATTTCCTTCGTCACCAACACCAACTGGCAGAACTATGCCGGCGAGGCGACGATGAGCTATCTGACGCAGATGGCCGGCCTGACCGTGCAGAACTTTCTGTCGGCGGCCACCGGCATTGCGCTGGCCGTCGCCCTCATTCGCGGCTTCACGCGGCGCTCGGCCAGCGGAATCGGCAATTTCTGGGTCGATATGACCCGGGCGACGCTCTACATCCTGCTGCCGCTCTCCGTCGTCATCGCCTTGTTCCTGGTGACCCAGGGCATGCCGCAGAATTTCGACGCCTATGTGCAGGCCACCACTTTGGAAGGTGCGCAGCAGACGATCGCGCAAGGTCCGGTCGCAAGCCAGGTCGCCATCAAGATGCTGGGCACCAATGGCGGTGGCTTCTTCAACGCCAATGCGGCGCATCCTTACGAGAACCCGACCGCGCTCTCCAACTTCGTGCAGATGGTGGCGATCTTTGCGATCGGCGCCGGCCTCACCAATGTCTTTGGCCGCATGGCGGGGGACCAGCGCCAGGGCTGGGCGATCTTCACCGCGATGGGTGTCCTGTTCCTGCTGGGTGTCGGCATCTGTTATTGGGCCGAAGCCGCCGGCAACCCGGCCCTTGCCGCCTTCAACATCGACCAATCCGCTGGCTTGCTGCAGAGCGGCGGCAATATGGAGGGGAAGGAGGTGCGCTTCGGCATCGCCAACTCATCCCTGTTCGCCGTCATCACGACGGCAGCGTCCTGCGGTGCGGTCAATGCGATGCATGACAGCTTCACGGCGCTGGGCGGGATGATCCCGATGGTCAACATGCTGCTGGGCGAAGTCATCATCGGCGGCGTCGGTGCCGGCCTCTATGGCATGCTGCTCTTCTGCATCATGGCGGTGTTCATCGCCGGGTTGATGGTCGGCCGCACGCCGGAATATGTGGGGAAGAAGATCGAGGCGCGCGAGGTGAAGATGACCGTGCTTGCCATCCTCTGCATTCCGCTGGTGGTGCTGGGCTTCTCGGCGATCGCCACCGTCCTGCCGGAAGCGCTGAAGAGCGTCCAGGACGGCGGCCCGCACGGCTTCTCGGAGATCTTCTACCTCTATACCTCGAGTGCCGCCAATAACGGCAGCGCCTTTGGCGGCTTCACCGGCAACACGCCCTTCTACAACGTGACCGGCGCCATCGCCATGTTCATCGGCCGCTTCTTCGTGATCCTGCCGACCTTGGCGATTGCCGGATCGCTCGCTGCCAAGAAATCGGCGGCGGCCAGCGCCGGCACCTTCCCCACCCACGGCCTGCTCTTCATCGTGCTGCTGGTGGGCGTGGTGTTGATCGTGGGCGGCCTCACCTATTTCCCGGCCCTGGCGTTGGGTCCGGTGGTCGAGCATCTGATGATGCAATCCGGCCAGTTGTTCTAAGGAAGAAAAGAAATGACGACCTCATCGCGTAAAGCAACTTTGCTCGACGGCCGGATTTTGGGAGATGCCGCAAAAGCAGCCTTCCGCAAGCTGGACCCGCGCCAGCTTTATACCAACCCGGTGATGCTGGCGGTCGAGTTGGTGGCGGTCATCGCCACCATCCTCTTCATCCGCGACCTCGTCACCGGCACCGGCACGTCCTTTGCCGGGCAGATCGTCGCCTGGCTGTGGATCACCGTGCTTTTTGCCAATTTCGCCGAGGCGGTGGCGGAAGGCCGCGGCAAGGCGCAGGCCGATGCGCTCCGGAAGTCGCGCATCAATGCGACGGCCAAGAAGCTCGGCGCCAAGACCCAGGGCTATGACATCGTCTCCGCCCTGTCGCTGCAGCCCGGCGATGTGGTGCTGGTCGAGACCGGCGACCTTATCCCCGGCGATGGCGAGGTGATCGAAGGCATCGCCTCAGTCGATGAATCGGCGATCACCGGTGAATCGGCCCCCGTCATCCGCGAAAGCGGCGGCGACCGCTCGGCGGTGACCGGCGGCACGCGTGTTCTCTCCGACGAGATCAAGGTGAGGATCACAGCGGCGCAGGGGTCGACCTTCCTCGACCGCATGATCGGTCTGGTCGAGGGGGCGAAGCGACAGAAGACGCCCAATGAGGTGGCGCTCAATATCCTGCTCGCTGGCATGACACTGATCTTCCTCTTTGCCGTCGCCTCTATCCCGAGCTTTGCCAAATATGCCGGCGGCACGGTGTCGGTGATCGTCCTCATCGCACTCTTTGTGACGCTGATCCCCACCACGATCGGCGCCCTCCTCTCGGCGATCGGCATTGCCGGCATGGACCGGCTGGTGAAGTTCAACGTGCTCTCGATGTCCGGCCGCGCGGTCGAAGCCGCGGGCGACGTCGATACGCTGCTGCTCGACAAGACCGGCACGATCACGCTCGGCAACCGCCTTGCCGCCGAGTTCCTGCCGGTCTCGGGCGTGACGCCCGAGGAACTGGCCAATGCGGCGCAATTGTCCTCCTTCAGCGACGAGACGCCGGAAGGCCGCTCCATCGTCGTGCTGGCCAAGGAGAAGTATGGCCTGCGCGGGCGCGAGATGGCACCTATGCACGCAACCTTCGTGCCCTTCACGGCACAGACGCGCATGAGCGGCGTCGATGTCGACGGCCACCGCATTCGCAAGGGTGCTGTCGATGCCGTCATCGACTTCGTCAAGGCGCAAAAGGGTGCCGGCGCCGTCACCCCGGAACTGACCGAGATCAGCGAGCGGATCGCCAAATCGGGCGGCACGCCGCTGGCTGTCGCCGATGGCGATCGCGTCCTCGGCGTCATTCACCTGAAGGACGTGGTGAAGGGTGGCATCCGCGAGCGCTTCCAGGAACTGCGCCGCATGGGTATCCGCACGGTGATGATCACCGGCGACAATCCGCTGACGGCAGCGGCCATCGCGGCCGAAGCCGGTGTCGACGATTTCCTCGCGCAGGCGACGCCGGAAACTAAACTGAAGCTCATCCGCGATGAGCAGGCCAAGGGCAAGCTGGTCGCCATGTGCGGCGACGGCACCAATGACGCGCCGGCACTTGCCCAAGCGGATGTCGGTGTGGCGATGCAGACCGGCACCCAGGCCGCACGCGAGGCCGGCAACATGGTCGATCTCGACAGCAACCCCACCAAGCTCATCGAGATCGTCATGATCGGCAAGCAGCTGTTGATGACGCGCGGTGCCTTGACCACCTTCTCGATCGCCAACGATGTGGCGAAGTATTTCGCCATCATCCCGGCGATGTTCGCGGCCTTCTATCCGCAACTCGGGATCTTGAACGTGATGGGGCTCGCCACGCCGGAAAGCGCCATCCTGTCGGCGACGATCTTCAACGCACTGATCATCGTGGCGCTCATTCCGCTGTCACTGAAGGGCGTGCGTTATCAGGCCAAAAGCGCCGGGTCGCTGCTGGCCAGCAATCTTGCCATCTATGGGTTGGGGGGATTGGTGGTGCCGTTCATCGGCATCAAAGCCATCGATCTGGCCCTGACCACGCTCCATATCATCTGACGGAGGTTCTTATGTTGACCCAATTGCGGCCGGCCTTGCTAATGCTGGTCTTCCTCACCCTCATCACTGGCCTTGCCTATCCGCTGGCCGTCACCGGCATGGCCAGCCTCGCCTTTCCGGACAAGGCCCGTGGCAGCCTCATCATCCGCAACGAGCAAGTGATCGGCTCCAGCCTGATCGGCCAGAAATTCGCGGGTGCTACATACTTCCACAGCCGCCCCTCGGCCGCGGGTGCTGACGGCTATGATGCCGCGGCCTCCTCCGGCTCGAATCTCGGCCCGACCTCCAAGGCGTTGATCGAGCGAGTTGGTGCAGCGGCCAAGGCCGAGGCGCAGGATGGCACGCCGGTGCCGGTCGACCTCGTCACCGCTTCGGGCAGTGGGCTCGATCCCGATATCACCCCGGCTAGCGCCTATTTCCAGGTGGCCCGCGTTGCCCAGGCGCGGGGCCTTTCGGAAGACGTGGTCAAGACGCTGGTCGATGCCCATATCACGGGACGAACCTTTGGTTTTCTTGGCGAGCCGCGCGTCAATGTGCTAACGCTCAATCTGGCACTCGATGAGGCGGCCGCCCAATGATGGATTTGATCTTCCGATGGCCTCGGCACCCGATCCGTTGAACAGGCCCTCGGCCGATGCCTTGCTGCAATCGGCCAGGAGCGAGCACCAGGGCCGTCTCAAGATCTTCCTTGGGGCGGCCCCTGGCGTCGGCAAGACCTATGAAATGCTGCTCTCGGGACGCAAGCGCCGGGACGAAGGCGCCGACGTCGTCATCGGTGTGGTCGAGACCCATGGACGGGTTGAAACCGAGGCCCTGGTCGATGGTTTGGAGCTGATCCCGCGCCGGTCTGTCGCCTATCGCGGCCGCGCGCTGCCGGAAATGGATATCGATGCCATCCTGGCAAGGCGGCCCCAATTGGTTCTGGTCGACGAACTGGCGCACACCAATGCCGAGGGCAGCCGGCACACCAAGCGCTATCAGGATGTCGAGGAGCTTCTGGCACAAGGGATTGACGTCTATTCGACGCTCAACATCCAGCACCTTGAAAGCCTCAACGACGTGGTGGCGCAGATCACCCATGTGCGCGTGCGTGAGACGCTGCCCGACCGCATCGTCGACCGCGCCGATGAGGTCGAGCTCATCGACCTCACGCCCAAGGATCTGATCCAGCGGTTGAAGGAAGGCAAGGTCTATCTGGGCGATGCCGCCGACCGCGCCCTGCAGCATTATTTCGCCGAAGGCAATCTGACCGCCTTGCGCGAACTGGCCTTGCGCCGCACGGCGCAGCGGGTCGACGACCAGATGCTGAATTACATGCAGGCCCATGCCATCGCCGGGCCCTGGGCCGCGGGCGAGCGGCTGCTGGTCTGTATCAATGAGCATCCGGCGTCGTTCGGCCTGGTGCGCTATGCCAAGCGCGCGGCGGACCGGCTGCAGGCGCGCTGGGCGGCGATCCATGTCGAGACGACGCGCTATCATCACCTGTCGGAAAAGGAACGCGACCGGGTTGACGAAGCCTTGCGGCTTGCAGAGCGGCTGGGCGGCGATGCCGTGACCTTGCCGGGTAGCGCAATCGCCGGCGACCTCATCGGCTATGCACGGGCCAACAACATCACCCAGATCATCATCGGCAAGTCATATCGTTCGCGTTGGTTCGAGTTCCTGCATGGCTCGGTGGCACGCGATCTGGTGCGGCAATCGGGCAATATCGGCATCCATGTCGTCGCCGGGCAGCCGGTCAAGGAAGATGCTGTCGCCGGCGACACCGCGGCCGCAGGAACGCCCTTCAGCGTGACACCCTATGTCGGCAGCGCCATCACCGTGGGGCTGGCGCTCCTGGCCAGCCTTGGCATCGACCATTTCATCGACCTGCCGAACATTTCGATGATGTTCCTGGCGGCCGTGCTGTTCTCTGCCGTGCAATACGGGCTGCTGCCATCGCTCTTCGCCTCGATCCTGAGCACGCTCGCCTACAACTATTTCTTCCTCGATCCGATCCACACCTTCACGGTGGCGGATCCTTCCAATGTCATTGCGCTGTTCTTCTTCCTGATGGTGGCGATCCTCACCAGCAATCTCACCGCCAAGGTGCGCGCCGAGGCCCGCGCCTCGCGCCAGCGCGCGGCCTCGACCGCGGCCCTCTACAATTTCAGCCGCAAGGTCGCGGCAATCGGCGAGATGGACGATCTCCTCTGGGCGGTCGCTCACCAGATCGCCCTGATGCTGCGGGTCCACGTCATCCTGCTGCTGCCGGAGGAGACCGGCGAGATCACGGTCCGGATCGGCTATCCGCCCGATGACGAACTCAACGCGGCGGATCTTGCCGCCGCGCGCTGGGCCTGGGATCACGGCAAGCCGGCCGGCCGTGGGGCCGAGACATTGCCGGGCGCGCGGCGCCTCTTTCTGCCGCTTGCCACCGAGCGCGGCAAGATCGGCGTCATGGGCCTCGACCGCGAGGAGCCGGGCCCGATGTTCACGCCGGATCAGAAGCGGCTGCTCGATGCGCTGTGCGACCAGGCGGCCGTCGCCATCGAGCGCATCAGCCTGATGCAGGATATCGACAAGGCGCGGGTGGTGAGCGAGACGGAGCAGCTCCGGACCGCCCTCCTCACCTCCATCTCGCATGATTTCCGCACACCGCTCGCTTCGATCATCGGCTCGGTCTCGAGCCTTCGGTCGCTGTGGCAGAAATTCCCCGACGCGACGCGGGAGGAATTGCTGCGCACGGCCCAGGAGGAGGCCGAGCGGCTCAACCGTTTCATCGGCAATATCCTCGACATGACGCGCCTGGAGGCCGGAGCACTGGCGCCGGTCGCCCAGCCGACCGACATCGCGGAAGTAGCGGATACGGCGCTTAACCAGGCAAAACCGATCTTGGCGCAACACCGGATCCGGACCGATATACCTGAAGACTTGCCATTGCTGACACTCGACGCGACGCTGACGGGTCAGATTCTCGTCAACCTTCTCGATAACGCCGCCAAATATGCGCCGCCGGGGAGCGAGATCACGCTGGATATCAAGCGGCAGGCGCAATCGATCGACGTAGTGGTGCGCGATGAAGGTCCGGGTATTCCGGCCGGCGATCTCAAGCGCATCTTCGACCGCTTCTTCCGCGTGAGCGGCGTCGACCGCCGCCGTGCCGGCACCGGCCTCGGCCTTGCCATCTGCCGTGGCTTTGCCGAGGCGATGGGCGGCAGCATCACCGCCGGCAACCGCACGGATCGTAGCGGCGCCATCTTCACCCTCAGCCTTCCTCTCAGCCTTCAGGTGCAGTCGTGAGCGGCCCGCAAGAAATTCTCATCATTGATGACGAGCCGGCGATCCGGCGTTTCCTCAAAAGCAGCCTGGTGGCGCATGACTTCCATGTTGTCGAAGCGGGCACCGGCAAGGAAGGGCTTGCCGCATTGGATAACAGTCGCCTTGCCCTTGTCGTCGTCGACCTGGGCTTGCCCGACATGGACGGCCACGAACTGATCCGCGCCATCCGCCAGCGATCGCCGGTGCCGATCGTGGTGCTGTCGGTGCGCGATGACGAGGCGGGCAAGGTCGCGGCTTTGGACGACGGTGCCGACGATTATGTGACCAAGCCCTTCGGCATCGAGGAGTTCATGGCCCGGGTTCGGGCGGCGCTGCGCCACCGGTTGCAACAGCAGGGGCAATCGGCCCATCTGCAGGTGGGCGACATTAGCATCGACGTGCTGGCGCGCGACGTGAAGCGCGGCGGCCAGCCGGTCAAACTGTCGCGCCGCGAGTTCGACCTGCTCGTCTATCTGGCTGAGCATGCCGGCAAGGTGATCACGCATCAGCAGGCGCTGACCCATGTCTGGGGGCCGGGCCATGGCGAATACATTGAATATCTGCGCGTCTATGTGCGGCAGTTGCGCCAGAAGATCGAAGCCGACCCGCAGCGACCCGTTCTCATTCTGACGGTGCCGGGTGTCGGATATCGCATCGACCCCGGCAGCGGCACTGACGCGGCGCGCTAGTTTCCGGAAACCGGCGACGGCTGCGATGGGGCAATATGAAAGGGCAGCGCCTTGCCGGCCTTGCGCTCCTTCTTGTCAAGATACATGGCTGCGTCGGCATCCTGAAGCGCCTGTTCGGGTGTGGAGGCTCCCGCATCGACAACGATGATGCCGACACTGGCACCAAGATAGTCCAGCGCGACCCGCGGTAGTCGGTAGCGACGTTGCAGCGCGTTGTGCAACCGCTCCCGCATCGCGGCAACAACCTCAGCCGACTCACCGAGGCAGAGTCCAGAAACGATAAACTCGTCCCCGCCCCACCGGCCCAAGAGATCACCCGCCCGGATGCCGGCCTGCAGGCGATGACCGACCTCGGTCAGAAAAGCGTCGCCCGCACTGTGGCCGAATTGATCATTGATCTGCTTGAAGCCATCCAGGTCGATGAAGGCGACGATCACGAACTGGCGATTTCGTCGCGCCAACGCGAACTGGCGCGGCAGATTTTCCATCACCGCGCGGCGATTGGGCAGCTTGGTCAGCGGGTCGACATAAGAATGGGTCCGCAACGCCTCATTGGCCTGTTGCAGGTCCTGGACCAGCTTTTCCTTCTCGATGTGCTGGGAGATGAGCTTGCCAAAGAGGCGCAGGACTTCCTCGCCGCGCTGCGTCAATGGCTTCTGCTCGGTGCTGGCAGCACACAGCGTGCCGTAGAGCGAGCCATCGTCCAGCCGGACCGGCGTGCTGACATATGTTACGATGCCAAGAGCGCGCGCGGAATCGGAATCGCCCCAGCGGCGCGGCACGTCCTCGGTATAGACCCGTCCCTCATCCAGCGCGCGCTTGCACAGCGTGTCGCCCCAGGGCACGGAAAGCCCTTCGGGTATCTTCATGCGCTTGCTGTTGTGGGCAAAGAGGACGCTCTGGTTATTGGCGTCGAGATCAATCCTGGTGAGGTAGGCGGATTCAAGGTCGGTCGCCAATTCGAGCAGGGTGAGCAACTGACGTACCAGACCCTCAAACGATGTTTCGCTGACCAGCGCCGTCGATATCTGAGACACCAAGCTGTCCGACATACCCTCATACCCACGCTAACGACTTTAGATCGACCGCCGGGAGCGCTTGGCCCCACCTTGTTGCCAGCTGCACCGCCCCCCCTGGCAGTCCGGCTCTCAAGAATATCGTCAAATGGGCCGGTTTGGCTGCCGCGTAGCGCGTGCAGCTGCGGTGATGTTATATCTAGCAAAAGATGTATCTTAAAAAAACGCCCGAACCTCGCTCACACATATCTTCGTCGATGTCTGACATTCAAATTCGACCAACTTTGGGCGACGTCAAGCCATGTCGGTGGCTTTGAGAAAATAGGAGCCTTTGCTGTTGCGCGAATAGACGCGCTCCGCGGCACGAAAAATCCGATCCCGATGCTGATCGAAAACAGTCAGCAAGCTGACTTCGTCATCGCTGGCGCCGGGAACCAACTTGGTCAAGGCATCGGCTGCGAGGAAAAACGGTACCTCCAGCGCATTGTCATAGGCCCAGAAGCGGATCCATTTGCGTCGCGCATCATAACTGCGACTGACATTGGGGAAGCTGAGTTTCATTTCGTTTTCTTTGCATGTCCTGCAGTTGGATCAGGCGCGTCGACCCAACGATAATTTCCCAGGAAGGTTGCCCCACATCGCCATCACCACGAAAAGCGCCACCGGTCATTGCCAATCCTTGGCGAAAGTCGGACATTTCGGCGGCTGGAGAATCATCCGAATTTGCTCGTCACCTGCGCGATGACGCGATGGATGCCCACTGATCCACGCGACCGATCGCCATCAAGCACCGTTAGCAGGCGAGAGGCAATGTTCCCGTGAACTGTCTTGACGTTCCCTGCATCGAAATCGGCGATCCGAGATAGTTTCCCGCTCCTGCCTGATATGTGACCATATGAGGAGAGCTGATCTCGACGTCTCCTTTCGCGCCGGATTCCGCCTTGGCCAGATGGTCGGTTGGATAGCCGAGATCCAGCGGTTCAGACGGACTGCATCACTTGCAACGACAAGACAGTCGTTCGCGGGCTTTTTTCGTGTCGATGGCGACACTGCTGTCTCCTTCTGCGACAGCAATTCATGCACCGTCCGACCGGACAACCGAAGCTGCGGCCACCCGCCCCTTTTTGCCAGCATCTCGCTATAGGGATTTTTTTTGATCGCATCATTTCTCACGTCGTTCCGCACAGTGAGCAGCTACTCGCCATGGGATAGTGATGTCCCGATCCGCGAGGAGCTCTTCAGCGTTGATCGCCTCGAACAGCATGCCGAGACGCTGGCCGCGGCCCAGACCGTCTCGGCTCGAGCACACCGCGTTCCGTCCCTTGTTCGTCGGCTGAAGGCCAACGCGGCCACCTTGCTGGAAGCCCATCAAACGATCGCAAAGGCACTTGATGAAGGTCGCTTCATCACCCCGGCCGCCGAGTGGCTTGTCGATAACTACCATGTCGTGGCGGCGCAGGTGCGAGAGGTCCAAACGGACCTTCCCAACGGCTATTATCGTTTGCTGCCAAAGCTGGCCGAGGGTCCCTTCGCTGGTTACCCCCGGGTATTTGGGCTCGCTTGGGCCTTTGTCGCCCATACCGACAGTCATTTCGATCCCGTTGCATTGCAACGTTTCGTCCATGCCTATCAGCGCATTCAACCCCTGACGATCGGCGAAATTTGGGCCATCGCCATCACACTGCGCATCGTTCTTGTCGAAAACCTGCGCCGCTCAGCCGTCCGCATTCTGGCGGCCCGTGCCGGGCGCCAGGAAGCGGACGCGCTTGCCGACCGGCTGCTGGGCAGCAAGGAGAAGGCGCCCGAGCCCGTATCGGTTGTCCTCGGACCGCTGGACAGCGAGATGCTGCCGCCAGCCCTCGCCGTTCAGCTCATCCAGCGCTTGCGCGACCAGGATCCCAACGTAACACCCGCCCTGGACTGGCTTGAAGCCCACCTCGCCCGATGGAATACGTCGTCCGAAGCCATTGTGCGCGACGAGCAAAAGCGCCAAGGGGCGTCCAATCTGACCGTCCGCAACATCATCACAAGCATGCGGCTGGTCTCGGGCATGAATTGGGCGGAGCTGGTGGAAAGTGTCAGCCGGGTCGACGCCATTCTTGGCCAGGACAGCCAGTTTCGCGAGATGGATTTCCCGACACGCAACCTCTACCGGAGTGCGATTGAAGAGCTGTCGCGCGGCTCAGGGATGTCCGAAGACGAGATTGCCAACCGCGCCCTCACCTATTCGACCAGATCCCCACGCCAAACCACCAAGACAGTCGGCACATCAGTGCAACGGACGAGAGAACCCGGATTCTATTTGATTGCCGAGGGTCGAAATGAACTGGAAGCCGGTATTGGATTCCGCGCTCCCCTCCGGCTAAGGCTACGCCGCTTTCTGATCGGTCGCGGCATTGGCGGCTATGTCTGCAGCACACTCATCCTTGCCTCACTATTGCTCACCCTGCCCATTATTGTTCTCGAACAGTATGGCGTTGGCTTGGGGATGATGGCCCTGCTCACCTGCCTCGGGTTCATTCCGGCACTCGATCTTGCCACCGCGCTGATCAATCGCGATGTCACCAGGGGCTTTGCGCCAGTCATTCTGCCCGGTATGGAGTTGACCGATGGTGTTCCCGACCATCTGCGTACGATGGTCGTTATCCCCATACTGCTCACCAGCAAGGCTGCTATCGCCGAATATGTCGAACGCCTCGAAATCCACTATCTGACCAGCCCGACGGGTGCGCTCCATTTCGCCTTGCTCTCCGACTGGAAGGATGCCGCAACGGAGCACACCGACGACGACGCGACGCTTCTTCAAGCAGCCGTCGACGGTATAGCACGCCTCAATGCGCGCCATCCCGATCCGCAGTGCGATCGATTTCTGCTTCTGCATCGGCGCCGCATCTGGAACGACGTGCAGAGCCAGTGGATGGGGTGGGAGCGCAAACGCGGCAAGCTCCATGAATTGAACCGGCTGCTGCGCCAGGCGACAGATACCAGTTTTATGGACACTGCCAGCGCGAGCGCCGCCATTCCTTCCAACGTCCGCTACATCATCACGCTGGATTCCGATACCAGGCTGCCGCGCGAGTCGGTGCGGCGGCTTATCGGCAAAATGGCCCACCCGCTCAATCACCCGATCTTCGACGACGCGAGCGGCCGCGTCACGCAAGGTTATGGCATCTTGCAGCCGCGCGTGACACCGTCTCTCCCCATGGGCCAGGAAGGGTCTCTGTTTCAGCGCATCATCTCCGGCCCGGGTGGCATCGATCCCTACGCTGCAGCGACCTCGGACCTCTACCAGGATCTGTTCGGCGAAGGCTCGTTTACCGGAAAAGGTATCTACGATCTTGATGCCGTCGATGCGGCGCTCAAGGATCGCATTTCCGAGAACACAGTGCTCAGCCATGACCTCTTCGAGGGCGTCTTCGCGCGCGCTGGCCTCGCCTCGGATATCGAGGTCGTCGAGGAATTCCCGGCCCGCTACGATGTCGCCGCCGCCCGGCTGCATCGATGGGTTCGCGGTGACTGGCAGTTGTTGCCGTGGCTGCTGGAGCATATTCGCCGTGGCGCAGGAAATGGCCGCCATGCGTTGCCGGCAATGGGCTTCTGGAAGATGGCTGACAACCTGCGGCGCTCGCTCACTGCACCTGCTATCCTTGCCGCACTGATCGCTGGATGGGTCATGCCACTGCCCGCAGCGGCAATCTGGTCGGCCTTTCTCCTCACCGCGATGGCGGTACCGTCTCTTGCCCCTTGGTTCGGGGCCATCATTCCGCATCGCTTCAACGTAACACCGCTCAGTCATCTGCGAGCACTCGGCAGTGATCTGCGGCTGAACCTCTTCCAGATCACCAGTCACGTCATCTTTCTTCCGCACCAGGCTTGGTTGATGACTGATGCAATCGTCCGGACGCTGTATCGTGTCTATTTTAGCCGGCGGAATTTGCTGGAATGGATGACGGCAGCGCAGGCGAAGGTCGGGCAACACCTGGATACCCGCGGCTTCGCCCGACAGATGGGCGGTAGCTGGTTGCTGATTGCTGGCGCCGCCATCGTCGTCCTGCTGTCTGCCTCGCGCGCCTGGCCGATCGCTGCCCCGATCATTTTCATCTGGGCATTGTCGCCGGCTGTTGCCGACTGGATCAGTCGGTCGCCCCGCGATGCGGGGCGCCTGCTCATCTCGGAATCAGATACCCAGACACTGCGCGGCATCGCCCGCCGCACCTGGCGCTATTTCGAGACCTTCGTGACGCCAGAAGACCATATGTTGCCGCCGGACAATTTCCAGGAGACACCGCAGCCCGTTCTGGCTCATCGGACGTCGCCCACCAATCTCGGCCTCTACCTTCTTTCCGCTGTATGTGCCCGCGATTTCGGTTGGGCCGGGTTGAGCGAGACGGTCGAAAGATTGTCGGCCACTCTCGACACGATGGAATCGCTCGAGAAGTTCCGCGGGCATCTATTCAATTGGTATGACACGGGCGATCTCAGGCCGCTTGACCCCAAATACATATCGACCGTCGACAGCGGCAATCTGGCCGGTCATTTGATCGCACTTGCCAATGCCTGCCGTGCTTGGCGAGAAAGTCCCCACCAGGATCCAAGAACCGTGTTTCGCGGCCTGTCTGATGATCTGCGCCTGGTCCATGCCCAGTTCAATCCGGCGTCGCTGCCGGGCACCCCCTTGGAAGCTCTGGCGCGTCACATTCGGCGCGGGGAGTCTGAGCCGGACAACTGCCTGGCACTCCTGACCGAGCTGCTGCCGATTGCGAGCGCGGCGCGGAACAGCATGGCAGCGGCCGGCGCAAATGCCGAGACGTTGTACTGGATCGACTCCTTGCAGCGTTCGGCGCGCGCGCATCTCCATGACCTGACATTGTCAGCCGAGGACACAGATGTCATCGCCGACCGACTGGCGACCATTGAAGAGGTGGCGAGACGGATGGCATTTGCGATGGATTTCTCGTTCCTCCTGGATGTGGAACGGGAACTGCTGTCGATCGGCTATCTGGTCGGGGAAGGGAAACTGGACCCCAGCTGCTATGACCTTCTGGCGTCGGAAGCCCGTCTGTCCAGCCTGTTCTCCATCGCCAAGGGGGATGTCCCGACCAGCCACTGGTTCCGCCTGGGCCGGACCGTGACGCCGATCGGTTCGGGAGCGGCCTTGATCTCCTGGTCCGGCTCGATGTTCGAATACTTGATGCCGTCGCTTGTCATGCGGGCACCGGCGGGCTCCCTGTTGGAGCGCACCAACCGGCTGACCGTTCGTCGCCAGATCCGCTACGGCCAGCAACTGGGACTCCCCTGGGGGATCTCGGAATCGGCCTACAATGTGCGCGATCTCGAATTCACCTATCAGTATTCACCGTTCGGGGTTCCGAGCCTCGCGCTGAAACGCGGGCTTGGGGAAGACGCCGTCATAGCCCCCTATGCGACGGCCCTGGCGTTGATGGTCGATCCGGCGGCGGCACTCCGGAATTTCTCGCGCCTCGATAGTCTTGGTGGATCGGGCCGGTTCGGCTTCTATGAAGCCCTCGACTTTACCCGCAAGCGCCTGCCCGTCGGCGAGGATGTGGCGATCGTCCGTGCCTTCATGTCCCATCACCAGGGCATGAGCATCGTTGCCATCGGCAATGCACTTTTCGACGGCGCCATGCGGGCGCGCTTCCATGCCGAGCCGATCATCCAGGCTTCCGAATTGCTGCTGCAGGAACGCACGCCGCGGGACGTCGCCCTGGAGCGCCCCAAGGTGGAGGAGATCACCACGCTGGGCAAAGGCCTCGATTTCGCCCCAGCGAAGATCCGCCGCTTCACCTCGCCGCATGGTCAGATCCCGGACACCCATCTCCTCTCCAATGGTCGCTATGCGGTAATGCTGACGTCGGCCGGCTCCGGCTACAGTCGCTGGAAGGATCTCACTGTGACCCGTTGGCGCGAGGATGCGACGCGCGACGATTGGGGTAGTTACATTTTCCTGCGCGACATGCACACCGACAAGTATTGGTCGGCTGGCTATCAGCCAACCGGGGTCGCTGCTGACCGGTACCGAGTCGCCTTTTCGGAAGACCGCGCCGAAATTCAACGTCGCGATGGTACTCTTACGACGACCCTGGAGATTGTCGTCTCTGGTGAAGACGATGCGGAAGTGCGCCGCCTGTCGATCACGAATGCCGGTGGACAGCCGCGCGAAATCGAGGTCACTTCCTATCTTGAGCTGGTCCTGGCGCCGCAAGGCGCGGATATGGCGCACCCTGCCTTCTCGAAGATGTTCGTGCAGACCGAGTATCTTGCGCATCTGGGCGCTTTGATCGCCACCAGGCGCCAGCGGGCACCTTCGGAGCCGGAGATCTGGGCAGCTCAGATCATGGTCGTGGAGGGCGAAAGCATCGGTGAACTTCGGATCGAGACGGATCGGATGGCGTTCATCGGACGCGGCCGCGATCTCCGGTCTCCGATCTCCATTGCCAAAGGTCGTTTGACGGGGACAGTGGGCACGGTGCTCGATCCCATCTTCGCGATGCGACGGCGCCTGCTGATTGATGGCCGGGCCACTGTTCGCGTGGCATATTGGACAATCGTCGCGTCATCCCGTCAAAAGCTGCTCGATCTTATCGATCGCCATCAGGATGCCAGCGCCTTCCAGCGCGCGGCCACTCTTTCCTGGACACAGGCGCAAGTTCAGTTGCGGCACCTCAGCATCGACCCCGAAGAGGCAAATACGTTCCAGCAGCTCGCCAGCCATCTTCTCTATGCGAACAATTCCATGCGGCCGGCGGAAGAGACGATACGCCGTGGGCGCGGGCCCCAGGCCAATCTCTGGCCGCAAGGGATCTCCGGCGATTTGCCGATCGTCTTGCTCCGCATCGATGATATCGAAGACATCTCGGTCGTTCAGCAGGCACTGCGTGCCCATGAATACTGGCGCATGAAGCAGATTTCCGTCGACCTCGTCATTGTCAACGAACGGGCGACCTCCTACACGCAAGACCTCCAACTGGCGATCGACGCCGCCGTCAGAGCCAGCCAATCCCGCCCGACACCTGGCGAGGTACCGGGACGCGGGACCGTGTTTTCGCTCCGCGCCGACATCATATCGGTCGAGATGCGAGGGATTCTAGCCGCTGTCGCGCGAATTCTCCTGGTTGCCGGGCGTGGCACATTGTCGGTTCAACTCGGCCGGATGAAGATCGCTCCTCAGATGGCCATCCCGAAGAAGACTCCCGGTCCTGTTTATCCTGCGGACGATCAGCCGGGAAATACGCTCGATACGTCCACGCTTGAATTCTTCAATGGCCTGGGCGGTTTCTCTGATGGCGGGCGCGAATACACAGTGGTCCTGCCGGCCGACAGATCGACGCCGGCACCCTGGATCAACGTCATCGCCAATCCCGGCTTTGGTTTCAATGTCTCCGCCGAGGGAAGTGGCAGCACCTGGTCTATCAACAGCCGCGAACATCAGCTGACGCCTTGGTCCAACGATCCAGTGAGCGATCCGCCCGGCGAAATCCTCTACATCAAGGACGAGGAGAACGACGACCTTTGGGGACCAACAGCGCTGCCCATTCGCCGGAGTGCTGCGCCCTATGTCACGCGGCATGCGCGCGGACACAGCTGCTTCGAGCATACGGCGCATGGCATCGCCACCCATCTGGTACAATTTGTGCCGCTCCAGGACCCGGTCAAGATCTCGCGGCTCACCCTGAAGAACCTGACCGATCGCACGCGCCATCTGTCGGTCACAAGCTATGTGGAATGGGTACTTGGTGCGGCGCGAGGTGTGACGGCACCCTATGCGGTCACGACGCGAGATGCTGAAACGGGGGCGATCTTGGCGCAGAATGCCTGGAATGCGGCCTTCCAGTCGGGCGTTGCTTTCGTCGATTTCGCTGGCCGCCAGACAGAATGGACCGGCGACAGGCGCGAATTCATCGGCCGCAATGGCACGCTGCAGAGTCCGGCCGCAATGACAAGCGGACTGGTCCTGTCGGGCAATGTCGGCGCTGGTTACGATCCCTGCGGCGTGCTGAAGACGGAGATTGAGCTGGCGCCCGGCGCCGCCCACGAGATCGTCCTTTTCCTGGGCGAAGCCGGTGATGAAATTGCCGCCCGTGCCTTGATCATGCGCTACCGCACGGCCGATCTCGATGCGGTCTTGGGCGCGGTCTCAAGTCACTGGGACGATGTGCTTGGCCAGATTGAAGTCAAAACACCCGACCGCGCAATGGACATCATGCTCAATGGCTGGATGTTGTACCAGACACTGGCCTGCCGGATCTGGGCGCGATCCGGTTTCTATCAGGCAAGCGGTGCCTTCGGCTTTCGCGATCAGTTGCAGGACGGCATGGCACTCGCCGTCACCCGGCCGGATCTCACGCGCGCCCATCTGCTACGAGCCGCGGGCCGCCAGTTCCGGGAAGGCGATTTGCAGCATTGGTGGCTACCGCCCCACGGCCAGGGCGTGCGCACCCGCATATCGGATGACCGGGTCTGGCTCGCTTATGCCGTCGGACACTATGTCGAGACGACGGGCGACCGCGGCGTTCTCGAGGAAGTCTTGCCGTTCCTCGACGGACCCGCTCTGGGGCCAGGCGAACATGATTCCTTCTTCCAACCAATGACCTCGGACGACAAAGCATCGCTTTACGAGCATTGCGCGCTCGGCCTCGATCGCAGTCTTGAGGTTGGGGCACACGGGTTGCCCCTGATCGGTACTGGAGACTGGAACGATGGCTTGAACCGGGTCGGCCAGGAGGGGCGCGGCGAAAGCGTCTGGCTCGGTTGGTTCCTCTACACGACGCTTCTTGCTTTTGCCGATCTCGCCGTCACGGTGAACGATCTGGCGCGCGCCGGGACCTGGCGTTCGCACGCCACGGCCTTGCAAGCCGCCCTTGAAGCCGAGGGTTGGGACGGCAATTGGTACAGGCGGGGCTATTTCGACGATGGCAGCGCCCTCGGTTCTGCGTCCAGTGCGGAATGTCAGATCGATTCCATCGCGCAGTCCTGGGCGGTTCTTTCAGGCGCCGCCGCGCCGGAACGTGCGGCGCGGGCGATGATGTCCCTCGACCAACGCCTCATCAGACGTGACGACAAACTGGCCTTGCTGTTCACGCCACCCTTCGATCAATCGATGCCGGATCCCGGCTACATCAAAGGCTATCCGCCGGGATTGCGGGAAAATGGCGGCCAATATACCCACGCCGCTACATGGACCGTCTTGGCCCTGGCAAAGCTCGGCGATGGCGACAAGGCGGCAGACCTCTTCAACCTGCTCAACCCGATCAATCACGCAAAAGACGAAGCCGCCTGCGCACGCTACAAGGTCGAGCCTTATGCTGTTCCGGCTGACGTCTATTCGGTCGCGCCCCATAGCGGGCGCGGCGGATGGACCTGGTACACGGGATCGGCCGGCTGGCTCTATCGCGCCGGGATCGAAGGCATCCTTGGGATCAAACAGCGCAATACGCAGCTGTTGATCGCACCTTGCATGCCCAAAGGCTGGCCGGGCTTCGAGGCGATTTTCAGATACAAGTCGACCACCTATAATATCGTCGTCTCACGACACATTGAGAAAGGCGACCCTGCCATTACTGCCTCCTTGGATGGCCGAGATCTGCCAAGTGGGCCCGTGCGCGTGCCCCTGATCGACGATGGCGCTACCCACGAAGTGCTTCTGAGGGTCAGCTGAACGGGTTCGGGTGACGGTTAGGGTCGCCGGTCCATCACCGCGACCGGCGCCAGATGCGCGCTGACCGATGCGAGCAGCAGCTCGTTGGCGCGGTCCACGATCTCATCCAACGAGACGGTACGTGCGAACATTGCCTTTGCTTCGGCAAGGAACTTGTCGCGGCTGGGTATGTGCGGCAGCTGCAGGCTCGCCAGAATGTCGCTGCTGCGCGCTTGGCTTCGCGTCAGGGTATCCTGCAAGCTGGCCAAGGCAGGGCCCTGCAGCACGGCCAAGATAGCCTGAGCGATAGGTTCCGGATTGAAGCGAGCTGCGAGCTGTTCGGCGGCGCGATTGATGACGCGGGTGCCCAAACGCTGCTCGTTGCGCAGAACTTGCTGCGGCGGCGACTTCACATCCCAAATGATGCGCAATCGGGCGAGCGGGATAAGGGCATAATAGGCGATGTCGATCTCCCACCACCGGAAGCCCTGGCGCGCGCTGCTTTGGTAAGCGTGGTGGTTGTTATGCCAGCCTTCGCCCAGCGTCAGGATCGCGAGAAGCCAATTGTTGCGGGAATCGTCCCCCGTGACGTAACGCTGCCTGCCGCAGACATGCGCCAGCGAATTGATGCAGAAGGTCGCGTGATAGAGGAGGACCGTACTCCACACAAATCCGACGATCAGGCCGGACCAGCCGGCGACAAGAAAGCAGAACACAGCCAGCACGGCCGCCGGCGCGAGTTCATATTTGTGCAGCCAGCGCAGCTCGGGCCAGTGGGCGAGATCGCTTACTTTGCTGAGATCGACCTGGTCATGTTTGCGCTCAAAGATCCAGCCGATGTGGCTGTAAAGAAAGCCGCTGTGGCGCGGTGAATGGACGTCGTTCGGGGTATCGGAGTGAAGGTGATGATGGCGGTGCTTTGCGGCCCACCACAAGACGCTCTTCTGCGCGCTGCTCTGGGCCAGCCATGCCAGCGCGAACTGGAAGAGTCTGCCGCTCGCGAACGCCCGGTGCGAGAAGTAACGATGATACCCGGCCACAATGCCAAACATGCGCAGGAGGTAGAGGAGCGCGCAGAGCGAGAGCGCGGTCCATGTCACGCCAGACCAGATCGCCGCAAGGCAAGCAAGATGCATCAGCACGAACGGAACGACCGATGGATACATGATGTCGTGATGACCGCCATCATGCGCAGGCTTCAACATCTAGGCACCCTTTTTCGTGACCTTCTTTGCCTTATTGATATCGATATCCGAATCCCTTGCCAAGCGGAGCGCCCGCAGCCGTTCAATATTCACCAGTACCGCTCGCCGATCGGCTTCATATTCTTCTCTGGCAAGCGCCGCATCGCGATCGCGATTGGCCTTTTGCACCAGCTGCTTTGCCCGATCTGGGGGCGTCCTCTTCACGATGGGTGCTGAATCTGCCGCGGTACTGTTGGCCGGCGGAAGACGATGGCGGCTCATGATCATGACGTCATCTCCTCAAAGAGCTGGTAAATGGGCGTAACCCCGTGGCCCGATTGATCGAGCGCACGAGGTTTCCAAGCCTATCGCTCTGCCAGTACATCCGTGGTCAGAGCAACAGGACGATGGGATGCTTAGACCGCTTTGAGGTCTTCGGCGGAAGACTTACCCGTCTTGCGATCAGCGACGACCTCGTAAGAGACCTTCTGGCCTTCGTTGAGAGCGCCCATGCCGGCACGTTCGACGGCACTGGCATGAACGAAAACGTCCTGCGTGCCGTCCTCCGGCTGGATGAAGCCGTAGCCTTTTTGGCCGTTAAACCACTTCACGGTTCCGATACTCATAGAGATATTTCCTTTTAGACATAGCTTGTTACGCCGCATTGTCGCGACCAGTAGATCGAGATTTTGGAGGAAGATCGTCAGTCAGCGCGCTATCTGCGGCGGGGCCCAAGTCGTTCGGCCGAATCTCAACTGTCGATACATGGGCATCCAGCGGCCCAAATGCAATGACAATGTTTAAGATGACGGATCATTGCCATGCGATTTCCGATCTCACGTGGACGTCCTCAAGCCAACGACGGCATCGGTTTCCCGATGCCGTCGTCACGCTCGGTCGACCGCCAGACCTGTTTAGTTGCCAGACCCACCACCCGAACTGCCGCCGGACGAGCCGCCGCTCGCTCCGCCGGACGAGTTGCCGCCGGACGAGTTGCTGCTGGAACCGCCAGATGAGTTGCCGCTAGACCCGTCGCCGCTCGGATTGGTATCCGGGTTCACCGGTGAAGCGCCCGTCGGTTGATCACCCGGAACGGCATCGCTGTTACCGGTGCCGCCGGTGTTCGTGTTGATATCCGGGTCGGTATCGGTCGGTGCGTTCGGGTTGGTCGAGCATTCAGATGGCGTGACGTTTGCGCAATCCTTGGGCGTCGTTGTCGTATTGTCCTGCGCCAAGGCAACGCCGCTCAGCGATAGGAACACGCAGGTAGCCGGAACGAGAATTTTCTTCATAGGTATCTCCGATTTCTGGTCTCGGCCATATGGCCGCGTGCGATGTCAAGTCGACCATGGCTTCGTCGTTCCACGGTTCGGGTTTCTTTGCGTGAAATCCGTAGCTTCCACGATTGCAGAACAGAAACTCGGACGATGTGATTGATCCCATGCGCGCTCGTCTCCGCGACGCGGTCTTCGCGAGCTGCGATGCAACCTTCTGCCATCCTTTGGTTTGGTTCGGCGCCATGCACACGCGCCAGCGCAGCCGGCCACCCATCGGAGGAGAACCCCATGACGACCGACACCTACCAATATCCAGATCGTCCCGTTGCCAGAGCTGTGGGCTCGGTAGAATCCGCATTCTCGGCCGTATCATGGTCGGCCATTCTGGCCGGCGCGGCCGCTGCCGCAGCGATGTCGATGATTCTTGTCAGCCTCGGGGCTGGTCTCGGCCTGTTGGCCGTCTCGCCCTGGCAAGGAGAGGGCGCGTCGCCCGTCACGCTCGGTGTCGGCGTCATCGCCTGGTCGGTCGTGGTCCATGTTGTCTCATTCGGTGTCGGCGGCTACCTCGCTGGACGGCTGAGAACGAAATGGGCTGACGTCCATGGCGACGAGGTATTCTTCCGTGACACCGCTCATGGCTTCATCAGTTGGGCCGTCGCCATTCTGGTCAGCGTCTGCGTGATGACGTCGGTGGCTGGTGTTTTCGCCAAGGGCACCGCGTCGGTCGCCGCCGCTGGTGTCGGCGCCGCCGGTGCCACCGCGGGGGCTGCGGCCGCTGCCTCGCCGGGGATGGAGAATTCGGCTGACAATGCATCTGGGTCGTCCGCCCTGATGGCGTATTTCAGCGATATGTTGCTGCGCCCGGCGAGCAGCCCGGCCGATTCCGCATCGACGGCGACGACTACCCAGCTGCCCGCACCGGCAATGACTCCCATGACTCCGGCAGCGCCAGCGGGTGATGTGACGCAGTCTCGTGGCGAGATTGTGCGCATCCTCACGGTGAGCTTGGCCAATGGCGATGTCGCGGCCGGCGATAAGGCGTATCTCGCCCAGCTGGTGACGAATGAGACCGGTCTGCCGCAGGCCGAAGCGGCAAAGCGGGTCGACGATGTGATCGCCCAGTCCCAGAAAGCCGTCGAGGATGGCAAGACGAAGGCCAAGCAGATCGCTGACGACGCCCGCAAGGCCGTTGCCGGAGCCGCGCTGTGGACCTTCGTGACGCTGTTGATCGGCGCGTTCTGTGCGGCCTATGCGGCCACGATCGGTGGCCGTCTGCGGGACCAGTGAGGCCGTGCAATAAGGCAGGCGCCACACGGAGAGAGATGGACCGCCCGCGAAACGACAGCTTTAAGGGGCCCTTCGGGGCCCTTTTTCTCAAGGGCTTGCTCAACCCGCGCCCAGGGGGCCGGGGAGGCTGTAACTGACTGATTGTTCTGGAAGGTTGGCGTCCCCAACGGGATTCGAACCCGTGTCTTCACCGTGAAAGGGTGATGTCCTAGGCCCCTAGACGATGGGGACGTCTTGGGCTGTGCGGGGGCCTTTTAACCGCTGAAGGGGCGGATTGCAACGGTGGAATGAACCAGCCGCCGCTAATCTGCGATCCCCCTTTAAGAGATCGGTCTCCACCGTCATAATGCGCCGCCCGGCCGCACCCGCCTGCTTTGGGAAAAATTCAGCGCTGGCCGGAATTCCATCAACTTTACAATACCTTAGGGGTCATCATGTCTTTGAAGCGTCTGGGCGATCCGTCGGTCATCAGCGATGCCGTCATTCATAACAACATCGTCTACCTGGCCGGCCAGGTGGCGGAAGAGCCGGTTTCGGCCTCCGTCTATGAGCAGACCAAGAACATCCTTGCCCAGATCGACGCCCTGCTGAAGCAGGCCGGCACCGACAAGACCAAGATCATCAAGACCAATATCTGGCTGTCGGATATCTCGACGTTCCAGGACATGAACAAGGCCTGGAAGGAATGGGTCGTGAAGGGCGAAGCCCCGGCCCGCGCCACCGTCGAAGCCAAGCTGGCCGACCCGAAGTGGAAGGTCGAGATCATGATGACGGCCGCGATCTAACGCCGAAATCTCGCGCCTCGGAACGCCCGCGCCCTTACCGGCGCGGGCGTTTTTTTTGCGCCGCTGCGCCAGGTGATCAGCAGCACGGCCGCCAGGGCGCCGGTCGTCAGCAACCCCAACCAGGCGACCCAGGCCATCTTGACCGGCCAGACCATCAGGCAAAGTCCCAGCGACAGGGCGAGGAGAATGCCGCCGATGGCGCGCATCCGTCGGCGCCAGGGTAACGTCAGCGCCGGGATAAGCCCCGCATGCCGCTGCATCGCCAACGCAACGGCCATGAAGCCCACAGCAGCCGATGTGGCGGCGAGCAGGCTCATTTGCGGCCCACCTTGTGCGCGAGAAGCGCGAGGAAGATAGCACTCGCCAGCAGGGCAAAATCGACGCCGGCGCGTGCCCAGTCGCCCCCAGCAATCGCGTTGACGAGCCCGTGGGATGTGCGGATCGCCTGCAGGAGCGGCAAGGCCAGATAGAGAAGGGCAGCAAGGCCGAACTGTTCGCGCCAGGCAGGCCCTACGGGGCGCAGAAAGGCGTGGGCGAGTGCCACAGCCCAGGCGGCAAAGAAGACCAGCGCCTCACCATCGGCACGATTTTCCCACGCGATCGGCAGCATCTGGTTGGCGGCGAAGAAGGCGCCGATCGCGAGCGGCAAGCCGACCATCGTTGCAATGTTGAGACCCTCGACAAGCCGCAGGCCCTTGCCACCGCGTGCCGCGCGCTTACGCGTCCACAGGATGAGGCCGGTCGCAACCATGCCGGTCCCAACCATGCCGGAGAGAAAGAAAAGCCAGCGCAAGGTCGGATCGGCAAAGCGTGCGATATGGAGCCCATAGAGGGCGTAAAAGGTGCCGGCGGCCGCATTGAGATCTCGATCGTCGTGCAGAATGTCGCCGCTGACGCCGTCGATCACCACGCGGCTCCGTGCATGAGAAACATGATGGGTGTCGCTGGCGATCATGACGATGCGCGCATCGGCGCGGCCGGGATGGGTGATCTCAATGCGGCCGACGCGGGGGCGATAATCGCCCGCCATCCACATCTCCTCGACCCGGGTGGCGATTGGCCCGAGCGGCAGAAGCGATGCGGGCCTGGCGTCTGTCACCGGCGCCGGGTCACCGAGCAGCGCCGTCTCGAAGGCACGCATGTCGCCGCCATAGTGACGCTCGATTCCCCATGGCAGATAGAGAAACATGAAGATGACGAGACCCGAATAGGTGATCATCAGGTGATAGGGCAGCGCCAACACGCCCAGCGCGTTGTGGCCGTCGAGCCAGGCGCGCTGCGGCTGCGCCCAGGGGCGGAAGGTGAAGAAATCGGCAAAGATGCGGCGATGCGTGATGACGCCGCTGACGATGGCCACCAGCATGGCCATGGTGGCAATGCCGACCAGCAGACGCCCCCAGATCCCTGGCATCTGCAGGTCGAAATGAAAGTAGTAGAGGAAGTCACCGCCATAGGTATCGCGTGGATGCCAGGGCTCGCCTGTGGCGGGATTCAGCATTTCGCGCTGAAAGGTCGGTGGCGTCGCCTGCCAGAGATAGAGATGTGTCGCCGGGTCGCGGGCATCCGGCAGTTCAATCATCCAGCGATCTGCGTTGGGGCCTATTGCCTGCAGACGCCGCTCGGCCAGGCTGGTCGCCACATCACTGGGGACATGGCTCGGCGCCGGCAATTCCGGCCGCATCCAAAGCGATATCTCCTGCCGGAAATAGCTGACCGTGCCGGTGAGAAAGATCGCAAAGAGCAGCCAGCCGAAGATGAGGCCGGCCCAGTTGTGGATCCAGGCCATCGTGGCGCGGAAGCCGGCCTTCATGATGCGAGTGCCAGCGCGGCAAACAGCATCGTCGGCAGCAGGATGCCGGCCCAGGCACGCCAGGCGGAACGAACCGCAAAGGCCCAGAGGATCGCACCGCAACAGAACGCGAAGCTGAGCATCATGGCGACGGCAACAGCCTCGGCCCTCGGCAAAGGCAGCACCGCAGGCAGACCGATGACGATGGCCGCAGCCAGGGCATAGCCGCCCATAACCGCCGCCAATATGCGCGCCGCGATATCCAGCCGCATCCTCACCAGGTGTATTTCACCGTGCCGATGATGGTGCGGCCGGCGCCATAAAAGCAGCGATCGATGCCGATGCAGGAAGCCACGTATTTGTTGTCGGCGATGTTGCTGGCATTGAGCTGCGCGATCCAGCCATCGAGCGACGGGCTGAGTTCGCCGAAATCGTAGCGCACGGCCGCGTCGAACAGCAGGTAATCGGGAACCTTGTAGCTGTTGGCATCATCGCCATAGGTCTCGCCGACATAGCGCGCACCGGCCCCAAGGCCGAGGCCGGCAAAATCACCTTCCTGGAACGTGTAATTGACCCAGACCGAACCCGCATGCGTGGGAATGGCAGCCTTCTGCTTGCCCTCGACATTGTGGTCGTCGCCGTCGATGCCGGTTGCCGTATCGCCGCTCTTGAGGATTTCGGTGTCGAGATAGGTATAGGCGAAGGTGGCATCGAGGCCGTCGGCAAGGCTCGCCTTGGCTTCCAGTTCGATGCCGCGTGACCCGATCTCGCCGGTCTGGGTCGATAGGCTCGGGTTGACGGGATCCGCGGTCACCACATTCTGCCGCTTGATGTCGAAGGCCGAAAGCGTGATGAAGCTGTCATAGCCGGGCGGCTGATACTTGATGCCGACTTCGAACTGCTGGCCGGTCGTGGGCTTGAACGGTTTGCCGTCCTCGTCGGTGCCGATCTCAGGCTCGAAGGATTCCGAATAGCTGAAATAGGGCGAGAAGCCGCTCTCGAAGGCGTAGAGCACGCCGGCGCGCCAGGTGAAGGCGTCATCGGTCTGCTTCGTCGTTTCGTCCGTCATGCGGTTGGTCAATTCGCCCGACGTCCAATCCTGACGCCCACCGAATGTCAGAATGAGATCATCCCATTTGAACTGTTCCTGGGCGTAGAGGCCCAGCTGTTTGCTGAGCTGCGCTTGGCTGCGAAACGGCGCCACCGTGTTGGCAAAATTGTCGTTATCGGGATCGAAGACATCGAGATCGGTCCAGAGACCGAGTTCGCGCTTGGTGTCATTGTCGAGTATCTGGCCATCGACACCCAGCAGAAAGGTATGCTCCACCGGGCCGGTATCGAATTTGGCTTCGAGCTGGTTATCAAGTGTCCAATCGTTGGAGTGCTCGATCATGCCGAAGGCGTAGCGGCTGGCGTTGATCTGATCGGCGCGCAGGTTCTGTAGGTAGACACCCTTGAAGTCGAGTCGGTTGTAGTTGTAGCGAAAATTCTGGCGAACGGTGAACGTATCGTCGAAGGCATGCTCGGCCAGATAGCCGATGGCGTAGGAATCACGGTCCCATTCCTGGTAATTCGTGTCGCCGGTGTAAAGACTGCTTGAGATATCGCCATAGGGATTGCCGAGCACCGTCCCCCGCGTCGGCAACCAGTTGAGCGGCGACGAGTCAAAATCGTCCTTCTGCATGCGCGCCAGCAAGGTAATGCTGGTATCTTCGTTGGGCCGCCACGTCAGCGCCGGCGCCACGGCATAGCGCCGGCGATCGGAGAAATCGACCTCGGTATCGTTGTCCCATCCCGTCGCCGTCAGGCGATAGAGGAACTCCTTGTCCTCGTCCATGGCGCCGCTGATATCGAAGATGCCCTGGAAGAGGTCATTGTTGCCGGCCTGGAAGCCGATCTCGCCCTGGAAATCCTCGGTCGGGCGCTTGCTCACCATGTTGAAGATGCCGCCAGGCGTCGATTGGCCGTAAAGCACCGAGGCCGGCCCTTTCAGCACTTCGACGCGTTCGAAGAAATAGGGGTCGAAGGCCGATGAGACATAACCGGTGCCGGCCAGTTTGAGGCCGTCGATATATTCGTTGCTGGAGGGGCCCGTCGTACCGTCGCCGCCAAACCCACGAATCGCCACGGTGTCGCCACCGATGGCACCGGACGTGCCATGGCCACCGCTGATGAGGCCAGACGTATAGGCAAGCGCTTGCGACATATCGGTCACATTGCGCGCCTCCATCTCGTCGCGCGTGACGACCGAGATCGATTGCGGTGTTTCGATGAGCGGCGTGTCCGTCTTGGTACCGGTGGCACTTTGTGTGGCGACATAGCCGTCGACCGGCCCCCACGCCGTTTCGGTTTCGGCTGTATCCGTGACACTGAGCGGCGCCAGGTCAGTGCTGTCACCCGAAACGAGATCGAGGGTCACGGCATTGGTACCGGATATGCGGTAGTTGAAGCCGGTGCCCGCTAGGACCGCCTGCAAGGCCGCCTCGGTGGTCAACATCCCATTGGCGCCGGCGCTGTTGATGCCGCTGATCTTGGCCGCGTCGAAGACAATCTGCAGGCCGGTCTGCGCCGCGAGTTGGTTGAGCGCCGATGCCAGTGCCTGCGGCGCGATGTCGATTGCGTGGGGCTGCGACAGAACGGGCGGCGTGCTTTGCGCCCATGCCATATCAGCGACCGTGCCAATCAGCAGGCAAGACGACAGCAGCAGTGCACGCAGGTTCTTTCTCGGCATTCCATCCCCCAAATTCCAACGGGACCTGAATGCCGATGCGGCAGTCCAGATATCGTCCCCGATATCGAAGACACTGAGCGGGCGCTTTTGAGGACGTGTTTTCTGAAAATAGTTTGGGTTGGGCTCAGCCGTGCAGGACGACGAGCAGCGACCCGATGCCGGAATATTCGATGCCCAGACTGCGGCACAGCAATTCGATGGCGGCAACGGGATCACGGGTATCGAACGTGCCGCCGATGCGGCGCGCCTTCAGATCGTCACCCAGGATGACGATGCGGGTATTGGTATGGCGCTGCAGCCGCTCGACCACCGAGGTAAGGCTTTCATCCTCGATCACGATCTTGCCGGACCGCCAGTCCGGGCCATTAATGTCGATGCGGCGGGTCTCGCCAATGGCGCCGGTATTGTCGTATCGCAGGCTTTCGCCGGCCTGCAGAATGACCTTGGCACCGCTTGCCGTTTCGACGCGCACGGCGTGGACCAGCACTTTGACTTCCGCCGCACGACCTGCCCCTTCGGCAGGCTCGCTGAGCCTGACGTCGAATTCGGTGCCCAGGGCCGTTGCAGCACCACCTGCTGCTTCGACGATGAAGGGTCTGGCGGGGTCCTTGGTGACCGTGAAATAGGCTTCGCCCCGCAGCAAATGCACCACGCGCTGCTTCTCGCCGAAGGAGAAGGCGACCGCAGAACCGGCGTTGAGCTGCAGCAATGAACCGTCGGCCAATGTCACGACCGGCAGCGCTTCGGTCCCGGCGCGCAGATCGGCCCGCAGCCGCATCGGCCCATCGAACAGCAGAAAGAGCGCCAATGACGCCGCAACGGCGGCCCCCAAGGGTAGCCAGGCGCGTTGCCGGGGTATCTTCGCTGATATCGCCGGAGGGGCTTCCAGCGCGGCGAATGCCCGCGGCGCCAGCTGCAGAATGGCCTGTACCTGCGCCAGGGCCGCGGCACGCCGCTCGTCGCCAGCCAGCCAGGCGTCGAGATTCCGGCGATCCTCGGCGGAGAAATCGGGCGCCTGCATGCGCAGCAGCCAATCGGCCGCCTCCGCGTTCAGTGCCTTCATGTCTTGCGTGCTGGCTCGTGCTCGCACCGGCAATCCTCAATGCTCGTCTGCCGATACCTTCGGCAGCTTCTATTCTAAAGACACGCGAGGGTCGGGTTCGGGGATGTGACCCTCGACAAAGTGTCGCCCGAAAGTTTCGTACCGCGAAAGTTCAGGGCGGACCTTCCTGACGCAGATCCGGCATCCGTTCCAGGCACGTCGCGATCGCCAGGCGCAGATGGCGCTCGACCATGTTGCGGGTGATACCGAGACGTCCGGCGATTTCCAGCGGGGTCAGATGTTCCAAGGCATAGAGACGGAAGGCTTCGCGCTGGCGCGGCGGCAGGTCGGCAATGGCCTGGACAAGCGCCGTCAATTGCGCCCGGCCGTCAAAGACTCTGTCCTGCAACGGCGCCCGGTCGGCCACGAGGGCCAATTCGGCCTCGGGATCGGCTGCCATCGTCAGCACGCGCTGATGCCGGTGCTGGTTGACGGCCAGATTGGCGGCCGTGCGGAAAAGGTAGGCGCGCGGGTCGGCAATCGGGCCCCGGGGTCTCGCCTGCATGACCTTCAAGAACGCTTCCTGGGCGATATCCGCCGCCAAGTCGGGACTTGCGACCCGGCGCTGGAGGAATCGGGTTAAGTCCCTGGCATAACTGCGAAATAGGGCGTTGAGATCCTCGACGCGCATGGCCCTTCCGGTACATCCCCAGACAGCGCAAAAATGCGCCGCCCTGGCCAGAGCTATATCGCAACTAAGAATTAGTCGCAATAACTCTGTCGCCGAGCTTCGCTCAGCGACGGTTGCCCCGCTCGCGCCAGGCATCCTGGGCCTGGAGGGACCAATAGGTGAGCTGCACCGCGACCCGCCCGAACGGTCCGCCATTCCAATCGAGGCCGAAGGGTGCAAAGAGCCGGTAGCGGTCGCTCGCCCCCGTGATCGCTTCCGCGATGACCTTGCCGCCGATGGCCGTCGTGTTCATGCCATGCCCCCCGAAGGCCGTGCAGTGCCACAACCCCTCGCCCAACTTACCGATCTGGGGCATCAGATGCCGGGCATAGGACATGAGGCCGGACCAGGCGAGCTCGACCTTGACGTCCTTGAGCTGCGGATAGGTGCCGACCATTTCCCTGCGCAACAGGCCCGCAAGGCCCTGGGGATCGGCCGTGCGCGTCGTGATGCGCCCGCCCCATAGGATGCGGTCGCCATCCACGACACGGTAGTAATCGCCGGCGCGCCGGTCATCGCCGATCGCCGCCTTGGTGCGGATCGTCTGCGGCAGCAGGTCACCGAGCCGTTCCGTGAGCAGCACATAGGTGGCGATGGGAAGGAACGAACGCGTCAGCCGCTTCTCGATGCCGTCGGTATAGCCGCCACCGGCCAACACAACATGCTGCGCCGTGACCTTGGCCATAGGTGTCGTCACAACATGACCGGCACCCTGCGGCGCCAGGGCAAGTGCCGGCGTCTCTTCATGGATGGCACCGCCTAGCCGCACAATCTCGGCGCCGATGGCGCGCGCATAATTGAGCGGATGAAAGTGAAAGCCATCGGGATCGTAGAGACCCTGATGGTAAGAGGGGCTGCTGAGATCCGCCTGCACGGCGGCGCGGTCGCGGAATTCGAGATGCTCGCCGAAGCGGGTGTTCATCTCATCGCGATAGGCCTTGAGGCCGTCCGCCCCATCGTGCCGGAGGACGCGGAGGATGCCGGGCGCCACATCAGCGCCGGCGATGCGGAGACCTTCGATATTGCTGCGGACGATCTCGACGCCTTCGATCGACATCCGGTAGAGCGTTTCCGCATCCGCCCGGCTGACGCGCCGTTCGATGTTCTCGATGCCCGTCGCATAGCCGGCCGTGACGAAGCCACCGTTCCTGCCCGACGCGCCCCAGGCGATGCGGTTGCGCTCGAGGAGTGCCACCTTGCGCCCGCCGCGCGCGCATTCGAGCGCTGCGGTGAGGCCGGCAAGGCCACCGCCGATGACGCAGACATCAACCTCGATATCGCGCGCCAAAGGCGCGTGACGGATATCGTCGACCAGAGAGCGGCGGTAATAGGTGTCGATATACTCCGCCATGAATTTATCCTTCGAGGCTGGTGCGCCGCTCTTCGAGTTCCAGCCATTTGAGCTCGGCCGTTTCGAGATCGGCCTTCTTGGCCGCCAGCAAGGTCGAGGCTTTCTCGAACTTGCCCGGGTCGCGGGCATAGAGATTGGGGTCGGCCAGGGCGGTCTCGATCGTCTTGATCTCGGCTTCCAGCGTCGTCATGCGGTCGGCGATCTGGTCGAGAGCTCGCTGATCCTTGGATGACCAGCGTTCGGCCGTGGGGGCCGCCACCGGCTTGGCTGCGACCTTCGGCTTCACCTCGATAGCGTGGCGCTCGGCCACTTTCCGCTGGTCGAGATAATCGGAATAGCCGCCGGGATATTCTTCGACCACGCCATCGCCTTCGACGGCAATGATCGAGGTCGCCAGACGGTCGAGGAAATCGCGGTCGTGGCTCACCACAATGACCGTGCCGTCGAAATCGCCCAGGACATCCTGCAACAGATCGAGCGTGTCCATGTCGAGATCGTTGGTGGGCTCGTCGAGGATGATGAGATTGGCGGGCTGAGCGAAGAGCTTGGCGAGCAGCAGCCGGGCGCGCTCGCCGCCGGAAAGTGCCCGGACCGGCATGGTCGCCTGCTTCTCGTCAAAGAGGAAATCGCGCAAATAGGCCACGACATGGCGCGAACGGCCTTGCGCCACGATGGAATCGCCGCCGCCCGAGGCCAGGGTCTGCCACAAGGTCTTGTCGAGATCGAAGCTCTCGCGCTTCTGGTCGAGATAGAGCGGCGTCACATTGGTGCCGAGCTTGATCTTGCCGCTGTCGGGGGCGAGGTCGCCGGTCAGCATCTTGATCAGCGTCGTCTTGCCGGCGCCATTGGGGCCGATGATGCCGATGCGGTCACCGCGCTGAATGCGGGTCGAGAAATCCTTGGCGATGACGCGCGTGCTGCCATCGGGGCGCGTGAAGTTCTTGGTGATCTTCTCGGCTTCGACGACCAAGTGGCCGCCCTGCACCGCTTCGCCGAGCTCCAGTTTCGCCCGACCGATCGCGCGCAACTGCTCGGCACGCTGCTTGCGCAAGGCGAGGAGGCCACGGCGGCGGCCTTCATTGCGCGAGCGGCGCGCCGTGACACCGCGCGCCATCCAGTATTCTTCCTGCTCGATCTTCTTCTCCAGCCGCCGCGCCTCGGCCGCCTCCTGCGACATGATGCCGGCAGACCAGTCTTCGAAGGCAGCAAAATTGCCGTCCATCTCGAACATGCGGCCGCGGTCGAGCCATAGGACGCGTTTCGACAACGCATTGAGGAAGGTGCGGTCGTGGCTGATCATGAGGATGCCGCCCTGGAACTGGGCCAACTCCTGCTCCAGCCATTCGATGGTGGGGAGATCGAGATGGTTGGTCGGCTCGTCGAGCAGCAGGATTTCCGGCTCCGCCACCAGGGCATGGGCAAGCGCCGCACGCCGGCCTTCGCCACCAGAAAGGGTCGCCGTGTCGCGCTCAGGGGCGAGGTCGAGGTGATCGAGCACGCGCTGGATGCGGTAATCGTCGGTCTCCATCCCCGGCACGGCTTTCGCCACGAAATCGGCGACCGTGCCGCGCCCGCCGAGATCGGGGCTTTGCATCAGATAGCCGATGCGGGTGCCGGGCTGGAGGAAACGGACCCCGCCATCGAGCTCGATTGAGCCTGCCAAGGCCTTGAGAATGGTGGATTTTCCCGACCCGTTGGCACCGACCAGCGCCACGCGTTCGCCTTTACCCAAGGTGAGCGTGATACCGGAAAAGAGCGGCTTGCCGCCGAAAGTAACGGCAGCGTCGCGAAGGGCGATGAGCGGTGGGGCGGGCGGCATGAGCTGCAGGCAATCTCGTCAAATGAACCTGCCGGGTGACCTACTTGATGCCGCGCTCCTTGGCAATCCTGTCATAGGCGGCGTTGAGGGTCGCCACCTTCTCATTGGCGAGCGCCACAAACTCGGCAGGGAGCCCTTGCGCCACCAGCTTGTCCGGGTGGTTCTCCCGCATCAGGCGGCGCCAGGATGCCTTGATTTCGTCGTCGCTCTGCTCGCGCCGGACGCCGAGCACCGTATAGGGATCGGCGTGATCCGGCCCGACATTGACCTCGCGCATGCGGGCGAAATCGGCATCGGTGAAGCCGAAGATGCGGGCCACTTCACGGATATAGGCGATCTCGCTGTCATGCACCTCGCCATCGGCCCGGGCGATGTGAAAGAGGCCGTCGATCAGCTCCTCCAGCACGGGGTGCCGCTCGTCGAACATGTTGGCGAGCTGCCGGGCATAGGCATCGAACCCGGCAACGTCGCGCTTGGCTTGGTCGAAGACGCGGGCGACGTTGTTGAGCTCGTCCGTCGGCACCTTGAAGACCTGCTTAAAGGCCGCCACCTCGGAGCGCGATACCGTCCCATCGGCCTTGGCCATCTTGGCGCCCAGCGCGATGACGGCGATGGTGAAAGCAATTTCACGCGTGGCGCGGCGATCGTCATGGGCTGCGGGCAGCGCTTCTTCTTCCAATTGCTTGTCGATGGCATGGCCGGCAAGCGCCCCCAGCAGGGCGCCCAAAGGTCCGCCCAGTGCAAAAAAGCCGGCGGCCCCGCCGATGATCTTTCCCCAAACGCTCATGGGGCGAAGATACCCAGGGCGGACAGCGATTGCCAGCGGGGTTGACGGGCGGTCCGCGACCGATTGGCGCAGAAAATCGTCAGTCGTCTTCCCAGGGGAAGCTGTCGAGGCGCTGCGCCCCGTTCTGGGTAATGACAACCTGCGTCTCGAGCTTGACGCATTCGCCTTTGCCCTCTTCGCCGATCAGGCTCTCGACGCAGACGGTCATGTTCTCCTCAAAGTGACCGCGATAGGACGCCTTCCAATCAGGATGGAGCGGGATGGAGGGATATTCGTCCGCCAAGCCAACCCCATGCAGTGCCACCGAATAACGGCAGGCCACATATTTGTCGGGGATTCGCCAGGACTGCGCGTTGAAATCGTCGAAGCTGAGGCCGGCCTTCAGCAATCCGAGGTTATGCTCGATCTGCTCCCGGGCCGCCAGATAGAGGTCGCGCTGATGCGGCGTCATCCTGGTATGGCCAATGGTCCAGGAGCGGGAGAGATCGGCGCAATAGCCATAGGGACCGATCATGTCGGTATCGAAGCCCAGCATGTCACCCAGTTCCGCCACATGGTCCGAGCATTCCTGGAACCAGGGATTGGTCCGCCGCCCGATGGTGAGCAGCCGCGTCTCCAGCCATTCGCCGCCGGAGCGGATGTTTTCGTAATGAAGCTCGGCCCAGATTTCCTGCTCGGTCTTGCCGGGCAGCGAGTGGTCATAGAGCCGCGCCATGCCCGCCTCGCAGACGCGGACGGTCCAGCGCATCAGCTCCAGTTCCTCGGCACTCTTGACCGAGCGTGCGATCTCGGTGAGGGCCTGGCCTTCGACCACGGTGACGCCGCGCTTCCGAAGCGCATCGACGCCGGGCGGGTCCAGCTTGTCGATGGCCAGCCTGAGACCATTGGGCCGCATGTTGCCGCCGTTGCGCTCCTTAAGGATCGACACCAGTTCGTCGGCCCAGGCCTCGACCCGCTCCTGCAGCCGGTCGGCGGTGTACATATAGAACCAGGCATTGCCCGGTCGGACTTCGTTCACCGTCTCAAAGCCGTCGGCCAGATGCTCGGCGCCGCGATAGGCGAATTCGATGGCATGACCGTCGGCAAAGAGCATGACGTAGTGGAACGGGTTGTGCGTCGCCCAGAGTTGCATGTTCGAAAGGTCGAGGGCGTAGCGGATGTTGATCGGGTCATAGAGCAGGATCGCCGCGCAATCGGCTTTCACCACCTGCTCGACCAGGCGCTGCTTGCGATAGCCGCGCGCCTTGACCAGGGTCGATTTCGGCAGAGGCGATTTGAGCGGCCGGTCAGCCCCTTCCGGGTTGAGATAGGCCCGCTTCCGGGCGTCCTTGAAAACGGGCGCCGCCACCATATCCGCCGACATGTCTTTCCCCATGAAGACTGTTTCGCTGCATTGAACTCTAGCGCCGACAAAGCTTTCACAGAGTTGCCAAAAGCGCATAGGTCGATATCGGTCACGAATATGACCAAAATTGACCGGTTACCCGTCCTTGCGCCATAGTAACGTCTGACAATTGGATTCTAAGCCCCTAGCCATTAGACGGAGCAGATGATGACCTCGGTTGCGCGAATTCCGACGAAAGCCCGGCTCGACAACTCGCATTACGAGGAGCGCTGCCAGCTGGCCGCCGCCTTCCGCTGGACGGCGGAACTCAACATGCATGAGGGCGTCGCCAACCATTTCAGCCTGGCCGTGTCGGATGACGGCAGCCAATTCCTGGTCAATCCCTGCGGCAAGCATTTCTCGCGCATCAAGGCGAGCGACCTGCTGCTGCTGGATGCCAATGACCCCACGACGATGGACCAGCCCAATGCGCCGGACCCCACCGCCTGGGCGATCCATGGCGCCATTCACCGCAACGCGCCGCAGGCGCGCTGTGTCTTGCATGTGCATTCGAAATATGCCCTGGCGCTGGCCTGCCTCAAAGACCCCAGCATGCCGCCGATCGACCAGAACACGATGCGCTTCTACAACCGCATCTCCTATGACATGGGCTTCGACGGCATGGGGCTGGGCGACGAAGCCGAGCGGCTGTCGACCTGCCTTGGCAAGAACAAGGTCATGGTGATGGGCAATCACGGCGTGCTCACCGCCGGTGACAGTGTCGCCGAAGCCTTCGACTCGCTCTATTACTTCGAGCGCGCGGCGGAGACCTTGCTCACCGCCTATTCCACGGGTCGCGAACTCAACATTGCCAGCGCGGAAGTCGCTGAAAAGACCGCGCGCCAGTGGGAGGAATATCCCTCCAACATGATGGACGCCCATCTCACCGAAATCCGCGCGATTTTGGACGTGAAGCAGCCGGACTACGCCGAGTAAGGCGGCGCCACATCACACACCGCTCGGAGATGCCCGGGCTTTGTCCCGGGCATTTTTGTTTGGGGCATTTCAGTCTGATCGGGAAGATTCATCGCTTACCCCCTCTCCCCTACCCTCCCCCACGTTGGGGGGAGGGAGTTGCGCCGAGTTCGCTACGCTGCCCGCGTTCAAACTGGCTAGAGTTCCCTCCCCCCAACGTGGGGGAGGGTTAGGGAGAGGGGGCCTCTTTCACAACCCCTTCGCCTGTTCGCGCAGGATGAATTTCTGGATCTTGCCTGTCGAGGTCTTCGGCAGCTCGCCGAAGACCACCTTTTTCGGTGTCTTGAAGCCCGCCAGGGATTCGCGGCAGAAGGCGATGAGTTCCGCCTCGGTCACGCTTGCTCCTGATTTCAACTCGACGAAGGCACAAGGCACCTCGCCCCATTTGGGGTCCGGCTTGGCTACCACGGCCGCATTGGCGACCGCTGCATGCTTATAGAGGCGGCTTTCGATTTCGATCGAGGAGACGTTCTCGCCGCCCGAGATGATGACGTCCTTCAGCCGGTCCTTCACCTCGACATAGCCATTGGGGTACCGCACGGCGATATCCCCGGAATGAAAATAGCCACCCTTGAAGGCCTTTTCCGTGGCCGCGGGATCCTTGTGATAGCCCTTCATGACCGTGTTGCCGCGAATGACGACCTCGCCCATCGCGGCGCCATCGGCTGGGGGAACGGCACCGGTTTCCGCATCACGCAGTTCGATCGCTTCCGTGATCGGAAAGCGGACACCCTGGCGGGCTTTCATCTCCGCCTGCTCGGCAAAGGGCAGCGCGTCCCATTCCGGCTGCCAGGCGCAATGCACCACATGGCCATAGGTCTCGGTAAGGCCGTAGACCTGCATCACCTCGAAGCCAAGTTCCGCCATCTTGGCCAGCACCGCCGATGGCGGCGGGGCGCCGGCGGTCATGACCTGGACCTTGTGCGGCAATGGCCGGCGTTCGTCGGCCGGCGCGTTGACCAGAAGCCCGAGCACCACTGGAGCACCGCCAAGATGCGTGATGCCGTGTTGCGCAATGAGATCGAAGATCGCTTTCGCGCCGACATAGCGGCACGTCACCGCCGTGCCACCGACAATGGCCAGCATCCAGGCATGGCCCCAACCGTTACAATGGAAGAGGGGCACGGTGTAGAGATAAGTGGGGTGCGCAGGGACGTTCCAGCCGGCCACGGTGCCAAGACTCATCAGATAGGCGCCACGGTGGTGATAGAGCACGCCCTTGGGCCGGCCACTGGTGCCTGACGTATAATTCAAGGAGAGCGTCTGCCATTCATCCGCCGGCAACGCCCACGGATAATCCGGATCGCCGGCCGCGAGGAATTCGTCGTATGTGCGCGTGCCCAGCCTATCTTCCGGCTTGCCGCCAGCGCGGGCCGTGGGATCGACGATATCGATGACGAGTGGCTTCTCGCCCGTCATGCGCTGCAACGCCGCGCGCATCACCGGCGCAAATTCCGTGTCGGTGATGAGGACCTTGGCACCGCCATGATCGAGGATATAGGCGATGGTATCGGGATCGAGCCGGGTATTGATGGTGTTGAGGATGCCGCCGGACAGAGGCACGCCGAAATGGGCTTCGAAAATCTCCGGCGTGTTTGCGGCCATCACGGCGACGACGACATCACGCGCGACGCCATGGGCCGCCAAGGCGGAGGCAAGGCGACGGGAGCGACTGCGCAGATCGGCCCAGGTATAGCGCCGGTCACCATAGATGACGGCAGCGCGGTCCGGCCACAGGTCTGCTGCCCGCGCCAGATGGGATAGAGGCGACAGCGGCACGAAATTGGCCGCATTCGCTTTTAGAAAGACTTCGTCCATGAATCTCCCCGCCCTGCCTTGGCCTCAAGGACCGCGCCAGTTGATCTCGCAGATTTCGGCGCTGCGTCCGTCGAAGTCCCAGACGCGGCCGAAGGCGCGGACCCTTCCCTGATTGGCCTTGGCGACGATGATGTCGGGCGCGATCCAATAGCCGCTGTTCTTCACCACGACACCGCCTTCGCGGTTGCCCTCGACCGGCTCGACCTCGCCGATGATCTTCTTGGGCACGACCAAGCGGCGCTTCTCGCCGTCGCGCTCGAAGCTGACCGGCGCCTTTTCAGCACCCAGGAAATTGCCGACCAGGACCGAGAACAGCCCGGTCGTACCGCGCGCCTTGCCGCTGAAGATGTTGACGAGCTTGCCGAACGCTTCATCCGAGGCGCGGTCGTCGATGAAGGCCGCGGCCGTCCAATTGCCGCGCGCCATCTGTCCGGGGATATCGAGTAGCAACGCCACATTGAGGCCGGAAAGATTGGTGTCGCCGCTATAGCCGGTATCGATACGGATGCCGGCCCAACCCTGGCAGTTGCCTTCGGTCGGCGGATGTTTTCCCAGCGAGATGACGCAGGGACAGAACACGGTACAGGAACAATTGAGAATTAGTTCGCCGCGCAGAGCCCATTTTTCCATTTTTTCACTCCCAGAATCCCCACTTCGCCCATCAGGCGGCGAAGAGGACCAAACCCCATTGATAGAAGGCCCCGGCGATCAAGATCAGCCCCAAAGGTGCGGTCACGAAGCGACCGGTGCCAGCGAGTTTTTCTAAGATCATCAAGCCCAGCCCAAGTGCCATCCAGGCGAGACTCATCGTGCCGCCGATCAACGCCAGCGACATCAACGCCCAGCAGCAACCCAGGCAATCGCGCCCGTGGCGCAAGCCCATCGCCACGGCCCCATCGACGCCATGCCGCCAATGCGCCATGAAGAAGGTCATGGGGTGGCGACAACGCGTGAGGCAGGCCTGCTTCAGCCGGCTGAATTGATAGACCCCCGCCCCCAGCAGCAAGCCACCGGCGAGCCACGGTTCGAGCGGTAACGGAATGATGCGCGCGAGCACGAGTTGCAGCGAACCCGCCGCCACGGCAAAACCCAGCCAGACGGCGATATAGCCCAGAAGAAAGGCCGAGAAGCGCAAGTGCTGCTGCGCCCCCTGCTGCACCAGAATGTAAAGGCGCGCGAGGGTCGGCAATGAGGTCGGCAGCATCATGGCGAGCGACATCAGCGACCACATGGCCACAAGCGACAGCCAGGTGCTGTCGGCCGCCGGCGCCAGGCAGCGCGCCAGGAGTGCGGCAAGGTCGAGCCGCCCGCCGCCGGCAACGGCCAGCCAGGAGGCGACAACAAGAAGATAGAAAATCGCCCAGCCGGCCAGCGGCCAGCTATCCATCAGACGCAGGCGCGGCTGCAGAGGTGAATCAAGCTCCATGAAGTGTAGCAAAGCATGAAACCGGCAGCGGCGAAACGGATTCCTCTGCCGCGGCGCAGCAGTGCCTAGCCCATGGCGCGGGGCAGGATCATCCGGGCGATGAGGCCGCCCGCCGGCGCGTTCTCCAACTCGACATCGCCGCCATGGGCGCGAAAGACATGGCGGGCGATGGCCAGACCCAAACCGCTGCCGCCCATGCTGCCGACAGCGTCCGTGGGCGAGCGCGCGGGATCGAGCCGATAGAAGGGTTCAAACACATGCTCCAGTTCGCTGGCCGGGATCCCGGGGCCAGCATCGCACACCTGAATTTCGATGCCCGCAGGCGTCTCCACCAGGCTGGCATCGGCAACACCGCCATATTTGACGGCGTTCTCAATCACATTGGTGATCGCCCGCATCAAGGAGAGGGGTGCGGCTTCGATGGCAAGGTAGGCCGGCCCCCGGTAGCTCGCCCGACCGCCGGCATCGACCGTTTCGTCGCAGACGGCCTGGAGCAGCGAGGCCAGGTCGAGCTTGACGCGCTTCTCGCCGGCCACATCATCGCGGGCAAAGGTCAGGGTGGCGGCGATCATCCGGTCCATCAGGTCGAGATCGGCGACGATCTTGCCGCGTTCGGCACCTTCAGGCAGGTTTTCGGCGCGCAGGCGCAGGCGAGAGAGGGGTGTCCGCAGATCGTGGGAGATGGCTGCCAACATGCGCGTGCGGTCTTCGACGAAACGCTGCAACCGCGCCTGCATCTCGTTGAAGGAACGCGTCACGGCACGGACCTCATGCGGCCCCCGCTCGGCCAGAGGCTTTGCCGCCATGTTGATGCCCAGATGCTCGGCTGCCCCTGCAAGGCGTCGGAGCGAACGGGAGATGCCGCGCGCCGCCACGAGCGAAATCAGGATGATCGTGGAAATACCAAGCAGCCAGGGCGTCCATCGATAGAAAGGCGGTGGCGGCAGCAACTCGCCGAGCGGCATCCTGGCGCTGAGCCAGGTCTGATCGGCAAGCCGCAGCCACAAGGTGACCGGCTCCTGCATCGGCGGTGAAAATCCGATCAATGGCGGACCTGGCATCAACCCTGAGACCGGTCCGGGTCCCCGTTCGGGTCCCGGACCCGGCAACTGCGCTTCGACCAGCACCTGATCGACGAGACCAGGCAGGCGACGCAGGAAGTGATCCTGCAGCCGGTCGAAGGGCGGCAAGCTGCGGATCGGCGCGATGGGCGTGAAGGATCGATACGCCGTCAGTTGAGCGGCCGAGATGTGCGCCAGAAATGCTGCCCGTTCCTCGAAGGGCATCTTGAAGGCAGCCTCGATGGGCCCGTGCAGTCTCTCGACGACAGGGTCAAGGCTGGATTGGGGCCACCAGCCGTTCCGCTCACCGAGGAAGATGAGATAGCCGAAGACCTGGGTCAGCAGCATCGCTGCCACCATGACGACGGCAATCCGCGTCGCGATCCGATCCGGCCACAGATGGCGCCTCGATCGGGCCACCTTGTGCGCCCAGGACATGGCGCTATTCCAGGGTCACTTGCGGCGCAAACAGGTAGCCGCCGCTGCGGACCGTCTTGATGAAGCGCGGCGCCCTTGGGTTGCGCTCGATCTTGCGGCGAATACGGCTGACCAGGATGTCGACGCTGCGGTCGCTGCCGTCACTGCCACGGTTGCGCGTCAGTTCCACCAGGTGATCGCGGGTCAGCACGGTCTGGGCGTGTTCCACAAAGGCCAGCAGCAGATCGATCTCGCCGGAGGTGAGGGTAATGAGTACGTTTTCGGGCGACAGCACCTCGCGCTTGGCAGCATCGACCCGCCAACCGTCAAAACGATAGACGCGCTTGGTACCCTTACGTGGCGTGGCAACAGCGACCGCCTCGCCATTGCGGCGTGCCCGGCGCAGCACCGCCTTGGTGCGCGCCACCAGCTCGGCTGATTCGAAGGGCTTGGCGATATAATCGTCGGCGCCCATGTCGAAGCCGGCCAGCTTGTGCGGACCGCGGCCGAGGGCGCTCAGCATGATGATGGGGAGATCGGAATCGGCCCGGATACGGCGGCACAGCGACAGCCCGTCTTCATCCGGCAGCATCAGATCCAGGATGACCAGATCGGGTGCCGCCGTTTCCAGCATCTTCAACATCGTGCCGCCGTCCGGCGCTAGCGAGACGCGGAAGCCGTGCTCGCCGAAGAGACGCCCCAGCAGCAGCCGGTGATCGCGGTCGTCGTCGACGATGAGGAGATGCGGCAGGTGAGCGGACTGTGGCGTCGGGTTTGCCGTCATGGCGAGCATTCGTCGGGGACCT
The DNA here is from genome assembly GCF_034044635.1 of Dongia rigui. Lineage (NCBI taxonomy): Bacteria > Pseudomonadati > Pseudomonadota > Alphaproteobacteria > Rhodospirillales > Dongiaceae > Dongia > Dongia rigui. The sequence goes on from NZ_JAXCLX010000003.1 coordinate 372,692, forward strand.
ATGAATATTGTCAAAAATCGGCGCCGATCCTGACATGGCAAACGCTGGCTGTCATGACGCGGATTGTCGCCGATGGCGGGAAATTACCCAATCAAGACAACTGGGGGAGCACGAGATGGGAAATGGGGCCCAGCCGACCGGTCAGGGCTGGACCCCGATCACCGGCAAGACCCGCCGGCAATCCCCAGGGGACGGTCAGGCCGTTGCCGAATAGCTCTGGCTGACTTGACCCTGTTGCAGCTTCAAGAAGCTCTCCAGGATACTGGCGAGATCCTCCTTGTTGACGTTGCCGGACGAGCTGCTGTCGGTGCTCTTTTGCAGCATCGCCAGCAATGCGTCGGTTTCGTCGTCATCGTCATCATCGGACGCAGAGGCTGGCGGCGGGCCACCGGCCCCGCCAGGTCCACCCGGACCACCGCCCGGACCACCACTGGGCGGCGGACCGTCCGGCCGGTGGCTCTTGAAGCCCGTCTCCAACTCGTCCGAGGTAAGCGAGCCGTCCGCATTGGAATCAAACGATGCGAACATCTCCTTCAACTCGGATTCGCTGGGGCCGCGACCATCCTGTGGGGCGCCGGCGATGAATTCGGCTTCATCGACGCCGCCGTCACTGTTGCTGTCGAGCTTGGCAAACATGTCTTCGGGCGAAGGCGGCTGGGGGCGCGAGGCCTCCTGCTGCTGGATCAGCGTGGCCCGCATCCCGTCGCTCAACTTCTGGAAACCAGTTTCCAGTTCGTCTTGCGTGAGCTTGCCGTCACTGTCGCTGTCGAAGCTGTCGAAAAGCTGCGTTGCCAGCGTTTCCTTCGAGGCGTCGGTTGAGCTTTCGCTGGCCCCGGCACCCTTCAGGAACTCCGCCTTGTCGATGCCACCGCTTTCGTCGGTGTCCAACTTGGCAAAGAGCTGTTGGCGCATCTGGCTCAGCGCGGCCGTACTTGACCCCGCTGCGCCATAGCTGGTTGAGATCATGGAGTGACTCCTCCTTTCGGGTTATGGATGCCGGCATGGGCGTGACGATGCGTCCATCGCCACCACCTTCCGACATCCACCCGCACATGTCGCAGGAAACATGCCATCAATATTTCAACGTGTTAGCAGGCATTTCCAGGCGCCACAGAAACAAAAAAATATAGTCGTCACTAACGGATTGCATTCATTGGAATCGGCGCGCGGCAGCGGCGGCACAAGCGGCGCTCAAGCGCGCCCGATATATGTCCGGATATGTCTGCGGCGCGAAAAGATATGCACCGAAAAACGCGCCGCCGGCTTTCCCATCCGGACTGCGGGGCGCGTTTATGGCGTTTTGTTTCCAGTAGCACTTGGCGATATGGTGCAGCGTCACACTTGACCCAGATCACATTGAGGAGCGATGCAGGAATGAGAGCCGTCAAAGTCAAGATTGCCGACATCTATGTTCCAACCGCCCTGCGGGCGCCGATCGATGCGGCCAAGGTTGAGGCGTTGGCGCTCAGCATCGCCGACCAAGGACAGCAGGAACCGATCCTGGTTCGCCAGGACAAGGATCGCTATGTACTGGTCGGCGGCCTGCACCGCGTGGAGGCCTGCAAGGCCCTGGGCGAGGTCACGATCATCGCCAATCTGGTCCAGGCGCGTAAGCATTAAGGCGGCAGAGGAGTTTTCCGGATTTGCTGAAGCTTGACCACCTGACCGTCATCGCCCCGACGTTGCGCGAAGGTGTACGGCATGTCCAGGAATGCCTGTGGATCGAGGTCCCGTTCGGCACGCGCCACGATTACATGGGCACCCACAATCACCGGCTTCAGCTGGGCGGCAATGTCTATCTCGAGATCGTGGCCCTGGACCCGGACGGCGCTGAGCCCGGCCGGCCGCGTTGGTTCGGCCTCGACAATCAGGAAAAGGTCAGATCTGACTGGGATTCCGGCCGGCGCCTGCGTGGTTGGGTCGCGAACACGGGTGACATCGTCTCGACCCTTTCGACCCACGCTGCGATCTTCGGTGACAAGGTTGCGCTGCCGACCGGCAGCCCAAGTTTCGACTTCGCCATCCCGGCGGATGGTTCACTGCCCCTGGATGGTGCCGCCCCCTCCCTCATCGATCACCGCGGCGATCCCACGTCGATGGCACAGATTCCGGACCTGGGCGCGCGCTTGCGGTCGCTCACGCTCGAACATCCGGACCCGGCGTCCATCCAGGCACTCTATCTCTCTCTGGCGATCGATCACCCGCCGATAGTCATGCCAGGTCCGCTCCCACGCTACCGCGCGGAAATCGCAACGCCGACGGGCTTGAAAGTCCTCACCTGACCGAGTGGCGGGCGTGTCTTTGAAGGGACCTCAGCCAACCGGGGCTTCAGTTGCGATGCGGCCGGCCCCAGCGTGTCAGCGCATAGATGGCACCACCGGCCAACAGTCCCCAGAAAGCACCGCTGATGCCAAAGAAGGTGAGGCCCGAGGCCGTCACGATGAAGGTGATGATGGCGGCTTCGCGGTCCTTGGCGTCCGTGACCGCCCCCAGCAACGATGACCCGAAGGCGCCCAGCAAGGCGAGCCCAGCCACGGCCTGGATGAGGATCGGCGGCGCGGCGCTGATGAAGGCCGTGGCAGCACCGGCACAGAGGCCAAAGAGCACATAGAAGATGCCGGAAATGACCGCCGCCCAGTAGCGGCGGGCTTGGTCCGGATGCGCATCGGGACCGGCGCAGAGGGCGGCCGTGATGGCGGCAAGATTGACCGCGTGCCCGCCGAACGGCGCCGACAGCAGGCTGAACAACCCCGTGACGCTGAACAGCGGCCCTGGATCCGGCCGATAACCGTTGACGTTAAGGACGGCGATGCCGGGAATATTTTGCGACGCCATGGTGACGATGAAGAGCGGCAGGGCGATGCCGATCATGGCAGAGAGATCGAATTGCGGCGCGACGAGGACCGGCTGCGGCCACAGCGCATTCATATCGAGATGACTGACATCGACGGTCGCCGCAATGATGCCGACGGTCACGATGACCGCTGCCGGCACGGCAAGGAGCCGCTTCCATTTGGCGACCAACGCCCAGGTGACGATGATGGCAAGACCATAAGCCGGTGCCGCCGCCACGGCCTTTACGGGTGCCAGGCACAGGCCGAGGAGGACACCTGCCAGCATCGCATTGGCGAGCGGCGCCGGAATGGCGGCCACCGCCCGCCCCAATGGCTTCCACAGGCCGGCAATGACGATCAGCAGGCTTGATATGAGGAAGGCGCCGACGGCGCTGGCGAATCCGCCGGCCGGAGCCGCGGTGGCGGCGAGCAAGGCAGCACCCGGCGTCGACCAGGCGATGCTGATGGGCTGGCGCTTCTTCAGGGAAAGGATGATGCCGCACAGGCCCATGGCGATGGAGAGGGCCATCAGACCCGATGCCGCTTCGACCTGGCTGGCGCCGACAGCTGTCAGGCCTTGAATAATGACGGCGAAAGACGACGCAAAGCCGACGAAGGACGCGAGTAATCCTGCCGAAAACGCTTCGATTGAAATGCCGCCGCCCTGCGGATGCGCTGACTGCTCTGCCATAATCCCCAATCACCTCGTTACGTCGGCGGCGACAATGTGGCATCTGCGGTGGCGAGTAAAGTGTGGGTGAGAGCCCATATATCCTTACCTCCCCCCTTGAGGGGGAGGTCGCGCGGTACGCGCGGGCGGGGGAGTAATGGCGCGACCGGGTTCGCCACCGTGCAGCGGAGAGATACCCCCCTCCCTGGCCCTCCCCCTCAAGGGGGGAGGGAAGAATTCAGAGAATCACCTTACCCGAAGATGGTCTTCAAATCCGACTGGGGATCGGCGAGGACTGGCGGGTCGGCGGTCATGCCGGCCTCCAGCGCCTTCTTTCCCAGGGCATAGGCCAGGGCGTCGTTCATGGCATCGATGGCGACAAGCCGGCCACCTTTGAAGTACCAGATCGACTGGGTGCCGGGACGCTTGCCCGGACGCAGGACCGTGCTGTCATAGCCGCGGTTGAGACCGGCAATCTGCAGCTTGATGTCGTATTGGTCCGACCAGAACCAGGGCTTCGGATCGTAATCCTTGGTCTCGCCCAGGAGAACGGCCGCCACATGCTCAGCCTGATCGATGGCGTTCTGCACAGATTCGAGCCGCGTGCGCTCGCCGCGCCAGAGGAAATTGGCACAGTCGCCAGCGGCGAAGACATGCGCATCGCTGGTGCGGCCCTGCCCGTCGACCAGAATGCCGCCATCCACCGCGATGCCGGCCTCTTTCGCCAGGTCGTCGTTGGGCAGAATGCCGATACCGACGATCGCCACATCCACCGGCAGCAGGCTGCCATCGGCAAGCTCGGCGCCAGTCACGCGTCCATCCGCGCCCACCAGCTTGGCAAGCCCGGTCTTCTCGCGGATGGTGACGCCGTGGGATTGGTGCAGCGCACGGAAAAAATCGGAGGTCGGTGCCGCAGCCACGCGCTGCAGGATGCGGTCCGCCATCTCGATGACCGTGACCTGCAGCCCCTTTTGCGCCGCCACCGCCGCTGCCTCAAGCCCGATATAGCCGCCGCCGATGACCAGCAACTTGGCGCCGGCTTTGAGCGTCGGCGCAATCGCATCGGCATCGGCCAGATCGCGGACAGTGAAGACACCGGCAAGGTCACCGCCGATCGCGGCCGGCAGCCGGCGCGGACGCGATCCAGTGGTCAGCACCAGATCGCGGTATTTGAGGCGCGACCCGTCGGCAAGTTCCACCTCATGCGCCGCCGGATGCAGGGCCGCAACGCGCGTCTCCAGACGCAGATCGATCTTTTCTTCTTCGTACCAGCTGAGCGGGCGCACGAAGAGCCGCTCCAGCGCCAATTCCCCAGAGACGTATTTCTTGGAAAGCGGAGGCCGCTGGTAGGGGGCGGCCTTCTCCGCGCCGATGATGACGAGCGGACCGTCATAACCGAGCGAGCGGAGCTTGGCAGCGCAAGACGCACTCGCCTGCCCCGCGCCGACGATGACGATCGGTTCACGCATGGAAATGGCGTCCCTTCTAGATCTGCGGGACGCGGAGCACGATGCCGTCCAGTTCCTCGGTCGCCACGATCTGGCAGGAAAGGCGGCTCGTCGCCTTCCGCTCGGCCGTGGTGATCTCCAGCATGTCGTCCTCCATCTCGCCGGGCTTGCCGGTCTTGGCGACCCAGTCCGGTTCGACATAGACATGGCAGGTGGCACAGGACAGGCAGCCGCCGCACTCGCCGATGACATTCGGCACGTTGTTGGCGACCGCCGCCTCCATCAGATTGTGACCGATGGCGACCTGGGCACTGATTTCGCGCCCATCCGCCAGGATCCAGGTGACTTTGGGCATGTAGCCTTCCCCACTCGCTGCCTAGATGAAGTTGATATAATAGTCGCGCAAGGCTTCGGCATCGAGCCCCGCCACGCGCTCGATCTCATGACGTTTCACGAAGACATGGTTCTCGACCAGCCCTTCGCCCACCGCCGCGACTAGTGCCTTGTCCGCCTCCAGCGCGTCAAGAGCGCCGCCGAGATTTTCCGCAACCCCGTCCTTGGCGTCATGGGTTTCCAGGCAGTCCGCCGTTTCGGCCGGCGCCAGGTCATAGTTCCCCACAAAGCCCAGGCGGGCCGCCTGCAGGATGGTGGCAACGGTCGTATAGGGATTGGCGGCACCATCGGCCATGCGGTGTTCGATGCGGGATTTGGCACCACCTTCGGCCGAGAGGCGCGTGGTGACGCCGCGATGGTCGACGCCCCAATTGCGCCAGAACCCGGAAAGGCTCGCGGGTTTCAGGCGGTCATAGGAGTTCACCGTCGGGGCGATCAATCCGGCCATGGCGGCATGATGATGCATGAGGCCCGCGATGCAACCGCGCGTCAGCGCCGGCATTTGTTCCGGGACCGTCGCATCGCCCACGGCATTCTTGCCGGCCTTGTCGGCGAAGCTGAAATTCACATGCAGGCCGTTCCCGGCCAGATTGAGGATCGGCTTGGGCATGAAGGTTAACAGCACGCCATGTTCCAGCGCCACTTCACGCGCCAGCAGACGGAACAGGAAGATGTCATCGACGGCCTTCAGCGCCTCGTCATAGGTGAGGGTGAATTCGAATTGCGGCGAATCATATTCCGAGGTGAAGCAGTCGATACGGAAGCCGGCAGCGGTCGCCTTCTCCCAGATCGCATCGGTAAAACGCAGCGGATCGGTGAAGGGACCGGTCGAATAGACGAAGGCACCCGGCGTGTCATAGGGAACCCATTTGCCTTCCGGATTGCGCACGAAGGCATAGGCTTCAAGTTCGATGCCGACCTTGGGGCTGAAACCGAGCTTGTTCCAATCGGCGATCGCGCGCTTCAAGGCACCGCGACCACAGAGTGGCAGCGGGTTGCCCTGGCCGTCATACTGATCGGCAATGACGACCTTGGTGTTCGGTTCCCAGCCCGCGCGGATATCGGCCGCCTTGTAGACCGCGTCATAATCCGGCAGGCCTTCCAGCATCTTGGAACCCGGCGCCGGGATGAGGTCCTTGGCATAGCTCACCGCATAGACGCCGATGCAGAAGCGTGACGAACTGTCGACCATCTTGGCGGCCGGCAGATATTTGCCGCGCGCCAGGTTGAGATGATCGCAGAAAAGAAGTCGCAGCCTTTCGCCGCCAGCCATGATGAAGTCTCCCAGACTTGGATTGATGCTTGCTTACAATGGTTCTTAATGAGCCTTGATGGTAACCGGCAGGCGCTTGATGCCGCCGATGAAGTTCGAGCGCAGGAATTCATGGGCGCCCGTCTGTTCGATCGACTTTACGCGCTTCACCAATTCCTGCAGCAGAATCCGCACTTCCAGCCGTGCCAGCCACATGCCGAGGCAGACATGGGGCCCGCCCTGGCCGAAGGCGACGTGACGGTTGGGTGTCCGCAACAGATCGAGTTCGAAGGGGTTGTTGAAGACCTCGTCGTCGCGATTGGCCGAGATGAACCACATGATCACCTTGTCGCCGGCCTTGACCTGCTTGCCATGCAGCTCGAAATCCCGCGTCGCCGTGCGGCGGAAATGCATGGTAGGTGACGCCCAGCGGATGAACTCGTCGGGCGCCGTCTCCCAGACATTGCTGTCGCCGGCCTTCAATTGTTCCATCAACTGGGGGCGGTGGCACAGAGCATAGAGCGAGGCGGCGATGGAATAGCGTGTCGTGTCGTTGCCGGCTGCGACCAGCAGGCAGAAGAAATTGCGGAACTCCGTCTCGCTGATGACATTGCCATGGGCATCCGGCTGCAGGATGAGATGGAGCACGCCGGTCGTGTCGCCCTTGGCCTGCTTATCGCGCATCAGCTTCTTGGCATATTCATAAAGCTCCGCACCGGCCGGTGAGCGGAACGGCATCAGGCGATAGGCGTCGGTGTCGACCTTGTCGAGAACCAGGCTGGTGAATTCCGGGTCGGTATTGGCGATGAGCTGATCGCCCTTCTCCACCAGCCAATCGAGATCCTCATCCGGTGTTCCTAAGATCTGGCCCAGCATGCGCATCGGCAATTGCCGCGCGATATCCTTGGTGGCGTCGAAGGAACCCCGCGCCAGCACGTCATCGAGAATACTGTCGCAGATGGCCCTGATCTGCTGATCGAACTGAGCCACGACAGGCTTCGAGAACGCCTTGGCCACCAGCACGCGCGTGCGCGAATGTTCGGGCGGGTCGGTTTCCTGGAAGGTGCGGCGGGCCAGATATTCCTCATAGGTCTGGTCTTCCATGCGGATGCCTTGGGCCGAGCTCAACAACTCGAAATTCTTGTTGAGATCCATGATGTCGGCATGGCGGGTGATGGACCAGAACCCCTTGCCGCCCTGCATTTCGCTCCAGGACATCGGATCGTCGCGGCGCAGGCGCGCGAACGTGTTGTGCGGCGCGCCGTGCAGGAAGGCATCGTGACTGGAGAGATCGGCATGGCCGTCATCGACTGGCTTGAAACTCGTCATGAACGCTAGACTCCCAATTGGCTTCTTGTTCTTCAGGTCTCGGCACAGTTGCGCATTGTGCGCCACAGGGCCTCGACATCCTGTTGTTCGGTCAGATGTGCCCCCAGCGACAGGCGAACCATCCAGCGTCCATCCAATTGCGCTGGGGTGACATAAGCCTCACCCGATCGATTGACTTTTTCGGACCAATCGAGGGTATGGCGATCAAGTGCCGCGCCGCTCAAGCCCGCTGGCTCGTGGCGCACGCAGATCGTCTGCAGCGGTACGGGGGCGAGAACGCGCCAGCCGGGCGTCGCCTCGATCTCGCCTTTAAGCCATTGCGCCTGCGCCAGATCGCGGCGGAGGCGCGCCTGCAAGCCATCAACGCCTTGCTCGCGAATGAGGACCCAGAGCTTGAGGGCGCGGAACTTCCGGCCCAAGGGCAGGCCCCAATCGCGGTAATTCTTCACCTCGGCATCGGCACTGCTGCGCAGGTAGGACGGATTGGTCGACATGACCCGCACCAGATGCTGCGGATCGCGCACGTAAAAGAGCGAGCAGTCGAAGGCGACACCCAGCCATTTATGCGGGTTGGTGACGATCGAATCCGCCGCCTCGACACCCGCCCACATCCAGCGGCATTCCGGCAGGATCATGGCGGAACCGGCCATGGCCGCATCGATATGCAGCCACAAGCCGAATTCCTGCGCGATCGCTGCGATCTCCTTGACCGGATCGATCGCGGTGGTTGCCGTGGTGCCAACGGTCGCCACAATGGCGCAAGGCTTGCGGCCGGCGGCGAGATCGGCCTCGATCGCCGCACGCAAGGCCGCCGGATGCATGGCGAAGGCCGCATCGGTCGACACATGGCGGATGTTATCGCGCCCGAATCCGGCAAGAAGCGCCGCCTTGTCGACCGAGGAATGGCTTTGCGCGGACCCGTAAACCACCAGCGGCCGCTCTTGCGCCTGCAGGCCGCCCGCATTGGCGCCATAATTCGTGCTGCGTTCGCGGGCCGAGAGCAGCGCCACCAGCGTGGAGCTCGACGCCGTGTCCTGAATGACACCGGACCAGGCATCCGAGAGGCCCAGCATGCGGCGCATCCAATCGGTCGCCACTTCCTCGACCTCGGTCAAGGCCGGGCTCGACGCCCAAGAGAGGCCCAGCACACCAAGGCCGGTCGCAAGGTAATCCGCCAGCACGCTGGAGAGCAGGCTGTTGGACGGAAAGTACGCAAAGAAGCGCGGATGCTGCCAATGCGTGATGCCGGGCATGATCAGCCGCTCGACATCGCCCAACAGATTGTCGATCGATTCCGCCTGCTGCGGTGGCTCGGCCGGGAACGCCGCCTTGATGGCACCCGGCTGAATGTGGGTCGTGATCGGCTGTTCGCCCGCCCGGGCCCGGTAATCCGCGACCCAGTCGATCAATTGATGACCCAGCTTGCGGAATTCCTCGGGCGTCATTTGATTTCCGGCACCAGCGACTTGCCGCCGTTCCACACCACGCCGATCTGGCGGTAATAGCCGCCGATGATCTCCTTGGGCTTCAGATGCGACAATTCCTCGGTGGGTGAGTCAAAGAGTGCAAAATGATCGACCGAGGCAGCAAAAGGCTGGCCGCCTTCGAATTTTGCGCCGGAGGATTCGATCAGTTCGGCATGCGCATCGCCCTTGCCGTCGATGGCGGGCAGCCAGCGGTGATGCGCCATCGGATGACCGTTGACGAAGCCGTTCTTCTCAGAGGGGCCCTTCAAGGTGATGACCGCTTCGGCGAGGCGCCGGTCGGCGGCCGCCAGGGTCGCGCCGAACTTGCCGCCGGCCGCCACCTGGGGTGCCGGGGCGAAGGGATGCGGGCGCGTCATGTGGACCGAGCCGAATTTCTTCGGATAGCCCTGATGGATGCCACGCAGCATCGCGAAATCCTTGTCGACCCAGATATAGATGCAGCGCGAGTAGGTGCGGCCTTCGAAACTGCAGCGGACGACGGCGAAGGCTTCCTTATATTGGGCACGCACCGGATCGAGCATTTCCTCGTGGCTGCCGCCGCAGGACTGCCAATCGGCCCAGATGAGGGCGACGGCACCGGGATCTTCGGCCGCCAGCGTCAGCGGTGCCGGCAGGATATCAGCGATGAGCTTCGGGTCCGTGCGGTATTCGACGGTCAAGAGATCGCCGGCGTAATACCAAGGTGGCGACGGCAGCAGGCTGGAACTGCCGGTCGCTGAGCGCGGATAGAAGAAGCCTTTTTGCTGGGTCATGACCTTGCTTCCCCTTTCCTCAGGCGCCGGGTTTCTTCGGCGCGCGAATGCCGCGGAATTCCCAATCGCCGCCAAGTGCTGTCGAGAGCACTTCTTCGGATTCGGTCGGTTGCGCGCCAAGCTCGGTACGGATCTCGGCCGGGCCTTCGACGACGCGGTTGGATAGACGCCCCAGACCTTCGACCTCGACCTCGACCAGATCGCCGGGCACCACGGGGCGCGAATTGGCCGGCGTCCCGGAGAGCAGCACGTCGCCCGGCTCCAGTGTGATATTGCGGGCGATATCGGCCACAAGGTAGTTCATATCCCACGTCATCTCCGACGTGTTGCCGTCCTGTTTCAAGACGCCGTTCACATAGGTCCGCAGATACTTGTTGCGGAAATCCCACCCTGTGACGAAACCCGGCCCCAGCGGACAGAGCGTGTCGCTGCCTTTCACGCGCAGCATCGATCCAGCGTCGGTGTCGCGGAAGTCATGCAGACCGAAATCATTAGCGACCGTGTAGCCGGCGATATAGGCGCCGGCCTCGGCTTGGCTGATGTTGCGGGCGCGCTTGCCGATGACGATGGCAACCTCGCCCTCATAGTTCAGCCATTTGCAGTTCTTCGGCCGGACGATCTCACCCCAATGCGAATTGAGCGACGAGGTGGGCTTCTGAAAGTAAGTCGGTGTCGCCGACAGCTTGATCTGAAACTCGTGCACGCGGCTCACATGGTTGAGATGCACGGCGATGATCTTGCCGGGCTGCACGGGCGGCAAATGAATTGCGTCCTTGATGGCGACCCGGCGACCATCGCGCGCCACCAGTTCGTCGCCCTGGCGCTCGGTCTCGACCACGGCACCACCCAGCAGGATGCGGCGATATTCGGTCATCTTTCTCTCCCCTGTCGCCCGCGCTTACTCGGCGGCCTTGTTCTTACGCGTCCAACCACCGCTCGGGCGGTCGAACCAGATATGCACCTGGCCGGTGCCGATCGAATTTTCATAGTCGCTGAAGAGACGCCCGGGGGCGGCAAAATCGGTTTCGCCCACTGCCGCCGCCATCATCACATAATGGCCGAAATTGGCTTCCGGCTTGAACTTCAGGAATTCCGGCATTGTCTTGAGCACCTGTGCGTGATCACCGGCCTTGAACCAATCGATGCGGGCAAGGTCCGCCGCCGCATGTTCCGGGCTGAAGATATGCTGAACACCAGCCGCCTCATGGGCACGCAGTTTCTGCAGCGGCCAGAATTTGTGGCTCATGGCGCCGGAGGCGAGCAGCAAAACCTTTTTGCCGCTCTCCGCGATCGCCTCGCCCAGCGCCCGGCCGACGCGCAGGAAGTCATCGGTCTCGCCGGTCTGGGCGCAGCTCATGGAGAGCCAGGCCTCGTTACCCTTCTGCAGGTAATGGGCAACATTGACCGTGGCATATTGGATCGGCAGGCACGGATCGGCAATCGGCGTGATCCAGGTGCCGTGCTTCGCGGCCTTGCTCGCCACCAGTTCGGCAAAGGCTGGATCGCCCGGCAGATCGTAAGGCACCTGGCTCATGCCGCGTGGCAGTTCATCCGACGTATATTTGCCGGTGCGGCGTGCCGCACTGGTGATCACGAATTCGACCGTCGTGAACCAATGCGAATCCAGCACGACGACCACGTCATAGTCGAGCTTCGCCAGGACCTCGCGCTTCAGGCGATGCAGGCCTTCGACCAGGCTGAAATCCTTGCCCTCGTTGAGTTCGTGCCGGATCTTTTCCGGCAGCATGATGGTGGGCACATGGGCAATAAGCCCGCAGCCGACGACTTCGCCCATCACTTCCTCCAGCCATGCGGCGCAAAGACCGCGTTTTTGACGTCGCAATAGAAGTCGAACGACCACGTCCCACCCTCGCGACCGATGCCCGATTTGCCGTTGCCGCCGAAAGCCTGCCTGAGATCGCGCACGAAGAAGCAGTTGTTCCAGACCAGACCGGCATTCACCTCGCGCGTCACCCGCTCGGCGCGTTTTTCATCGCCGGTCATGACGACGGCGGCGAGGCCGTATTCGGTGTCATTGGCCATGGCGATCGCCTGCGCCTCATCCTTGAAGGATTGCAGACAGAGGACCGGACCGAACACTTCCTCGCGCAGGATCTCCGCATCATGCGCGGGGTCGGCAAAGAGCGTGGGGCGGAAATAGAGGCCGCCAAGATCCGTGTTTGGCCCACCGCCAATGAGCGGCTTGAGGCCCGATGCCTTGGCGCGCTCGACGAAGCCGGCGACGCGCTCGAAATGCGGGCGGCTGATCTGCGGGCCGATATCGAATATCTCGTCACGCGGATCGCCTTGCTTGATGTTCTTGGCCTTTTCCAGGAACGCCTCCTGAAATTTCGCGCGGATGCTTTCTTCGACCAGGATGCGGCTGCCGGCCAGACACACCTGGCCCGCATTGTCGTATTGCCCGATCGCCGTACTGACCGCGAGGTCGAAATCGGAATCGGCAAAGACGATGAAGGGTGATTTGCCGCCAAGCTCGAAGGAGAGCGGCACCAGATTGGGAGCAGCTGCGGCCGCGATCGTTCGCGCCGTCGGCACCGAACCGGTAAAGCTCAGCCGCCGGATTTTCGGGTGGCGCGTCAGCGCGGCGCCGGCATTGCGCCCCAGGCCCTGCACGACGTTGAAGACACCTGCCGGCAGGCCCGCCTCCGCCGTGATGTCCGCCAACAGCGAGGCGGTGAGCGGGGCCCATTCCGGCGGCTTGTAGACGACGGTGCAGCCCGCGGCCAAGGCCGGCGCGATGCGCCAGGTGCCCAGCATCAAAGGGGCATTCCAGGGCGTGATGATGCCGGCCACACCGCTCGGGTCATAAGAGATATGGTTGCGGTGGCCGCGCACATCGAAATCCGGATGGTCTAGCTGCAGCAGCCAATCGGCAAAGAAGCGGAAATTCATGGCAACGCGCGGCATGACCCCGCGCCGATGCGACCGCAGAAGCGAGCCGTTGTCGCGGGTTTCGACCACCGCCAGCTGCTCGACCCTGGCCTCGACCAGATCGGCGATCTTATGAAGATAGGCCGCGCGTTCGGCCGGGCTGGTACGGCGCCAGGTCTGGAACGCCTTATGGGCAGCGTTCACCGCCGCATCGACTTCCGCCTCGCCACCGGCCGAAACGTCGGCAATCGGCTGCTCGTCGATCGGTGATATGCTCTTGAAGCTCTCGGCGCTGCCGACGCGAGCACCGCCGATCCAGTGGCGGCCATCGATTTCGACACCCTCGACCAGCGACCTCATTCCGGTGGCTCCCTGCATAAATCGTTCGACGTCGAATAATTATGCGAAGCGTTCTCGCCGAGTCAAGCGCGGGCCGCGACCGATCGTCGCTTATTCTTCTTCGGCGATCCCGTCGAGCTCGATGATGGTGGCAAGGATCAGGCGAATGGCTTCGGTTGCAGCCTGGATCTGCTTCGGCGATAGACGTTCGACGATGCGCGTTTCCTCCGCATTGAATTTCGGAAAGAGACCGCTGATCACCTCGGCACCGCTGGCCGTCAGATTGACGATGACAAGGCGGCGCTCCAATTCGTTGGTGCGCCGGCGCACTAGTTTCCGCGCCTCCAGCATGTTGAGGATCGAGGAGAGCGTGCTTTTGGCGACACCCGCTTCGGCCGCGAGTCGCCGCGTTTCCAGCTCGCCATAGATCCACAGGCACCACAGCGTCACGAAGGCTGACCAATGTAAATCGGCATCTTTCAGGATCGCCCGTTCGAAATGATCGCGGATGAAGCCGGAGGCGCGGTGGATGTTGGAGACCAGCGCCATCGATTCGAGATTGACCCGGAGGCCCGCAACCCGCTTCTCGCCCAAGACTTCTGCCAAGGGCTTCGCCTGGCGCTTGGCCTGGGCTTTGCGCGGCGCAGCAGAGGCAACAGGCGATTTTGATTGAGGATCGGCGGCTCCCTTCGCGGATGCAGCAGCACGGGCTGGCAGTCGTCGGTCTTTGGTCAAGCAGCAACTCCGATCAATCGGTCAGGTTTGGAATGCGTCGGCGCCACGTTATAGCACCGTCTGGGTGCGCACTTTAAGCGCCCAATCGACGCGCGGCGATTTTGCCTCTTGCTCCCTTGCCACGGATTTTCATTCGCGTTATCGTTCGACATCGAATGAAAAATAAAAGCCGTCGCGCATGACACAAGTTGTGCGGAAACGGTTGAGTTCGGCCCACGGGCAACGACCCGAAAGTCGCAAGGGAGTCTGGGTTGGCTGAGAGATCTCGGTCGGCCGGCGTCATCAGGAGGGGAAGCATGACCGAATCCAATACCACCAATAAACTGCAGCGGGACGCCCTCGGCGTCGCGGCAGTCACGTTCTTCGTCGTCTCGGCCGCGGCACCGCTGACGGCCGTCGCGGGCGGCTATCCGATCGCCATGCTGCTCGGCAACGGCGTCGGCGTGCCCTTGGCCGTGCTGCTGGTGATGGCAATCCTGCTCGTCTTCTCGGTGGGCTACACCACCATGGCGCGGCATATTTCCAATGCCGGGTCCTTTTACGCCTTCACCACGCGTGGTCTCGGCGGTGTCATGGGGGGTGCTGCGGCCTATATCGCGGTCCTTGCCTATAACGCCATGCAGATCGGCCTCTACGGCCTTATCGGGGCCGTGGCGGCCGGCACCGTTGCCGCCTTGAGCGGCGGGTCGATCGACCTTCCCTGGTGGGTCTGGTCGCTCGCGTCCTGGGTGCTGGTTGGCATCTTCGGTTATCTGAAGATCGATCTCTCCGCCAAGGTCCTCGCCGTTCTGGTCTGCGCCGAATACATCATCGTCGTCGTGCTCGACCTTGCCATTCTCGGCAATGGCGGGCCGGAAGGTGTCAGCACGGTGAGCTTCACCCCGACCGCTTTCTCGACCGGCGAGCCCATCATCGGCATGCTGCTCTGCTTTGCGGCCTTCATGGGCTTCGAAGCCACCACGATCTATGCCGAGGAAGCGCGCGATCCGGAAAAGACCGTGCCGCGGGCGACCTATCTCTCGGTCCTCGTCATCGGCATCTTCTACGCCTTCTCGACCTGGTGCATGGTGATCGGCACCGGTGCCTCGAAGCTGATGGAAACCCTGGGCGGCTTGGCCGATCCCACCACCTTCATCTTCGTTCTCTCCGATCAATATGTCGGCAGTTGGCTTACCACCATCATCAGCCTGCTGCTGATTTCCAGTGTGTTTGCGGCCCTCCTCGCCTTCCACAATGCGGCTGCCCGTTACTTCTACGTGCTCGGGCGCGAAGGCCTGTTGCCGGCGGGCCTGGGGCGGACCCATGACGAGCATAAGAGCCCGCATATCGGCTCCGTGCTGCAGACGGTGCTGGGTGTGGTCGTCCTCGCCATCTTCATCGTCACGGCGCAGGATCCGGTGCTGGGCCTGTTTGCCTGGCTCACCAACCTCGCAACCTTGAGCGTCATCGCCTTGATGGCCATCGTCTCCTTCGCGGTGGTGGTGTTCTTCCGGCGCAACAGCCAATTGGCCCCCAATGCGCTGAAAACCCTGATCGCCCCGCTGGTGGCCGGCGTGCTGCTCGCCATCATCGCCTATCAGGTGGTGACGCATTTCGACGTGCTGACCGGCGCTTCGCCGGCCCTGGCGATCGGCCTGCCGATCCTGGTGCCGATCGCCGGCGTGGTCGGCGCGCTGGTCGCTTTCCAGATGAAGCAATCCAACGCATCCCGGTACGCCAAACTCGGCGCCGGCCAATAGCGACCCCTCGACAGGGCGGAGCGGCAAACAGCCCCTCCGCCCCTTTTCTTTTCCGGATCTTGATCGGAGCGCCCCATGTCCCTGGCCGACCGGATCAGCGTCGAGGAACTGGAAGCCGACCCCTATCCCTTCTATGCCCATCTCCGGCGCGAGGCGCCGGTCTGCTTCGTGCCGGCCGTCAATCTGTGGATGGTGACGCGCTGGGCCGATGTTGAATTCGTTGCCAAGACGCCGGCGCTGTTCACAGCGAAAGTGTCCGCCTCGCCGGTCGAGCGCACTTTCGGCAAGCCGACGATCCTCACCACCGATGGGCCGGTGCATAAGGAACTCCGGGCCGGCATCGACCCCAAATACAAGCCCAAGCCCGTCGCCGCCTATATCGACGGGCTGGTAAGGCCGATCGCAGGAGAATATCTCAGCCCGCTGTTGAAGCGCGGCGGCGGCGATCTGATGGCGGAATATTTCGAGCCGATATCGACGCTGTCCCTCGCCCGTTCCTTCGGCTTTCACGACATCGACATGGCCACCCTGCGGCGCTGGTTCTATGGCCTTGCCCAGGGCGCCATCAATTTTGAGAACGACCCCGCCCGCCAGGCCATCGGCGATGCAGTCAGTGCCGAGATCAGCGAGAAGGCCGAAGCGATCTTCGCCCGGCTGGAGCGTGACCCGGATGATTCGGCCCTTTCCCACATGCTCCATGACGGCATGCCGGCGGGCAAAACGCGCCCGCGCGACTTCCTGCTGCCGACAGTCAAGGTGACACTGCTGGGTGGCATGCAAGAGCCTGGGCATGGCGCTGGGTCCGTGCTGGTCGGCCTGCTCACCCATCCCGAACAGATGCGCGACCTGCGGGAAGACATCGGTGGATTGCTGCCTTTGGCCGTCGACGAAGGGCTGCGTTGGGTGGCACCCATCGGCACGCAGACCCGCCAGACCACAAGGGCTACCGAACTTGGCGGCGTGACCATCCCAGCCGGCGCCATGGTCGGCGCGCTCGTCTCTTCCGCCAGCCGTGACGAGACTCGTTTCAGCGATCCCGACAGCTTCAACATCCATCGTCGCCAAGGGCCGCATGCCGCGTTCGGCTTCGGCCAGCATTTCTGCTCCGGCCGCTGGTTCGCCCGCGACCAGGTGATCACGGCACTCCGCGTCTTGCTGGAGCAGACGACGCGCATCGATCTGGTGCCGGAACAGATGCCGGTCTTCCGCGGCTGGGAATTCCGTGCGCCGACATCGCTGCGGGTGACGCTGAATTAGGTCGTCATGCCCCGACTTGACCCGGGCAGCCAGTCAATCCAGGTGATCAGTGAATCCCCGGGTCGAGCCCGGGGATGACCCGCAATCAAGATTTGCGCAGCGCCTCGATATAAGGCGCATCGGCGCGCATCTCGATGATGGTGGGGCGCTTGCCCTGGGCCGCCTGCTGCAGGGCGGCGGTCAAATCGGCGACGCTGTCGGGTCGCACTGTCTCGCAGCCGAAGCCCTTGCCGATGGTCATGAAATCGGGCGTGAAGATGTCGACGCCGATCGGGTGGATCTGCCGGTCGACCATGTATGTTTTGATTTCGCCATAGCCGTCATTGTTCCACAGCAGGATGGCGAGCGGGATCTCGGCTTCGACCGCCGAGGCCAGTTCCGCGATGGTGAATTGCAGGCCGCCGTCGCCGATCAGCACGACGACCGGGCGATCGGGCTTCGCCAGTTTCGCGCCGATGCCGGCCGGCAGGCCATAGCCCAGCGTGCCGTAGCCGGTGCTGGAATTGAAATAGGAGCGCGGCGCCGGCGCCTCATAGCATTGATTGAGCGCATAGACCGGCTCGGTTGAATCGCCGGCAATGATGGCGTCTGGCAAGGCGTCGAGCACCACTTTGGCGATGCGCTGGTGCAGGCTGATCGCGGGCCACCAATGCGTGGGCGTCGCCGCGCGCACGCCGGCCGCACGCTTGGCACCGGCACTCTCTGTCGAGGCAGCCTTCTTCTCCGGCACGCCCAGCGCCGCATTGAGGGCCGCGACCGTCTGGCCCGCATCGGCGAGGATTGGTAGATGGGCGCTGACACCACGCACCAATTGCTCGGGATCGATATCGATGCGGATCAGCTTGTCGCGGAACTTCAGGGGCTGCGGGTCCGGATACATCTCCGTCTCGCCGAATTCGGTACCGATGGCCAGCACGACGTCGGCCTCGGCGATGGCCCGGTGGACGGTCGGGAAAGCCATGTTCTCGCCGATCCGCAACGGGTGGCCCGGCGGCAGGATGCCCTTGGCATTGACTGTGTTGACCACCGGTGCATCGAGATGCGCCACTAGGCGCCGGATCGCCGGCGCTGCGTCGGCCGCACCACCGCCGAGGATCACCAGGGGCGCCTTGGCATTGCGCAGCCACGCGGCCGCCAGATCGATATCGGCCGGTTGCGGTGCCGGGCGCTTGGGCAACACGCGCTTTTCAACAATCTTCGGATCGGCTTCCATGGCGATGACGTCGATCGGGATCTCGATATGGACCGGGCGCGGCCGGGCGCCGGCGAAGAGTGCGAAGGCGCGCGCCAGCACCTGTGGCAGTTGATCCGGCGTCAGAAGCGTGTGGCTGAAGGCCGCGACGCCCGCCACGACATTACGCTGCGATGGCAGTTCATGGAGGCGGCCATCGCCCATGCCGAGCTGTTCCGTCCGGTTGACGGCGGAGATCACCAGCATGGGCACGGAATCGGCATAGGCCTGGCCCATGGCGGTGAGGATATTGGTCATGCCCGGGCCGGTGACGATGAAGCAGACACCGGGCTTGCCGCTGACCCGCGCATAGCCGTCGGCCATGAAGCCGGCACCCTGTTCATGCCGCGGCGTGATATGCCGGATCCTGGTCTGCGGCAGCCCGCGATAGAGCTCGACCGTGTGCACGCCGGGGATGCCGAACACCATGTCGACACCATAGGCCGCGAGGAGATGCACGAGGAGCTCGCCGCAAGTCGCCATGAAATCTGTTCCAATCGTCAAACAATTAAGGCCGAAGAACGACCGCCAAACTCCGCGCAACATAGCGAGCGGAAGGACGGCTGGTAAGGCCCAATAGCGATTGGATCAGTGGCGCGATATTGTCTGACGATAGTTGCGCGGGCTGACACCGGCCCAGCGCGTGAAGGCGCGGGTAAAGGCGGAAAGCTCGGAATAACCAAGGAGCAGCGCAATCTCGCTCAGCGGCAATTGGCTCTGCTGCAGATAATGCCGGGAAAGATCGAACCGCGTCGCTTCAACGGCCTCCCGGAACCCCAGACCGGCATCGTTCAAGGCACGCTGGACGGCGTTGGGGGACAACCGCAAGGCATGC
Organism: Dongia rigui; assembly: GCF_034044635.1. NCBI lineage: Bacteria > Pseudomonadati > Pseudomonadota > Alphaproteobacteria > Rhodospirillales > Dongiaceae > Dongia > Dongia rigui. The sequence goes on from NZ_JAXCLX010000003.1 coordinate 391,885, forward strand.
GCGACCTGCTCCAAGGTAGGCGCCCCGTCGGCCAAGCGCAGGCGAACCGCACCGCGGACGCGGTCCACCAGGCTTTCCGGCCGTTCGCGCGAACCCAGCGACTGGAGGCAGGATTGCATCATGGCCAAGAGCTTTGGATCGCGCCCCGGCATCGGCCGCTTGAGCAGGGCTGCGTCAAAGACGATGGCGTTGGTGGCACAGCCGAAAAAGACCGGTGCCCCGAACGCCATCTCGTGCTGGCGCCAATCGGCCGGCCGCGGATGCTCGAACTGGATCTCGTCCGGCGCCCAATGCCGCCCGCAGCATTCGCGGATGATGTTGGTGAACTGGCCCAGCGACAATTCCGCATCCTGGCGGCGCGCAATGATGGAGGGCGACAGGATCTGATATTCAAGCCGCATGCGGCCGGCCTCGTCCCGCTTCAACGCCATGATCGAGGAGCTTTGCTGATAGCGGAAGAGTCCGACCAGATTCTCCAATGCGCTGCCCAAGGTGGGCGACGACAGCGAGGCATAACCCCACATGCCAAGATCGCGCGGGCTGAACTGCTGGCCGAACCAGAGGCCGAAATTGTCGTGGCGAGTCTGGCGCGCCGCTTCCTCGAACAGCGCGCAATAGGCGGCGAGGCGCAGTTGCAAGGCGGGAGCGACGGTCATCTCAGGCGCCAAGCCGCAATTCCCGAAGATTGAATCGACGTCACCGCCCTGCGCATCAATGAAATCGACGAGGCCGGACGCCGCCGCCGACAGGACGACCGGCGCCGTGTCATTTTGGGAAATGGGTCGACCGCTTGGATGGATCATGCGACACCGTCCGCCATGGCCTTGGAAGATCATCGGAATGGGTCAGGAATGATGGCATGCCGCCGACCATGCTGCAAGGCAACAAGCCGTCGCTGTCAAACACATCCCTCTTTCGGTCAAGCCCTGCCGGCGTGACCTGATTAATCTGCAGGCAAATTCGCCAAGTTCTGCCCAGGATTTCATCTGGGGAGCCGATCGGGAGACGATGATGAACGAGCCATCGCAGCCAGGCGCCAATCGCTGGCGCCGTTTCAGCGACTGGGACGAACGGCCCTTGCGGTTGGATCGCTTCGCCGTCGAGGACCCGGCCAATGGCTTTGCCGCCTTCAACGGCGCCAAGGACCCCAAACCGGGCCTTGCGGTCGCGCAAGGCAAGGTCGCGGTGATGGACGGGGTTCCCGCCGCCGAATTCGATATGATCGACACCTATATCGCGCGGCACCATCTGGATCTCGATCTCGCAGAAACCGCCATGGCGGTGCCGTCCCAGCAGATCGCCCGCATGCTGGTGGATATCAGCGTGCCGCGCACGGACCTCACCCGCCTCGCCCATGGCCTGACACCCGCCAAACTCGCCGAAGTTGTGGCGCAACTCTCATCGATGGAACTGGCCTTCGCCTTTTCCAAGATGCGCACGAGGAAGACACCTGGCAATCAGGGCCATGTCACCAATGCCAAGGACGATCCGCTGCAGCTTGCGGCCGATGCGGCGACCGCCGTGGCGTTCGGCTTCGACGAGGTCGAAACGACCATGCGCGTTGCCCGCAATGCCTGGTCCAATGCCTTGGCCTGCGCGGTCGGTGCCGCGGTCGGCCGCTGGGGGACCCTTTTTCAATGTTCCAGCGAAGAGGCCGAGGAACTGCAGATCGGCATGGCGGGCTTCACCTCCTATGCCGAGACGGTCTCGGTCTATGGAACCGAGAAAGCCTTCACCGATGGCGACGACACGCCCTGGTCGAAGGCGTTCCTGGCCGCCGCCTATGCCAGCCGTGGCATCAAGATGCGCTGCACATCGGGCGCTGCGTCGGAATTGCTGATGGGCTTTCATGAATCGAAATCGCTGCTTTATCTCGAGGCGCGGTGCCTGTGCCTGCAGCGGGCGATGGGTGTCCAGGGAACGCAGAATGGCGGCATCGATGGGGCACCGCTGGCCTCCACCATGCCGGGCGGCGTGCGTGAATTGCTGGCGGAGAACCTGATCGCCGCCTGGCTCGATCTCGAATGCGCCACTGGCAACGACGCGCGGCATTCGGAATCCGAGATCCGCGTTGGTGCCAAGATCCTGCCCTACCTCATCGCCGGGTCGGATTTCATCTGTTCCGGCATGGGCTCGATCCTCGCTTACGACAATTCCTTCAACCCCTCATCCTTCAATGGCGAGGAGATGGAGGATTTCCTGGTCCTGCAGCGTGATTTCGAAGCCGATGGCGGCCTGACCTCAGTGAATGAGAGCCGCGCCCTGGAACTGCGCCGCCGGGCAACGGATGCTTTGGGTGCGGTGCTCGAAGAACTGGGTCTCGGGCAGCCGACCGACGCCATGAAACGCAGCGTCGTCATCGCCTCCGGCTCCAACGACACCGACAGCTATCTGCCCCGCGACGTGGCCCTCATCAGCGAGGCGATCAAGGCGCGCGGCATCAATGTGCTCGACGTGATCAAGGCCCTGGCCAAGCGCGGCTTCAAGGACGAGGCGCAGAACCTTCTCAACGTCGTGCGCCTGCGCGTCTCCGGCGACTATTTGCAGACAGCCGCGGTGGTGCGGCAAGGCCATGTCATCAGCGCCGTCAATGACCCCAATGATTATGTCGGGCCGGGTTCCGGCTACCGCCTCAACGAACAGCGCCGTGCCGAACTCGCCGCCATTCGCGACGTGCTGACGCGCGAGGAAGTGCTGCGCACCGAGGCGACCTATGCCGGGCCGGAAACAAGGCGCATTCGCTATCATGCGCTGGGCGAGGCCAAATCGACCGGCCCGAAGAACGAGATCGTCATTGGCGTCAGCCCCGCTTTCGGCCTGAAGCTGTTCCGCACCTTGGCTGGCCATCCCCTTTCTGCGGTCCTCAAGGCACTGAGCGAGGGCATTGCCGAGAAGGGCGGCATTCCCCGCATTGTCCGTATGCGGCACACGGCTGATACCTCCTTCCTGGGATTGAGTGCCGCGCGCCTCGCCGGTTCCGGCATCGGGATCGGCATCCAGGCCAAGGGCACGGCCGTCATTCACCAGGCCGACCGCCTGCCGCACCACAATCTGGAACTCTTCTCCAATGCGCCGATCACCAGCCTCGATCACTATCGGCGCCTGGGGGAAAATGCCGCCACCTATGCCGCCGGTGAAATGCCGGAACCCGTCGTCGTGACCAATAATGGCGAGGCCATGGGTGCCCGCTTCCACGCGCAAGTGGCCCTCATCTATGCCATCGAGACCTCGCTTACCCAAGACGGGGCCAAGCCCGAGGACATCAAGATCGATTTCCTGGAGACCGCGTAATGGCCCGCATCGATACCGTCGCCGACTACCCGCTGGCCGAAAACCGCCCGGGCCTAGTCAAAACCGCGCGCGGCAAGGCCCTCGCCGACCTGACACTGGATGCCGTGATGGCTGGCGAGGTGACGCTGGAGGATCTGCGCATCACGCCCCAGGCGTTGCAGGACCAGGCGCGTGTCGCAACGCTTGCCGGGCGGCCGACATTGGGTCGCAATTTCGAACGCGCCGCCGAACTGATCGCCGTGCCGCAGGATTACCTGCTCAAGGTCTACGAACTGCTGCGTCCCGGCCGGGCCAAGAGCAAGGCCGATCTCCTAGAGGCAGCAAAGATCTTGCGCGAGACCTATGCTGCCACAAAGATGGCTTCCTTCGTCGAAGAAGCGGCGGAGGTTTATGAAAAGCGCGGCCTATTCACCTTCAGGTTCTAAATCGATGAGTTGGAAGACACGTAACCGTTCCTTCTATTACCAAGGGGCGCCGGAACCCGACGACCTTGCCTTCGCGCCCTCCGAGACGGCGCTGCTGGTGATCGACGTGCAGAATACCTATCTGGCGCGGCCCGACCGCACAACACTCGATGCCGCAGGCCAAGCCGCTTATGACGCCTGGACACCCTTTCATGACCGGATGAACAAGATCGTCATTCCGCGCACGGCCGATCTCCTCGCCTGGGCGCGGCGGAACGGCATCGAATGCCTCTTCGCCCGCATCGCCTGCCAAACCAAGGATGGCCGCGATCGGTCCTTGAGCCAGAAAATGCCGGGCTGGAACAATCTGCTGCTGCCCAAGGACGAGCACGCCTCGCAGATCGTGCCACAGCTCGCCGCCAAAGGTGACGAAATCACGGTCACCAAGACGACGGACAGTGCGCTCACCGGCACCAATCTGCGCCTCATCCTCCATAATCTCGGCATCAAGAATGTCATCTGCGCCGGTATCTTCACCGATCAATGCGTCGCATCGACCGTGCGCAGCCTGGCCGACGAAAGCTTCCAGGTCGTCGTCGTGGAAGATTGCTGCGCCGCCGGCACCGATGCGCTGCACGAACAGGAACTGGCCATCATCAACATGATCTATTGCCATGTGATGCGGGCCGATGAACTCAAAGCCATGCTGAAGCTGTCATGAAGCGCATCCTCATCATCGTGCCGGAGCTGGTGGCCCCGCCGGGCATTCTCGGCCAGGCGCTGATCGCGCAGGGCGTCCACTACGACGCCGTCTTCCCGGTGGCGAAGTTCGCCAGCCATGCGCCGATGCAATATCCCGGCTTGCCCAGCAGCCCCGGCGATTATGCCGGACTCATCGTCATGGGCGGCCCGATGAGCGCCAAGGACGAACATGCCTTTCCGTTCCTGACCGAGACCATGGCCCTGATCCGCGCCTTTCACGCGGCGGACCGCCCGGTGCTGGGTGTTTGCCTGGGTGCCCAGATCATCGCCCATGCCTTTGGCGGCGAGATCTATCGCATGGGAAAGCTCGAATCCGGTTTCTACCAACTCGATCTGACACCCGAGGGCCAGGCTGATCCGCTGTTTCGCGACGTGACGCCGTCGATCACGACATTCGAGAACCATTACGAGGCCACCCGCAACACGCCGGGCGCGGTGCCGCTGGTGACCGGCGGTGCCTGCCCCATTCAGGCGTTCCGCATCGGGGCCAAGACCTATGGCGTGCAATTCCACATCGAGGTGACGATCGACATCATCCGCGACTGGCTGCGCGTCTTCGGGACCGACTTTGCGCGCGATGAGCCAAGACTGCTGACCGATCTCGACCAACAGTTCGCGCTACATTTTCCGGACTATGTGAGCACCTGCAATACGCTCACGCGGAATTGGTTGGCGTTAACATAGGCGACAACACAAGCTGGACTGCCACTTTAGTGGGCACCGGGCCTGTCAAGATTAACAGCCTAAATGTCAAGACCGGGTGGTGGGGGCACCCTATCGTCCTTAACGTGACCGATTTTCAGAACGACTTGCGGCAAGCAAGCAACGAAGGTGCGTCGTGCATCCGCTCGGCTAGAGCGATGCAGCTTGGTCAACAGGGAAGCGGTACCGGGCAAAAGCATCCGGACCAACGGAGAGGGACAGATGAGCAGCTTTAAGCAATCACGTCGCAATTTCATGCAGAATTCGGCCCTGATGGCCGCGGCTTTCGCCACGACCGGTACGCTGGGCCTGCGCCAGGCTTTTGCCGATCGCTCCAAGGAACTCAATATTCTGTGCTGGGAAGGCTACAACTCGGCCCAGGTCCTGGATCCGTTCCGTGAGTCGAGCGGCGCCACGGTAAAGGCGGAATCGCTCACCAACGACCCCACCATGATCAACCGCCTGCGCGCTGGTGAAACCAATGTCTGGGATCTGATCAACGTCAACAATCCCTGGGCGCGCAAGATCATGTTCCCGGAAAAGCTCATCCAGCCGCTCGACCGCGCCAAGATGGAGCCCTATTTCGCGAAGATGGCGCCGGACTTCAAGCCGCCCTACAAATGGGCGATGGATGACAGCGGCGAGCAGCTGATCGGCATGGCGCAGCGTTACGGCCCCTATAGCTTCGTCGTCAACACCGACAAGGTCAGCCGCGCCACGGCCGAGGATCAGGGTTGGGATCTCTGGAACGACGCCAAGAATGACAAGAAATACGGCGTCCTGGAATCCGACGATTGGAACGTCTTCAACATCTGCTGCATCGCCGGTTTCGATCCCTTCCGCGAGCACACGCCGGAAGAGATCGCGAAATTCACCGAAACCGCCAAGCGCGTCTTCAAGGGCGCCAAGGTGGTGGGCGACATCGCCACCATGAACCAGGCACTGGTTTCGGGCGAGATCGACTTCCACATGACCGGCGGCACCTATTCCGCCTCGCCGGCGCGCGCCGATGGCAACGCCAATATCCGCGCCATCACCCCGAACAAGGGCCCGATGGCCGGCGGCAAGGGCGGCATTTCCTGGATCGAAATCACCTCGGTGGTCAACAATCCGGATGTCTCGCCGCTCGCCGTGCAGTTCCTCGAATATGTGCAGGATCCCAAGGTTGCCCACACGGTGGCCTTCGCCGAGGGCACCTTCAACCCGGTGGCCCAGATGGGCAATCCGGAATGCTTCAGCCTCTTCACCAAGGAAGAGCTGGATGCGATCCAGTATGACAGCCTCGAGGAAGAGATGGCGCGGTCGGTTGAATATGACATCGTGCCGGATTACGACAAGCTCCTCGACATCATGACCGCCGCGAAGCGCGAAGCTTCCGGCGGCTGATCCAGGCGCGTCCACATCAGGACAAGGATCGCCCGGCATTCATGCGCGCCGGGCGATCCTGTCTTATAGACCATCCATTGCCATACGATCCGGATACCAAGGGACCATGAACGGCCGATCGCCCATTCTCCAATTGCGTGACCTCACCAAGACGTTCGGCAACTTCACCGCCGTCAAAGGCATCAGCCTCGATATCTCGGAAGGCGAATTCTTCACCATCGTCGGCCCGTCCGGCAGCGGCAAGACGACCCTGCTGCGCATGCTGACGGGGATGGAAGGGGCCACCAGCGGCGACATCCTGCTGCGCGGGAGCCGCATCAACGATCTGCCCGCCAACAAGCGGCCAACCTGCATGGTGTTCCAGTCGCTGGCCCTGTTCCCGCATCGCACCGTCGGCCAAAACATCGAGTTCTCGCAGAAGATCAAGGGCGTGGAGCCAGAGAAGCGGAAGGCACGCGCCCTGCAGCTGATGGCGCAGCTGCGTCTCCCTGAGAACTACTACGACAAGAGTGTGACCAAATGCTCCGGCGGCGAGCGGCAGCGCGTGGCCCTGGCCCGCGCCCTGGCCTATGACCCCGACATTCTCTTCTTCGACGAGCCCTTGTCGGCGATCGATTACAAGCTCCGGAAAACGCTCGAGAAGGAACTCAAAGACATCCACCGCGAGACCGGCAAGACTTTCATCTACATCACCCACAGCCTGGAAGAGGCGATGGTGATGAGCGACCGCATCGGCGTCATGCGCAGCGGCCAGCTGGTGCAGGTCGGTTCGCCGCAGCAGATCTATTCGGCGCCGGAAACCAAGTTCGTGTCCGAATTCATCGGCGACGTGAACGTCATCGGGGTGCAGGCGACGGGCGCCAACACCGTTCATGCCGCAGAATTCGGCGTCGATCTCGTGACACAGCCGGTGCCGGCAGGATTCAAGGAGGGGCATCTGGTGGTGCGTCCCGAATCTCTCCGTTTCCTCAGCAGCCGCAGCGAGGCGCAGAATTGCTTGGAAGGTCGCGTCTACAATGAATATGTGCTGGGTTCGCGCATCCAATACCAGGTGCGCGTCGGCGAACATGTCTTCATCGTCGAGAAATTGCGCCAGCAGGCCTTCGGCGGTAGCCTCGACGATCAGGTCCTCATCGGCTGGGATGCCAAGGACAGCATCCTGGTGACGGATTGATTGGCAGCGCCATGACCACTCTTGCCAAAATCTTCGCTCCCGGGACCAGGCATGCGGTACCGCTCATCCTCTTCCTGCTGGTTGGTTTTGCGGCGCCGCTGCTGGCCGTCATCGGCTTCAGCTTCATTCCGGCCCGCACCTTCGAATTGTGGCAAAGCTGGAGTCTCGACAATTATATCGAGATCTTCAATTCGACCAGCTACCTCTCCTTCCTGTGGTCGCTGGGCCTTGCCGCCGTCACGGTGCTGATCCTCGCCGTCATCTGCTATCCGATCGCCTACGGCCTGGCACGCATCTTTGGCAAGTATTCGACGCTGGTGACACTGCTCTTCACCATTCCGCTCTTCGTTTCCGAAAACGTCCGCCTCTATGGCTGGGTGTTGTTCTTCATCAAGAACGGTGTCTTGCTCGGCACGCTCAAGGCCTGGTTCGGCATCGAACCCGACAGCTGGCTCTTCACCAGCGGCATCATCGTTTTCGGCATGGTCTATGTTTATCTCCCCTTCATGCTGTTCCCAATGACGCTCGGCGTCTCCATGGTGCCGGACCAGACACGCGATGCAGCTTTCGATCTCGGCGCCACGCGCTGGCAGGTGTTCAAGGAAGTCGAATTGCCGCTCTCCATGCCAGGAATCATGATCGGCTTCCTGCTCTCCTTCGTGCTGGCCGTGGGGGCCATTGCCGAGGCGAAGGTATTGGGCGGTCAGCAGATCATCCCGATCAGCCATGATATCGAGATCGCCTTCACCTATGCCCAGAACTGGCCGCTGGGGGCGGCGTTGGCCGTGCTGCTGATGCTGGTGGTGGGGACGCTCGTCCTCTTCGTCCTGCGTCGCTTCGACCTCGACGCCATTCTGGGGCGGAGGTAAGCGATGGACGGCTTGACACCGCGCTGGCGCACCTCGCTCATCTGGGCCTGGACGGCCGCCATCGTCGTCTTCATGTATCTGCCGGGCCTGTGCCTGCTCCTGGCCTCGCTGACGTCCAGCCGCTATTTCATCTTCCCCATCACCAAATGGGGCCTCGATTGGTGGCAGAAGACATTCTCCTCGCTGGAAATCCACCAGCTTTTCAAGACGTCGATCACCATTGCGCTCTGTGTCACAGTCATCGCCGTGACCATCGCCCTCTTCGGCGCGCTCGCCTTTGCGCGCTATGACTGGAAGGGGCGCTCGATCTATCAAAAGATCGTGCTGCTGCCGATCTTCTTCCCGCAATCGGTTCTGGGCCTTGCCTTGCTGCTGTGGTTCAACGCGCTGGGGCTCACCATGTCCTGGCAGACGGCGGTCTTTGCGCATCTCGTTTGGATCATTCCGGTCTGCACATTGGTCATTTCGATCCAGGTCTATTCCTTCGACCCGGCCTTGGAAGAGGCCGCCTTCGATCTTGGCGCCACACGCTGGCAGGTGTTCAAGGAAGTGACCTTGCCCGTTCTCTTCCCTGGCATTTTCTCCGGCGCCCTCTTCGCCTTCCTGCTTAGCTGGGGCAATTTCCCGCTGTCGCTCTATACGACCGGCGCCGACACGACGATCCCGGAATATCTTTATGCCAAGATGGTCGCCGGCTACACGCCGGGCGTGCCGGTCCTCGGCACGGTGTCGACGGTGGGAGCAGCCGCCCTGCTCCTCATCGGCTACGCCCTGATCCTCGTCTTGCGCCGGCGCCGCGCCAGCGCACCGTCGGAAAACTGATCATCCAAGGAAAATAGCGGAGGCAACGCGCCATGTTGGGGCAATCGATCAAGGGGAAATCCGTCATCGTCACCGGCGCCAGCAAGGGCATCGGCAAAGGCATCGCGCGGGTCTTCGCGCAGCATGGCGCGAAAGTCCTGGTGGTCGGGCGCGATCTTAAACAGGCCGAAGCGACGGCCAAGGAATTCGAGCAGGCGGGCGGGACTGCAAGCGGCTTTTCGGCGGATGTCACCAAGCTCGGCGACATGGAAAAGATGGCAAAGACCGCGGTCGAGCGTTACGGCACCGTCGATGTGCTCTGCGCCAATGCCGGCGTCTTCCCGCAGGTGAAGATGGAAGATATGTCGCCCGAGACCTGGGACGAGGTGATGGCAACGAACCTCAAAGGCACCTTCCTGTCGGTCAAGGCCTGCATCCCATATTTGAAGAAATCCGGCGAGGGCCGCATTGTCATCACCTCCTCCATCACCGGGCCGGTCACCGGCTTCCCCGGCTGGACCCATTACGGCGCCACCAAGGCCGGCCAATTGGGCTTCATGCGCACCGCCTGCATGGAACTGGCGAAATACGGCATCACGGTCAATGCGGTGCTGCCCGGCAATATCAAGACCGAGGGCCTCATCGAGCTCGGCGATGGCTATATGAAGGGCATGGCGGCGGCCGTGCCGCTCGGCAAGCTGGGCGAGGTCGAGGACATCGGCCATGCCGCCCTCTTCTTCGCCTCGCGCGAGGCAGGCTATATCACCGGGCAGACCATCATCGTCGATGGCGGCCAGATCCTGCCCGAAAGCCAGGACGCGCTGTCGCAGATGTGATGCATCTCTACCGTCATGCCCGGGCTTGACCCGGGCATCCAGTCTATCCAAGGCATCAGTGGATCCCCGGGTCCTCGCCCGGGGATGACGGCATGTTCGGGAAATTCAGTGCGCGAGCTTGCGATAGGCGCGGGGGCTCACGCTGGTCCAGCGGGTGAAGGCGCGGGTAAAGGCCGATAGCTCGGAATAGCCCAGCAGCAACGCGATCTCGGTCAGCGGCAATTGCCGCTGGTCGAGATACATGCGTGCCAAGGATTGCCGCGTGGTTTCGACCGCGTCCTTATAGGTCAGGCCCGCGACTGATAATTCGCGTTGAATCGCCGCCGCCGGCACGCGCAAGGACATGGCAATCTGATCGAGGCTGGGATAGCCGCCGGGCAGGCTGACGCGGATCGCCGTCTTCACGCGGTCCACCAGCCCGTCATCGCCGGGGCGGTGCGAGCCTAAGGATTCGAGGCATGTCTGCATCATGGTGAGGAGTTGCAGGTCACGCCCAGGCATCGAGCGCTGCAGCAGTTCGGGGCGGAACAGCAGGGCATTGGTCGGCTGGCTGAAATAGACCGGCGCATCGAAGGCCGCTTCGTGTTCTTTCCAGAATTCGGGCCGCGGATGCTCGAAATGCACCTCGACCGGCGCCCATTTCGACCCGCAGCAATCACGGATCACATTGGTGAACATGCCGAGCGACAGTTCCGCATCCTGGCGCCGCTCGACGATTTCCGAGGAATAGATCTGGTATTCGAGACGCATCAGTCCATCGGCACCCTTCACCAGCTGCATCGCCGAGGATTCCTGGTGGAAATGAAACAGCCGCACCAGATTATCGAGAGCCGATCCCAGATTTGGTGAGGAGATCGCTGCATAGCCCCACATGCCGAGATCGCGCGGCTGGAACTGCTGGCCGAAATGGAGGCCGAAATTCCCCGGGCTGGTCTTGTCGCCGGCGATTTGGCGCGCCGCCTGCTCGAACAGGCGGCAATAGGCGGCAAGCTTCAGCTTCAAGGTCGGGGCACCCGCCATATCTGGGGCGATACCCGAATTGCCGAAAATGGAATCGACATCGCCGCCACGGGCCGAGATGAAATCCACCACGCCCGTCGCCGCCGCCGCCAGCACGACAGGCGCGTCATTTCTGTGGGTGGTCGTGGCGGTCGTCATCATCGTCCCCAGCCAAAGTTCACGAACCAGACTGCAGATAAGGCGCGATGATGGCACGGGGCCGGAGCTCGCTTCAAGCGGGCAAAGCTGATCAGCTGTCAAGATCACGCCATCACGGGTCAAGCGACCGTGACCGGCCCGTTCTAGCCTGAACATGGATGGAAAAGCGTCGGCCGCTTTCAACGGCACGGCCCCCTTCAGGTTAACGAAGGGGGAATAAGAGCGCCTATCCACGCCCTGGGAGCTAGGACGAAGCATGAGCGGTATGCTCACGACGGAACAAATGTTGCGCGCGATCGACGAATTGGCGGCCGCGGCCCTGCCGCTTTGGGGGCTGGACGGCGCCGATTTGCAGCTCATCAACCATTCCGAAAACTGGACCTATCGCGTGCTGCCGAAAGGGGCCGCGCGGCCCGTCATCCTGCGCGTGCACCGCGACGGCTATCACAGCACCGACGGCATCCGCAGCGAATTGGCCTGGATGCGTGCCTTGCAGGCCGAAGCGCAGGTGAAGACACCGCAGGCCATTCCGGGCAAGGACGGTGCCGACATCCAGACCGTGACGCATCCGGCCTTGAGCTCACCGCGCAACTGCGTCCTTTTCGAATTCATCGACGGCATCGAGCCGCCACAGGACAACCTCATCCCGCCTTTCCGCCAATTGGGGGAAGTAACCGCACGCTGCCACAATCACAGCGAAACTTGGACGCGGCCGCCTTATTTCGAACGCCTGTCCTGGGATTTCGAGCATTCGCTTGGCAAGACCGCCAATTGGGGCGCCTGGCAGGCGGGACCGGATTGCACGCCGGAGCGGGCCAAGCTACTGCAGCGCGCGGTCGACCTGATGGAAAGGCGCCTGAAGGCCTTCGGCCACGCGCGCAACCGCTACGGCCTCATCCACGCCGATTTCCGCCTCGCCAATCTGCTGGTCCACAACGGCGATGTGCGCGTCATCGACTTCGACGATTGCGGCCTGGGCTGGTTCCTCTATGACGGCGCCACGGCGGTGAGTTTCTTTGAAGACCGCGCCGATGTGCCGGAACTGATGGAAGCCTGGAAGGAAGGCTATCGCCGCCAGCGGGAGCTTCCGAAGGAAGACGACCACGAGATGTGGACCTTCATCCTGCTGCGGCGCATGACGCTGTTCGCCTGGATGGGCAGCCACGCCGAAACCGACCTCGCCCGCACGGAAGGCCCTGGCTACAGCACAGGTACCTGCGACCTCGCCGAACGCTATTTGAGCCAATACAGCTGAACCCGATCGGGTCAGGAGTTGAACATGGTCGACCACACGCAAAGCCCGGAAAAGCGCGAGTTCATCGCGAAATCCAAGCAGTTCTGGAATCCCGGCAAGACCCAGGCCTGGCAGGATATGGGCGTCGATCTCGTCATCGACCGGCGCGAAGGTTATCTGCTGTGGGACATGGACGGGCGTCGCCTCATCGACCTGCATCTCAACGGCGGCACCTACAATATCGGCCATCGCCATCCCGAACTCATTGAAGTGCTGAACCGCGGCATGCAGCGCTTCGATATGGGCAATCACCATTTCCCGAATATGGGCCGCACGGCGTTGGCTGAACGCCTGGCGCGCATCTGCGGCGGCGACATGCACTACACCATGTATGCCTCGGGTGGCGCCGAGGCGATCGACATCGCCTTGAAGACCGCGCGCCATGCGACGCAGCGGCGCAAGATCGTCTCCATCGTCAATGCCTATCATGGCCACACTGGCCTTGCTGTCGCCGCCGGTGCCGATCGCTTCAAGAAGATCTTTCTGTCGGACCAGCCCGACGATTTCGTCCATGTGCCGTTCAATGATCTCAATGCGATGGAAGATGCCTTGAAGGGCAAGGACGTCGCCTGCCTGATCATGGAGACGATTCCGGCCACTTACGGCTTCCCCATGCCCCTTCCCGGCTATCTCGCCGAGGTGAAGAAGCTGTGCGAGCGCTATGGTGCCCTCTATGTTGCCGACGAGGTGCAGACCGGTCTGATGCGCTGCGGCGAGATGTGGGGCTACCAGCGCTATGGCATCCAGCCGGACATCATGGTGACCGGCAAGGGCATCTCCGGCGGCATGTACCCGATCGCCTGCGTGGTCGTGCGCGAACCCTATGCCGGCTGGCTGAAACAGGACGGCTTTGCCCATATGTCGACCATGGGTGGCGCCGAACTCGGCTGCCTGGTCGCCATGAAGACGCTGGAGATCCTCGAGCGGCCGATGATGAAGCCGATGGTGAATTACATCGCCGAGACTTTCCGCAACGGCCTTCACGAGATCATGCGGCTTTATCCCAGCTTCTTCGTCGGCATCCGCCAATGCGGGCTGGTGATGGGCCTGGAATTCGATTTCCCCGAAGGCGCCAAGCCGGTGATGAAGCATCTCTACGAGAACGGCGTCTGGGCGATCTTCTCGACCCTCGACCCCCGGGTGCTGCAGTTCAAGCCAGGCGTGCTGATGACGGCCGATCTCTGCGCCGAGGTGCTGGAGCGCGTCGAGCGGGCGGTGGGCTTGGCTTATGCCGAATGCATGGGTTCCGGCAAGCGCAGCACGCGTGCGGCGTGAAGGAGTTGACGTAAGATGACGGCCATCGTCGAAGAAATCCTTGCCGGCGAGAAACGCGCCACCGGCACCGCCGATATGATGCTGCAGATGGCGGAATGGGCCGCGGCGGCTTTTACCCGTTTCGACCGGGCGCGCGTCGAGAAGATCGCGCGGGCGGCGGCTGATGTCGCCTATGCCCATGCCGGCGAACTGGCCGAGGCGGCCGTCCAGGAAACCGGCTTCGGCGTCGCTGCGCATAAGAAGATCAAGAACGAGCTGACTTCGCGCGGCCTGTTCGACCTCTATTCCAAGGACGACTACTGCTCCGCCCGCATCAAGGCCGAGCTGAAGATGGTAGAGCTGCCGCGCCCGGCCGGCATCGTCTTTGCCCTCACCCCCTCCACAAACCCAGTCTGCAGCGTCTATTACAAGGTGTTGATGGCGCTTTTCACCCGCAACGCCATCATCATCTCGCCGCATCCGATGGCGAAGAACTGCTCTATCCGCGCCGCCAAACTGATGGCGGAAGCAGCGGAGAAAGCTGGTGCACCGACCGGTATCATCCAGATCATCGAACAGCCGAACCTGCCGCTGATCGACTATGTGATGAAAAGCCCGCGCGTCGGCGTCATTCTCGCGACCGGCGGTACGCCGATGGTGCGCGCGGCCTATAGCTCCGGCAACCCTGCGGTTGGCGTGGGGCCTGGTAACGCGCCCGCTTTGGTCGACGACAGCGCCGACCTTAATGAGGCCGCCAAGCGCATTGTCACTTCCAAGAGCTTCGACAATTCGATCCTCTGCACCAATGAAAGCGTTGTGCTCGCGGTCGAGAGCATCGCCGACCGGCTGCTGCAGGCATTGAAATCAGCCGGCGCCTATGTGGCAAAACCGGAAGAAGTCTCGGCCTTGCGCGAGCTTCTGTTCGGCATGGGAACGTTCAACATCGCGGTTCTGGGCAAATCGGCCGCCGAGATCGCCGGCATGGCCAATATCCGCGTGCCGTCAAATACCCAGATCATTCTCGTTGAGATCGACCGGGTCGGGATCGACGAGCCACTCTCCAAGGAAAAGCTCTGCCCCGTGCTGGGCTTCTTGCGTGTCCCGCATGCCGATGCCGGCGTCACCCAGGCCCGCGCGCTCATCCGTCTTTCTGGCGCTGGTCATTCGGCGGCGATCCACAGCAAGAATTCCGCGACGATCCTGAAATACGGTGCCGCTGTGAAGGCGCTGCGCGTGGCCGTGAACGCGCCCTGCAGCCTGGGTGCCGCCGGTTACGGCACGCATCTGGCGCCTGCCTTCACCATCGGCACCGGTTTCTTCGGCTCCTCCTCCATCGGCGAGAATGTCGGCCCGCAGCACCTCGTGAACTGGACGCGCATCGCCTATAACGACGACGCGAAGGAAGCCTTTGGCGATTTCAGCGGCCTCGATGCCAATGCCAGCGGCCCAGCCCTGGCCTTGGGGCTGGAATCGCCAATCTCCCTCGGTCGCCTGCAGGAAGGCGCCGACGCGGCGCAGGATCCCCTGCCCTTGCCGTCCAGCAGCGCCGGCACGACCAGCGAGATCGACATCATGCGTGAAGAAATCCGCCGCATGGTGCTCGAAGAGCTCCGTGGCGCGTTGCGGTCATGAGGAAGAACTGAACCCATGGCCGATTTACGTTCCTTCATCTTCATCGACCAGCTGCAGCCGCAGACGCTCTGCTATATGGCGAGCGGCATGCGTGGCCGCCTGCCGCGCACGCAGATGGCGGCCCAGATCATCGAAGTGGCCCCCGGCCTCGATATTGAAGCTCTGACCGACATCGCCTTGAAACATGCCGAGGTCAGCGGCGGCATGCTCGTGGTCGAGCGGCAATTCGGCTATCTCGAATTTCACTCGCGCTCGACCGCCGCGGTGAAATCAGCAGCCGATGCCGTGCTGGACGAGCTTGATGCCAGGCGGGAGCAGGCGATGAAGCCGCAGATCCTCGCCTCCAAGATCGTGACCCGGATTGATAACGGCCATGCCTTCCTGATCAACCGCAACAAATCCGGGTCCATGATCCTGCCCGGCGAATCGCTCTTCGTGCTGGAAATGCAGCCCGCGTCCTACGCCATCCTGGCGACCAACGAGGCGGAGAAGACCGCCGACATCAAGGTAATCGATTATCGCATGTTCGGTGCCACCGGCCGCGTCTACCTCTCCGGCGAGGAATCCAATGTGCGCATGGGCGCCGAAGCGGCCCTGGCCGCGCTGGAAGGATGAGTATCATGGACAAGGACCTCATCCGCGCTCTCATCCGTGATGTCATCGCCGAGGAAGTGAAGGCGGTGAAGACCGGGAAATCGCCCGCTGCCGCACCTCACGCCGTACGCATCACCAGCGATGCCGATCTCGCGGCTTTCGCCAAGGATGTCCTGCGCCTCGCCGCTGACCCACAAATTCGCGCCGCCATCGAAGCAGGTCGTCATCCCTTCCATCTCGCCGGCACGACTCCGTCTGCCGCATTGTCGCCGGCAGCCGCCACCGGGCAAAGCCACCGCGTCGACAAGGGCGTCGTCACCGAAACCGTCATCGCCAAGCTCGCCAAGGGCGTCTCGCGCCTCATCCTGGCACCCGGCGTCAGCATCACCCCCTTGGCCCGCGACAAGGCCAAGGCGCGCAACATCAGCGTCGAAAGGATCGGACAATGATTCGCGGTCGGGTCGTGGGCCGTTACTGGGCCACCAAGAAGATCGAGCACATTCCGTCAGGGGCCTTCCTGGAAGTGGAGAGCCATGGGGGCGGTCGCATGATTGCCTTTGACGTGCTGGGTTGCGGCGAGGGCGAGGACGTCCTCATCGTCACCGGCTCCACCGCCGCCTCCTGGCTGGGCGGCGGCAAGATTCCCATCGACGCCCTCATCATCGGCTCGCTCGACGAGACGACGAAATCGAAATCCAAATAACAACCATCTGATCTGAAGCAAGGAGAGAACCATGTCGAACGCTATCGGAATGATCGAGACCAAGGGTTTCGTCGCGGCCCTGGCCGCGGCCGATGCCATGGTAAAGGCCGCCAATGTGACGGTGGTCGGCCGTGAGGAAGTGGGTGATGGCCTGGTCGCCGTCATCATCAATGGCGATGTCGGTGCCGTGAAGGCCGCGACCGAAGCCGGTGCCGAAGCTGCCAGCAGCGTCGGCACACTGGTCTCGGTCCACGTCATCCCGCGCCCGCATCCCGATCTTGGCAAGCATTTCTCGACCGCCAGCGGGAAGTAAGGGCGAGATGTCGGCAATGGTGGATCCCCGGGTCAAGCCCGGGGATGACGGTGTCTATTGACCTACAAACTTTCTCGTCATGCCCGCGCTTGACCCGGGCATCCACTGGAAGAAGCCATTCTCGGACTGACATGCACCCATGACCGAACTTCGCGTCTATCTGCTGGTGAAGGATCTTGCCCGCCAGTTTGCGGCCTATATGTCGACGCCCACCCGGGCGCGTGGCTACCCGCCGATGCAGGGGGAACATTCCCTCATCATCGAGGTGGCCCCGGCGCTTGCGATCCATCGCATCTGCGACCTGGCACTGAAGACTGCGCCCGACATGGAACCGGGCCTGCTTTATACCGAGCGGCAATACGGCATCCTGGAACTGCACGCCGCCGATCTCGATCAGTTGAACTTCGCCGGCAACGCGATCCTCAAAGGCATCGGCCAGAAGGCCGAGGACCAGCTGAAACCGCGGACACTCTACGCCGACATCATCGACAATGTGTCGGACCAGCACGCCATCATCCTCAACCGCACGCGCGAAGCATCAATGCTGCTGCCGGGCAAATGCCTACTGGTCTATGAGCTGGAGCCGGCCCTCTTCGCCTCGGTCGCCGCCAATGAGGCGGAGAAGGTGGCCCCCGGCATCACCCTCGTCGACGTGCAGATGATCGGCGCCAGCGGCCGCCTGTTCATCGCCGGTACACGCAAGGAATGCGAACGCGCCCGCGACCGCATCGATGAGGTACTCGGCAGCGTGATTGGGCGGTCTGGCAAGGGATAAGTCCCCTCACCCCGACCCTCTCCCCACTTCGTGGGGCGAGGGAGTTTCGACCGAGCGCGATCTCCAAGCCCCTCGCCCCTTTGGGGAGAGGGGTTGGGGTGAGGGGTTTTTCTTACCGCTGTGCCCTTTCCCAATCCGGATGAATCCAGACCGGCGCATCGCTGGCCGGCAGGGGCGTTCGCCCCCGAATCATGTCACTGGCTTTCTCGGCAATCATGATGGTGGGCGCGTTGGTGTTGCCGCTGACGATGCGCGGCATGATCGAGGCATCGACCACGCGCAAGGCTTCGATCCCATGCACCCGCAGCTGATCGTCGACGACGGCCAGCGTCTCGGTAGCCGCACCCATCTTGCAGGTGCCGACCGGGTGATAGCAGGTCTCGATCGCGCGCCTGACCCAGGCATCGATCGCGTCATCTGATGTGACATCAATGCCGGGAAACAATTCATCGCCCGCAAAAGGCGCCATGGCCTTCTGCGCCAGAATCTCCCGCGTGAGCTTCACGGAAGCCCGCAGATCGGCACGGTCGGCGGGGTCCTTGAGATAGTTGAAAAGGATGGCGGGCGGCGCCTTCGGATCGCTTGAGCGCGCCTTCACATAGCCGAGGCTCTTCGGCCGCATCAGGTCGATATGCACCTGGAAGGCATGATCGGGCACCGAATCGACCGTGCCCGGAATGACCGCCAGCGGCATGAAGGTCAGCTGCAGGTCCGGATGCTCGATCCCAGCGCGGCTGCGGATGAAGCCGCCGGCCTCGAAATGGTTGGTCGAGGCGGCACCGGTCCCGTTCATGAACCATTGCAGGCCGGTCACATATTTCCGGATGCCCTTGGTGACCGGATAGATGGTCGCCTTCTGCTTGCAGCGATGCTGGATGACGATATCCGGGTGATCATTGAGATTGCCACCCACACCGGGCAGGGCATGCAGCGCCTTGACGCCGATGGCGTCAAGATGCTCCGGGTCGCCGATGCCAGACAGCTGCAACAGCTGCGGCGAGTTGATGGCACCACCCGACAGGATGATTTCGCGCGTCGCTTCCGCCGTCTGGACCTCACGCCCGACCGCGTAAGAAATACTGCGCGCACGGTTGCCCACCAGATTGATTTTCTGCACCAGCGCGCCGGTAATGACGGTGAGATTGGGGCGGGTCAATGCGGGTCGCAAATAGCCCTTCGCCGCCGACCAGCGGCGGCCGTCGCGGGTCGTGCGGTCGATGATGCCGAAGCCTTCCTGCTGGCAGCCGTTGACATCCTCGGTCGCCGGATAGCCGGCCTCAACGGCCGCATCGATGAAGGCCTGGGTCAACGGCGCGCGCGCGAGATCCGGCCGCGCCACATGCAGCGGCCCGTCGCCACCGTGATAGGCGTCGCCACCCGTCTGATGGCTTTCCGCCCGCTTGAAATAGGGCAGCAGTTCCGCATAGCTCCAACCGCGCGCCCCCGATTGCGACCAATAGTCATAGTCGCGCGCATGGCCGCGGATATAAACCATGCCGTTGATCGAAGACGAGCCACCGAGGACACGGCCGCGCGGATGCGTCAGGCGCCGGTTATCGAGATAGGGCTCGGGCTCGGCGGCATAGGACCAGTTGAAACGGGTCGAGGACAGCAGCTGCCCCATGCCGGAGGGCATGTGGATCGCCCAGTGATTGTCCTTCGGCCCTGCTTCCAGCAGCAGCACCGTGCAGGCGGCGTCCTCGGTCAGGCGGTTGGCCAGCACGCAGCCGGCCGACCCCGCGCCGATGATGACGTAATCGAATGAGCCGGACATCAGCTGCGGATGGCCTGGTAGCACAGCTTGTGGAAATGATGCACCAGATGCTCGCTCTGATTGGGGTGCTCGGTGTCGATGATATAGCGCCCCTGGATATAGCCTTGCGAATGCAGGCCCTTCTGGTTGCTGACATTAAGCGCGATATCCTCAGGCCCCAATTCCTCATTCATCCAGGCGATCGCTGCTTTGGTGAGTGCCGGCGTCTCGCGCCCGATCGGTGCGTAATAACCGAAACGCAGCAGCGACTTCTCCGGCTCCAGCGGGATCATCACGAAGGTGCCGATCATGTCGGTGAAGGGGAAGCAATAGAACGTCGTGTTCGGCCACAGGCCGATATTGAAGAACCAATCGGTCTGCCAGGTCGCCCCCTCGATCGGCAGGCCATAGGCCTTGTTGGCACCGCCATTGGGCGGCGCCATATAGGTCCACCATTCGCCATGGGGCGTGAGGCGGTACTGGCTGAAATCGATCAGCGAGGCGAGATGCTTATGCACCGGGCCGGAAAGATCGAAGTGATAACCCTCGATCGAGTTCTCCTGGATCACCTTCCAGTTCGCGTGGACGACGACGTCCACTTCCTCGACCAGGCGCACGTTGTCGAGATCGGGCAGGAAGCGGCGCATCTCTCCTTCCGCCCCCGGCGCCATCTCGGCCACCGACTTGGCGTTGTCGTCCAGCGTCACATAGACGAAGCCGGCAAAGATCTCGAGCCGCACGGGTTTTAGCCCGTAAAGCGCCTTGTCGAAATCCTTGAGGCATTCGGTGCGCGGCGCCGAGCGCAGCGCGCCGTCCGGGCCATAGCACCAGGAATGATAGCCGCAGCGCAAGACCGCCGGAATCCTGCCGCGGCGCTCGGTCAGCAAGCGATTGCCGCGATGCCGGCAGGCATTGTGGAAGGCGCGGATCTGGCCGTCCGTATGCGACATGACGAGCACGCTCTGCTCGAAGATCTCCTGCACGATGTAGGAGCCCGGCCCCTTGAACTCGTTCACATGGCCGACGACATGCCAGCACTTCATGAAGATGTTCTGCTTCTCATCCTCGAACACCTGCGCGTCGTAGAAGTAAGCGGCGGGCATGGAATGGCCCGTGGTCGGGTCGCTGTGATCCCACGGCATCACTTGGCTCGGCATGGAGAACTCCTGGGCGTCAAATCGTGATGCCTGATGGTGCAAATCTTGTGGCCCGCCCATCCGATGGAAACGGTCGCGCGACTGTCGCTTTGTTGCGAGTATGGTTAATCCTCAAGTTACTGATATATAAATATTATTCCAGAAATCACTTGTGGGGACGCAAAGCGTCGCGCCATCAAATTGACTTTTTTGGACATTCTTCGTCCATTATGTGCTGGCTCCAGATTGCCTGTTCGGATGGAATGAGCCCGCCCCACGGAGCTTAAGCCTTGAACACCAGCCCACACCACATCGCATTCGTCGTGCTGCCGGAATTCTCGCATATGGGTCTGGCACTCGCGATCGAACCGCTCTTCGTCGCCAATTGGCTGGCGCAGAGGCAGCTCTTCCGCTGGTCGACGCTGTCGCTCGACGGCCTGTCGGTGCGGGCCAGCAATGGCCAGCATCTCCCCGTCGATGGTGCCCTGGGTGAGGCCGGTAGCTACCAGACCGTCATCGTCATCGCCAGCTTCGACGCCAAGATTCATGCCGGCGATCAGCGCCTCCTCAACTGGCTGCGCAAGATGGCGCGCTTCGGCGCCACCATCGGCGCCATCGAGACGGGGAGCGAGATTCTGGCGGCGGCCCGCCTGCTCGACAATCAGCCGGCGGCCGTGCATTGGGACAATCTCGACGGATTCAGCGAACGCTATCCCCATGTCGAGGCCAGCCGACAGCTCTATACCATCACGCGGGATCGCATGACCTGTGCCGGTGCTACCGCCACACTCGACATGACGCTGCGCTGGATCGGCGAGATGGTCGACGCCGACCTTGCGGCCGAGGTCGCGCAGCACTTCCTGATGCCGCGCCTGCGCCCGCCCAGCGAAGGGCAGAACGAGCCGGCGCAGGATTCACATGCCGCCGCCAACCAGAAGGTCGAAGCGGCCCTGAAGATCATGCAGGAGACGCTGGAAGAGCCGCTTTCCTGCCGCGAGATCGCCGATCGGATCGATCTGTCGCAACGCCAGCTGCAGCGGCATTTCCAGCGGCATCTGGGTGTCAGTATCGCCCGGCAGTATCTCTCCTATCGCCTGGCCAAGGCGCACAAGCTGCTGCAGCAGACGGAACTGCCGGTGACCGAGATTGCCGTCACCTGCGGCTTCGGCTCATTGGAGAGTTTCTCGCGCACCTATCGGCGCTATTTCGGCTTGAGCCCCAGTTCCGACCGGCAGCAGACGACGACGGCACCCGTGTTTCGCCAGCGCATGCTGAGCCGGGGCTAGGCCTTCGCGCGGAAGCGCTGCACCAGCGCCTGCAGGCTGCCCAGCACGCCCTTGGGCAACAGGATGACGAAGCCGGCCAGCAGCAGCCCTAAGCCGATATCGCGCCAATCGCCGAATTCGCGCATCGCCTCGTCGGCGCTCATCAAGAGCAAGGCGCCCAAGAGCGGCCCCCACATGGTCCCCATGCCGCCGACCACGATCATGGAGAGGAGGAACAGGAGGGTCGAGAACGAGAAGGCGGTGGGACCGACAGCCGCGAAGTGGACCGCATAGAACGAACCGGCAAGCCCCGTGAAGAAGGCGGAAAGGGCGAAGACCCAAAGCTGGTATTTGAAGCGGCTGACACCGCGCGCCATGGCGCA
This sequence comes from Dongia rigui, assembly GCF_034044635.1. Taxonomy (NCBI): domain Bacteria; kingdom Pseudomonadati; phylum Pseudomonadota; class Alphaproteobacteria; order Rhodospirillales; family Dongiaceae; genus Dongia; species Dongia rigui. The sequence goes on from NZ_JAXCLX010000003.1 coordinate 414,370, forward strand.
GCCCGGATTGTCGCGCAGGGCCTGGAACGCCAATCCCATGGGCCCCCGAATGATGGCAACCGAGAAGGCCGCTGCCAGCGCCAGCAGGCCCAACCCCAGGTAATAATCGGCGATGTACCATTTCGACCCGAACAGGTCGCGAAAGCCGAGATCGCCAAACCGCGTGAAGCCGCGCACGCCGCCGAACAGCGGCATGCAGCCCGAGGGCGGATTGGTGAAGCATTCGGTGTCGTTGACGATGAGGAGATAGAGCACCTGCGCCACCGCCAAAGTCAGCAAGGCGACATAGGGGCCCTTGAGGCGCAGACAAGCAAGACCCACCAGCGTGCTCACCACCACGGTGAGCAAGGCGGCCAAGGGCATGGCAAGGATCATCGGCATCTCGAAGTAATAGCCGAACATCGCGGTCGCATAGGCGCCCACCGCAAAGAGGGCCATCTGCGCCAGCGAGAAGATGCCGCCCACACCCAGCACCAGGTTCCACTGCAGGACGACGATGCCCCAGATGAAGAACAGCGTCGCCTGGGTGATGAAATAGCGCATGCCGATGAACAGCGGCAGGGTCGCACAGAGCGCAATCAGCACCAGGCCGATGATGAAGTCGCGGCGCATATTCATCACAGGCGCACCACCTGGCGGCGACCGAACAGGCCAGAGGGCCGCCAGATCAGGACCGCGATTACCAGCAGCAACAGGATGGCAAAGCTGTAGCGGACACCCAAGACATAGGCAGCGAGTGCCTCGAGGATACCAAGCACGATGGCGGCAGCGACGGCGCCATAGACATTGCCGAGACCCGCCACGACGCAGATGATGAAGGCCTTCAACATCGGGTCGCCGCCCATATTGGGGAGCAGGCTGGAGAGCGAGCTCACCATCACGCCGGAGATGGCCGCAAGCGCCCCCGACAGCGCCAGGACCTGCGCATAGACGATGCCGACACGCACCCCCATCAACTGCGCCGCCTCGCGATTCTGCGCCGTGGCGCGAATGGCCCGGCCAAGCCGCGTCTTCTGGAGGAGATAGGCAAGGGCCGCCATGAGGAGCAGCGCGACACCGAGGATCAGCAGGTTCTGATTTGGAATATGCACGGTGCCGATGACGACGGCACCGGAGAGATTGAGCGGCTGCGGCGTCGGCTGCGGCCCAAAGAGGCGCAGGATGACGTTTTCGATGATGGCACCGATGCCGATGGTGGCGATGAAGATGCGCGTCTCGAAACCGGCCGATTTCAGCATCGGCGCGGCTGCGGCGTAATAGATGCCAAGCCCGACGAGGCCGCAGACCAGCATGGCGGCGGCGAGCCCCAAGACCGGATGCAATCCCAGATGGCTCATCGCGAAATAACAGACATAGCCACCCAGCGCCAACAGCGCGCCGTGGGACATATTGAGCATATTGAGCGAGCCATAGACCAGTGCGAGACCAATGGTCGATATGGCATACATCGCCCCCATGGTGAGGCCGGAGGCGAGGATCTGAACGACGACATCCATGGGCGGCTTCAGGCTCCGAGATAGGTTTCGAGGATTTCGGGACGCGCCATCAGTTCAGCACCCGCACCCGACCAGACCAGTTCGCCATTGTCGAGAAGCGCGATGAGTGCCGCCTTGTCGGCCACACGCGCTGCGTTCTCCTCGACCACCAGAATGCTCTGCCCGGCCCCCGCAAGTTCGGCGACCACCTCATAGATCTGATCGATCACGATGGGGGCGAGACCCAGCGACGGCTCGTCGAGCATGAGCAGCCGCCCGCCGGCCATCAGCCCGCGCCCGATCCCCACCATGCGCCGCTCACCGCCGGAAAGCGTGCTGGCGATCTGGCCGCGACGGTCCTTAAGCTTGGGCAACAGGGCAAAGACCCGCTCCAGGCGCCGCGGCGCTTCCGCCGCTGCTGCCGGCAGATAGGCACCCATCAGCAGATTCTCGATGACCGTCATCTCGGGGAACAGCATGTCACCCTGCGGCACATGCACGATGCCGGCTGCCACGATCTCATCCGGCCGCAAGCCCGCCAGCGATCTTCCGCCGAGCGAAATGCTCCCCGAGCGCAGCGGCATCAGCCCCGATATCGCCCGCAGCAATGTCGTCTTGCCGTGGCCATTGGGCCCGATGATGGCGGTCAGGCCACCCTCGGCTATCTCCAGCGACACGCCATGGAGGACGTTCTGCGCGCCATAACCGGTCGTGACATTCTCAAGGCTGAGGAGCACGCTCATGCCGAGGCCTGCTCTTTCATCAGATTGCCAAGCCGCTGCGAGGCACCCTCGCCGAGATAGACGTCGACGACGTTGCGGTCCTCGATGAGGCCCTGCGGCTTGCCTTCATAGATCTTCTCGCCGTGATGCATGATGAGGACACGGCTGGAAAGCTGCACCAGAAAGCGCATCACGTGTTCGATGAGGATGATGGTGATGCCGCGCGCGGCGATCTTGCGCACCACCGCCATCACATGATCGATTTCCTTTGGGTTGAGGCCACCCACCGGCTCATCCATCAGCAGCAAGGTTGGGTTGCTGGCCAAGGCACCCGCCAGCATCAGCAGCTTGCGGTCGAGTACCGGCAGGCGACCGACAATCTCGTCGTCTTTTCCGGTGAGACCGACGGCAGCCAGCGCCTCGTCCACATGCCGCGCCACATCGCGGCCGATGCGCAGGCCGGGGATCAAGCGGTTCTGGCGGCCGAAATAGGCCGCGATCTCGACATTGCCGCGCACAGTGAGGCTGTCGAAACCGGCATTGAGCTGGAAGGTGCGCGCGATGCCGGCATGGCACAGGGCTTCCGGCGGCAGGCCGGTGATGTTGCGCCCCTGAAAGATGATTTCACCGGACGTTGCCGGGTTGAGGCCCGAAATGGCCTCAAACAGGGTTGTCTTGCCGGCGCCGTTGGGCCCGCCGATGCCGAGCACCTCGCCCGGCATCAGCGTGAAGCTCATCTTGTTGACGGCCGTCAGCGCGCCGAATTGCTTGGTCACCTCGCGGCAGACAAGCAAAGGTTCCGTGGCGGCCGTCCCCATTCAATCAATCCCTCAGCGGTTCTGCCCGGATCAAGCCTTGATCCAAGGCGGCAGCTTGAAGCCTTGCGTGCCATAGGGCGCCGGTGCAATCAGCCCACCGCTCTTGGTCTGGTCCTGAATCTGCAGGAACTGATGCGGCATGCCAAGGGAGGAATCATTGACCTGGGTCGGATAGCTATAGGCCGCCTGCTCATCCGCCATGAAGCGCGTGGTGCCGGTAACACCACGATAGATCAGGCTGCGCATGCGCGCCGCCACCTTGCGGTTCTGCTCTTCATTCCCCGGCTCGCCCGTGCCGCCGGCAAGAGCCGCCGCGGTCGCCCAGACATAGGCGCCGTCATAAGGCTGCGCGCCGGAATTATGGCCGGCATTCTCGCCGAACTTCGCCTTGTAGCGCTTTTCGAAAGCGGAACCGATTTCGTCCTGCAAGGCACCGACGACCGTTGCATAGAGGACGCCCACCGAGGCCTCCTTGGCGATGTCGCGGAAGGCCGGGATCGACGGGCCGTATTGCATGTAGACAAGGCTCTGCGTCGGGTTGGGCACGAACTGCACCATGAACTGCGCGAGATCGGCCGGCAGGAAGTGCGTCACCGCGATGACGGCCGGGGGATCCTGGCGGATCTTGGCGAGCGTCGGACCCCATTCCGAGATCGGCACGTTCACGGTCTCGAACAGGCTGATCTCCCAGCCATACTCGGCACCCTTTTCCTTGATCGCATTGGCGATGTTGGCGGCATAGACGCCGGCCGACAGGATCACCGCCATCTTGTTGTTCGAGCGCTTGAACTGGCCGTTCTCCTCCAGCTGCTGCAGGAATTTCAAGAAGCCCGGGCCGTACCAATATTCCGCCGGATCGCCCTGAAACGACCCGAAATAGCGATCGGGGTTCGACTTGATCAGGTTGTTGTGGCCGATCGTCGTGTCGTAATGGACATAGATGATGCCGGCATCGGCAACCGGGTCCTGGATGGCCGCACCCGAGCCGATATTGTAGCCGTTGATCAGCGCGTGAACCGAATGCCGGTCGATGAGACGCTGTGCCGCCTGCACATTGGTCGGGTCGCCCATCTGCTTGGTGTCTTCAAAATAGGGCTCCAGCGGACGGCCGAGGATTCCGCCCAGCGCGTTGATTTCTTCGCAGGCAAGCGTCAGGCCGTTCTTGAATTCGACGCCATCGGCGGCGGCGAAATCGGTCAAGGGTGCTGCCTGCCCGACCGGAATGGGATCGCCATCGGCGCGGGCGCCGTCATTGATGCCGGCCAGCACGGCGGCACCGGTGCCCAGTGCCGCAGCACCTTTCAGGAAATTGCGACGGCTGGGGATGACATTGGGCTTCTTAATCTCTTCAGACATATCCGGAGCTCTCCCTAAACAGCCGCCTTGTGCTTGATCGGTCGCTGCCGGCGCGGCTTCCCCGGCGCAGACCTGTTTCTTCAGTGAATATCGCCCACCAGAGTGGCCGCTGCCTGGATCGCTGTCCACTGATGCGGCTGCAGATCCTGCTGCCCCCAGGTGGCCATCGGCTCGGCCCAGGGATCCCGGATCGGCGTCTTGATACCGGTCAGTTCCTCCATCACGGCGAGGCCGCAATAAGGCACATACATCGGCGAATAACCGCCCTCATGCGACATCAGCAAACGGCCACCGCACAATTCGTCGGCGGCCTGCATCAGCAGGCGGGTCATCTGGCGATAGCCTTCGGCGCTCACCATCATGCGGCCCAGCGGATCGACGCCCGAGGCATCGAAGCCCGACGGCACCACGATCATCTCGGGCTTGTAGCGGCGCAGCGCCGGCAGCACGACATGCTCGAAGGCAGCAAGATAGGCGCCATTGCCGCAGCCCGGCGGCAGCGGGATGTTGAGATTGTAGTTGAGGCCAGCCCCAGTCCCGCGTTCGGTCACATGGCCCGAATTGGGCGGATAGAGGCCGTCCTGGTGCAGCGAAATGGTCAGCACATCCTTGCTGTTATAAAACGCCGCCTGCGTGCCGTTGCCGTGATGCACGTCCCAATCGACGGTGGCGACACGACCGAGGCCACGCGTTGCCTGGGCATGCATGATGGCGATGGCGACATTGCCGAACAGGCAGAAACCCATGCCGACATCGGCTTCGGCGTGATGTCCCGGCGGGCGGCACAGCACATAGGCATTCTTCACCGTGCCATCGAGGATGGCATCGAGTGCCGCCATCGTGCCACCGGCGGAAAGCTGCGCGATCTCGAAGCTGCCCTTGCCGAAGGGGGTCAAAGGACTCGCCTCGCCGCCATTCTCGGCACTCAATTTCTTGATACGCTCGATATAGGCACGCGTATGGAAACGCGCGATCTCATCCTCGGTCGCATAGCGCGCCCTGATCGGCGTCAGATGATCGAGCAGGCCGCTCACTTCGAGGAGGTTGCGCAGGCGCCGCTTGGTCTCCGGGTTCTCGGCATGTTCACCGGGCTGCACATGCAGGCTCGGCTGGAACACCTGGGCGTAGTTCCAGGTGTTGTGCCACATGTAAAGTTCGTGGAAGACGAAACCCGTCGCCATTGATCTGCCCCCAAATGCCTCATTACGCCGGCCCTGCCTTACGGTTCGACGGGCTCGTTGACATATTTGTGGCGGATGATCGGCTTCTTGTCCCGCCCCGGACGGGTAAGGTGGGGGATTTTGCACCCACCCGAACGGGTGGTGGCTTCAGGGACCGGGTTGCTGCGGCAATGTCAGGCCGATGTCCTGCAGGCGCAGCACCGCCTGGGTCCGGTTGGCCACCCCCAGCTTACCGAAGATGTTTTTGAGGTGCCATTTAACCGTGTCCGGCGCCATGCCGAGCGCCTGGGCCATGTCGCGGTTGCTGTGGCCGATGCCCAGCAGCTGCACCACATCGATCTCGCGTGGGCTGAAGCCCGGATCGCCTTTGCGCAAATGCGCTGACTGGGTTGGGCCGCGCTCGGGCTTGCCGAATTCGTCCATCAGCCGGTCGAGAAACTGACCCGTCGGCGTATCCCCCGACCAACTCGGCATGCGTTTCCTTGAAAAGTCGATCACCTCGCGCAGGGCCTGACCTTCATCGACCAGCGTCCGCAGCGCCTTTTGCGGCGCGCAAATGGAAACCGCATCGACCGCCGCCGCCAGCGCCGACAGTGCGTCGCCGGCCTGATAGGACGCGATCGCCGCCAGCGCGCGCACCTGGGAGAGGCGCCGCAAGCGACCGTCACGCCGCACATTGTCCGCCACCCGGTCGAGCAGCTTCAGCGCCGCCTCGGGCTTGGCCGAGGCAATCAACACACGTGCCTGCGCCATGAATTCCGGTTCCGTCGCCGGCGTCAGCGCAGCGAGGCCCGCATTCTTCTTCCCCTCCCCACCGACACCCCGCGCCGGCAAGGCGAAGCGTGCCGCCTGCACGTCGCCCCGCTGCAGCAGCAGGCGCACGCGGTCATTGAGAGCGCTGGCGGTCAGGCGGTGATAGCGCTTCTCGATACCGAGCCGCTCGGCCCGTTCCAGCACCGCCATCGCCTCGTCATGCCGACCACGGGCCGCGGCGATGCGGGCAAGATGCAGCTTGCACGCCATTTCATGCACAACCAGGCCGCATTCCTCGATGATCTGGCGGTGCGTATGCAACAGGCGCTCGGCCCCGGCGAGATCGCACCATTCATAGAGCAGCTCGACCTCGAAGATCGCCACCATCGCTTCGGCATAGGAGCCGGCACCAAGCTCGCGCCGGGCCGCGGCGATGGCGCGCGCGAAAAACTGCGCAGCACCGGTGAGGTTTCCGGCGGCCTTCTCGACCAGACCCAGGATGAGGTCCGAATAAACGACACCGAAGACCGATTGCGCGGCACCATGACTGTCGCGCGCCTTGAGGCTCAAGATGCGCGCGCCATCGAGATCGCCCAGCGAGAAATGGCAGAAGGCGTTGATGTTGCCGAGTGTCCCCTTGAAGAAGGGCCTGTTCTCGGGGATGGCATCTGCCCAGCTGTCGGCGAGGCGTGCCGCCGTCCGCGATCGGTCGGCGGCGGAGACGACACCGACGGTGAGCGTGCACAGTTCTGCCTGCAGCGCCGCCTGCGTCTCACGGTCGAGCTTGCCGGCAGCCTGCGCCGCGACGATCGATTGCTTGGCCGATTTCAGCGTGCGTGCCGCTTCCTGCGGGCGGCTCATATGGAACTGGATCCAGACCTCGGCCAATTGCAAGCGCGGCCGACGCGCGATGAGGTCCGGCGGCAACTGCCCGAGCCAGGCACGCACGGTGTTGAGATGGCTCGCCATGATGAGCGGCATCGCGCAATCCTCGACCAGCGCCGCCGCCCGGTCGGCATCGCCCGCTGCCAGCGCGTGGGCCACGGCCTCCGATGTCAGACCGTTGGCGGAAAGCCAGTCGGCCGCCCGGCCATGGAGCTTGGCGATCTCGCCCCGCCCCACCTCCTGCAATTGCGCCTGCAGGAATTCGGCAAAGAGATGATGATAGCGGAACCAGTGTCGCTCCCGGTCGAGAGGAATGAGAAAGAGATTGGCCGCCTCGATCGCCTGCAGCATGGCGGCACTGTCATCGCGCCCCAGCACGGCGTCGGCCAGCGGTGCCGAGATCCGGCTCAAGATCGAGGTCTTGATGAGGAAGTCCCGGAGGTCCGGCGATTGGCGCGCCAGCACATCCTGGGTCAGGAACTCGGCGACATCACGATGGCTGCCGGAAAAATTGCGGATGAAGGCAGCCCGGCCCGCCGGCTCTTCCAATGAGAGCGACGCCAGCTGCAGCCCGGCGACCCAGCCTTCGGTCCGGTGCTGCAGCGTCACCACGTCGCTTAAGGGAAGGTCACGCAGTTCCGCCGCCTGAAACAGGCTTTCCGTTTCCTCCAGCGAGAAGCGCAATTGCATGTCGTCGAGATTGATCAGCTGACCCCGCACCCGCATATGCGCCAGGCCAAAGGGCAAGGGCCCCCGCGTGGCGACGACCAGATGCAGGCTGGCCGGCGCATAGGCCAGCAGCGCGTCGAGGAAGCGGCAGATCTCCGGCGAAGACAGAAACTGGCAATCATCCAGGATCAGGAACAGCGGCTGCGTGCGGTGGCTGAGATCGTTGACGATCGAGGTCAGCACGGAATCGACCGGCAGCACCGGGCTCGATTGCAACAGCGCCGGCACATGGGGCGCGACCTGCGGATCGGCCCGCTGCAACGCCGCCACCAGATAACTCAGGAACCGGCCGATCTCGTCATCGTCACGGTCGAGCGCCAGCCAGCCGACGGCGGCGTCCCGCGCCTTCAGGCTGGCGATCCATTGCCCCAGCAAGGTGCTCTTGCCGAAACCCGGCGGCGCCGACAGCACGACGAGCCGCGCCGCCAGCGCACCATCGAGCTGCCGCAGCAGTCGCGCCCGTGCCACGAGATCGCGCTTCAATTCCGGCGGCCGCAATTTGGTTTCGATCAGCATGACCCGATCTTAGCGTCGGATTTCCCGCCTGCGATAGGGTGATTATCGCGCACCACGGAACATCGTCGGCGGGGCAGATTTTTTGCTCTGCGCATCGGCTGGGGGCATCGCTATAGTGTGGACAACACGCGACTTTTGTTTACGTCAGAGGCCTATTCTTCATGCCGCGCCTTGCCGCCAATCTCTCCATGATGTTCCACGAATGGCCCTTCCTGGAACGCTTCAAGGCGGCGAAGGAAGCTGGCTTCACGGCAGTCGAGTATCTTTTCCCCTATGAACATCCGGCCGAGGCCATGGGTGCGGCTTTGCAAGACAACGATCTCACCCAGGCACTGTTCAACCTGCCGCCGGGGGATTGGGCGGCGGGCGAGCGGGGGCTGGCCACACAGCCTGCCCGCCGCGATGAATTCCGGACCGGTGTCGCCACCGCCCTCCGCTATGCTGCGGCAACCGGCGTCAAGCGCCTCCACGTGATGAGCGGCCACGGCGCCAGCGATGACAAGGCCGCCCGCGCCGCCTATGCCGACGCCCTGCGCTTTGCCTGCGACCAGGCGGGACCCGCTGGCATCGAGATCCTCATCGAGCCCATCAACGGGCGCGACATGCCCGGCTATTTCATGAACGATTTCGACTTGGCCGTGGATCTGATCACTGAACTGGGCTTGCCCAACCTCAAGCTGCAATTCGACATCTATCACCGCCAGATCATTCGGGGCGATGTGCTGACGGGGCTGAAGACCCTGCTGCCACTCATCGCTCACGTCCAGATCGCCAGCGTCCCGGCGCGGGCCGAACCCGGCAGCGGCGAGCTTGACGACATCCGCGTGCTCCAGGAACTCGATGCCCTGGGCTATACCGGTTTTGTCGGCTGCGAATACCGGCCGGCGGCTGGAACGCTCGCCGGCCTTGCCTGGCGTGAGAAGCTCTAGCCGCGCCCGACGAAGGGCATCTGCGTCGCCATCACGGTCATGGTAAGGACATTGGCATCGAGCGGCAGGCTTGCCATATAGGCAACGGCATCGCCGACATGCTTGGCGTCCATCGTGGCTTCTACCGCCGTCGAGCCATTGGCCTGCAGCACGCCGGTTGCCATCTTGCGCGTCATCTCGGTCGCCGCATTGCCGATGTCGATCTGGCCGCAGGCGATATCAAACGGCCGCCCGTCGAGCGCCGTCGATTTGGTCAGCCCCGTGATGGCATGCTTGGTCGCCGTGTAAGGTGCGGAATGCGGGCGCGGCGTGGTGGCCGAGATCGAGCCATTGTTGATGATGCGGCCACCGCGCGGCGATTGCGCCTTCATGATCTTGAAGGCCTGCTGCGTGCAGAAAAAGGCACCGTTGAGATTGGCCGCCACCACCCCCAGCCATTGCTCGGCCGACAATTCCTCGAGCGGGATCGCGGGGGCGCCGATGCCGGCATTGTTGACCAGGAGATCGAGCCGCCCCCAGCGCGCTTTGACCTGATCGAACACGCCGGCAACCGCTGCCGGATCGCCGATATCTGCCGGCAGGACCAGGGTATCGCTACCGGTCGCATCCAGTTCCTTGGCAGCAGCGTCGAGCACCTCCTGCCGGCGGCCGACCATGGCGACCTTGAAGCCTTGCCCGAGCAGCGCCTTGACGATGGCCTTGCCGACACCTGTGCCGGCGCCGGTGACGATTGCCGTCTTGATGGTCATAACGATCCTCTTTAGGTCTGGATGTCAGCCGATTTTGCCGCCGAGTTCATCCTCGATATGGACGCGGATGATATCATCAAACGAGCTTTCGGCGCGGAAGCCAAGCGCCACGGCGCGGGCGGGGTTGAAATCGCTGGGCCAGCCGGCGACGATCTTCTGGATGATCGCATCCGGCTCGCGGCGGATGAGCTTCACCGCCTTCTCGCCGGCGACGCGGCGCAACGCCTCGATCTGCTCGCCGACCGTCGCCGAGAGACCGGGGAGGCTCAGATTGCGGCGAGGCCCGACCTTCTCCAGGTCCAGGGTCGCCGCATGCAGCAGGAATCCCACCGCCGCGCGTGGGCTCGCATGCCAATGGCGCACACTTTCATCGACCGGCAGCACCGCCTCCGCGCCAGCGAGCGGCTCGCGCAGGATGTTGGAGAAGAAACCGGAGGCCGCCTTGTTCGGCTTCCCCGGCCGGATGCAGATGGTGGGCAGGCGAATGCCGATGCCGTCGAAGAATCCTTTGCGCGAATAATCGGAGAGCAACAGCTCGCCGATCGCCTTCTGCGTGCCATAGGAGGTGAGCGGTGCGCTGAGGAAGGTATCCTCGATCTTGTCGGCGAAGGGGGCGCCGAAGACCGCGATCGACGAGGTGAAGACGAGGCGGGGCTTGTAGGGTGACCGTAGGCCTTCCTGCCGGATCGCCTCGAAGAGAAACCGCGTGCCGTCAAGATTGATGCGATAGCCTTTGTCGAAATCGGCTTCCGCCTCGCCCGAGACAATGGCCGCCAGATGAAAGATGATGTCCGGGCGGGCGCCGACCAGCTTTTCCGATTGACCCGGCTGCGACAGGTCGGCGGTCAGCGTGTGGGCGCTGCCCTTGAAACCCGCGGGTGCCGTTGGCGGCACCACATCGACCAGCGTCAGCGTTTCAACCGCCTTGCCGCCGATGCCGCTGGCAACCAATCGATCGGTCAATTTGCGGCCGACCATGCCAGCGGCACCGATGATGAGAATATGCATGAAGTCGAGACCTTCTTACTTGGCGGGACGGTGTCTTAAAGGACGACGGATGGATGCGGCGGCCGATCGCGGGCTGGAAAGGGTCGCGCAGCGCCGGATCGTCCGCTGCCTTCACATAGCGCCCCGCGTGCCGCCCGGCAACTGCCGCGATCTCCGTCTGCACAGGCGACCCACTTCGACCAGCGCGGCCTGGCGCGCCAAATGTCAGCCCACTGCCTCCAGCGCGTTCCAATCTTCTGAAAAGTCGACCTTGGCCGGCACATGCACCGCCTCGGTCCAGGCATAGAGGCACAAGAACGGCACGGTTCCGACCAGGGTCGCATGGACCTGGTTGGGTGGATTCCAGACAATGGCCCCGGCCGGCTTTTCGGCCCAATCCTTGCCGGCACCGAAGCGCCATTTGCTGGGGCCGGTCAGCGGCACATAGAGTTCCGGTGCCAGATGATGATGATCGCGGTAGAGCGTCCCCGGCGTGATGAGGAATAAACCCAGATCGAAATCGCACGCCCAATCCGGATCGGCGCCCACCATGAGACTCGCATAGGCATGGCGTTTGGGAAAATGCGGGCCGATCGTGTCGGCGACATAGCCCCGGTAGCTCTCCCAATGGAGCGGGGCATGGCGGAGCGCCTGCTGCAGCGGGATGGCACGCTCTGTCTCGATCGCCGCCAACGCTTCCTCAAGATAGCCGCAAAGCGGCGCGTTGGCGGGTCGCAGCAGCGAGCGGCTGCGGATGTCGGTCATCTCCCTCATGCGTGCCCGCACACTGGCGACACCCGCATGTGCGGGATCGAGGGTCGCCAGAAACCGGTCGATCTCCAGCCAAAGCGTTTCGGAAGACGTCATGTTGCACCCCCGCCCATGGAAGGCCCGAGACTATCGTCGATCGACGGATAAAAGAAGGCCCGGGATCGTCGCCGATCCCGGGCCCGAGGGCAGGGCTGAGGTAAACTTAGAAGTCGAAGTTGTTGATGTTTTCCTTGGTGAAGGTATAGGGCTGGCCGAGCAGCACCTCGCTGCCGTTGATGACCTGCAGCTCGCCGAGCTTGCCGGCCTTGACCGAGGTGGCACCGGGCTTCAAATCGCCATCGATCGCGGCGCGCAGCACATACATGGCGGCATAGCCGAGATCGACCGGGTTCCACAACACGACCGATTTCACGCAATCCTTCTCGACATAGGGCTTCATCGCATTGGGTGTGGCAAGACCCACCACCGCGATGCTGCCGCATTTGCCGCCTTGGCTGACGGCTTCGGCCGAGGCCGGGGTCGCGACACTGGTCATGCCGAAGATGCCCTTGAGCTCATCGCCATATTTGTTAATGAGCGTCGTCGCCTGGTTGAAGGAAAGGACGTTGTCTTCCTGCGCCTCGACCGTCTCCAGCCATTTCATCTTCGGGTGGCATTTGGCCTGATAGGCGGCCATCTCGGCGATCCAGCGCGCCTGGTTCGGCGTGGTGAAGGTCGAGGTGACGATGGCAAAGGCCGCTTCCTCGCCCGCTTCCTTGGCCATGTTGTCGATCATCGACTTGGCGATGCCATTGAACTGCGCCTGGTTGACGAACCATTCGCGGGCATCCGGCGTCGAATTGGCGTCATAGCCCACGACATGGATGCCCTTGGAGAGCGCCTTCTTCAACACCGGCGCGATCGCCACCGGGTCATTGGCGGCAAAGAGGATGCCATTGACGCCGCTGGTGATGGAGTTGTCGAGGAAGGTGATCTGTTCGTCGATATTGGCCTTGGTCGGGCCATCTGTCTTGGCATCGACCGTACCCAGTTCGGCCGCCGCATCCGCGATCCCCTTCGAGGTCGCGTTGAAATAGCCGATGCCGATCAATTTCGGCACATCGACGACGGTGATCTTCTTGCCCTTAAGGTCCGGCGCACCGGTCGGCTGACCGCCGTCATAGGGCACCGAGGCGGCGGCAGCCGCCGCCCCATCGCACGCCAAGGGACTGGTCGGCAGATCGTCGCCGCCGGTCCAGGCCGATTGCGCCATCGCCACGCCACCGCTCCCCACGGCGAGTCCCAACGCCAGTATCATGGTCTTGTACATGTTGGCTTCTCCTTGTCTTGGCATGGCGGTTTTCTCGACGGCGAGAACCATGCCTTTTCCTCCCGGTCTCAGCCGTCGCCGTTTCGGCTCAGTAGATTTCCCAACAGAATGGCCGCGATCAGCACGACGCCGATCACGACAATGGTGCCATCCCCCTTGACCCCGCCCAAGGCGAGGCCGTTCTTCAATGCCTGCATCAGGATGAGGCCCAGGATGGTGCCGATGATGGTGCCCTTGCCGCCGAAAATCGACGTGCCCCCCAGCACCACGGCGGTAATGACATCAAGCTCCAGCCCCGTTCCCATGTCGGAGCGCGTCGTCGAGACGCGTGAGACGAAGATGACGGCGGCCAATCCCGCAATGAGGCCCGAGCCGGTATAGATCAGGAGCTTGGTGCGGGCGACATTGAGGCCGGAGAAGCGTGCCGCCACCTCATTGGCGCCGATCGCATAGGTCGTGCGGCCAAACGTGGTAAGCCCGAGCAAGACAGCCGCCAGAAGGGCGATTGCCAGCAAGAACCACAGCTGTGTCGGCAGGCCCATGACCTCGCCCTGCCCCAGCACAAAGAACCAGTCGGGATAGCCGCGCACCGAGCGCGCCTGGCTGATGCCCTCGGCAAGCCCCCGATAGAGCGCCAGTGTCGCCAGCGTCGCAATCAGCGGCGGCACATTGAACCGCGTTATGATGAGCCCGTTGCCAAGCCCCGCAACACCGCCCACCACCACCGCCAGCACCATGGCGAGCGGCAGCGGCAAACCCAGCCCTTGCCAGAAAACACCGAGCAGGATGGCGGCGAGGCCGAAGATCGACCCCACCGACAGATCGATGCCGCCCGTCACGATGACGAAGGTCATCGGCAAGGCAAGGAGCCCCACCTCCGCCATCAGGCGCGCCTGGTTGAGGAGATTGTCGGTGGTGAAGAACCGGTCGGATTGCTGGGCAAGGACGATCAGCGCCACGACCAGCAACAGCAGCAGGATCATCTCATGGCGCAGGAAGGAGCGGATGGTCATGGCGTTCCCCCTCAGCGCAGCCGGTTGCGCCGGGCCATGTCGGCCAGCACCGTCGCCAGAATGAGGAGGCCCTGCACCGCGCGCAGCCAATAGGCTGAGACGCTGGTGAAGATGAGCGCGGAGCCAATCGCGGCAAAAAGGATGGCAGCCAATGTCGCGCCGATGACAGTGCCCGTGCCGCCCAGAATGCTGACACCGCCCACGACGGCGGCCGTGATGACGGTCAGTTCCAGATTGGGCGGCACGGTCGACTGGATGACCTGCAATTGCGTGGCGAACAGCACCGCGGCGATGCCGGCAAAAAAGCCGTGGATCATGAAGACGCTGACCGTCGCCCGTTCGATCCGAATGCCGGTCACCCGCGCCGCATCCGGATTGCCCCCGATGGCATAGATGGTGCGGCCGAAGGCGCTGTAGCGCATCCACAGGGCGGCAAGGACGGTCAGCACCACCATGAAATAGACCGGCGACGGAATGCCGAGCACGCGGAACTGGGCCAGCATGAATGCCGGCGGCAGATTGTTGATCCAGGCACCGGCCGTCACGCTGATCAGGCCGCCTTTCAAGACCGACAGCATGCCCAGCGTCACCACGATGGAGGGGATGCGGACATAGGCGACGAGGATGCCGACGAAGGCATTGACCGCGACACCGACCACCAGCGGCCCCAGCCAGCAGACAATGATCGGATAGCCGTTGACCGCGAGCGTCCCGGCAATCGTCGCCAAAACACCAATCAACGAGCCGACCGAGACGTCGATATTGCCGGAGATGATGACCAGCGACATGCCGATGGCGGCAACGGCGATATAGGCGTTGCCGGAAAAGATGCTGGTGAGGTTGGAACTGCCCAAGTAACGCGGGTTGACGGCACCCACCACGATGAAGAGCAGAATGATGGCGGCAAGGATGATCGCTTCCTGGCCATTGGCTTCGATTAAGCCGCCCAGGCGGCGCGCCCATGACGGGCGGGATGGCACGGCTTCAATGCTCATGCCGCACCCACCAAGGCAGACTGGCCGGCAGCTGTCATGGCAGCACCCACCGCATCGGGCGTCGCATCGGCGCGGTCGAAGGCGGCAACGATTTCGCCACCCCGCATCACCAGCACCCGGTCGCTCATGCCCAGCACCTCCGGGAGTTCGCTCGATATCATCAGCACCGCCAGGCCTTCCCCGGCCAGCCTGCTCATCAGGGCATGGATTTCCGCCTTGGCGCCGACATCGATGCCGCGCGTCGGTTCATCCATGATCAGCACGCGCGGCTTTGTGGCGATCCATTTCGCCAGCACCACTTTCTGCTGGTTGCCGCCGGACAATTGCCGCACGGCCTGTTCCGGCCCGCGCGCGCGGACGCCGAAGCGCGTAATCGATTCCCGCGCCAGCTGCCCTTCACGGCGCCGATCAATGAGCAGAAATTTCGCCAGCCGGTCGATGATTGCCAGCGACACATTCTCGCGGATGGTCTGCGGCTTCACCAATCCCTGCAACCCGCGATCCTCCGGCACATAGGCAATGCCCAGCGCACGGGCGGCGGCTGGGCTCTCGATTGTGACCGGTTTGCCGTCCATCAGGATCTCGCCCGACGTCGCCGGCGTGATGCCAAAGATGGTGAGCGCCGTTTCCGTGCGGCCCGAACCGATCAGCCCGGCAATGCCTAAGATTTCGCCTGCCCGCAAGGTCAGGCTGACATTGCGCACGACATCGCGGTGGCTGACATGTCGCAGCTCCAGCACCGTCGCCCCGGGCTGGGTGTCGACCTTCGGGAACAGCTGGTCGATCGAACGCCCCACCATCATCGAGACCAACGCGCTTTCCGTCACCTCGCCGATCGGCTTGGTGGCGATGAAGGCACCGTCGCGCAGGACCGTGACCCGGTCGGCGAGCGCAAAGATTTCCTGCATGCGGTGGCTGACATAGATGATGCCGACACCGCGCTCGCGCAGGCGGCGCACGATGACGAGCAGCTTCCTGGCATCGGCATCGGCCAAGGCTGCCGTCGGTTCGTCCATGATCAGGAGGCGCGCTTCCTGCGACAGCGCCTTGGCGATCTCGACCCGCTGCCGGTTGGCAACCGACAGAAGTCCAACCTTGGTGTCGACATGGAGGTCGTGGCTGTCGAGGGAATCGAGCAAGCGGCGCGCGCCGGCCCGCATCTCTGGCCAGTCGATGGCGCCCCAGCGCGTGCGCGGCGCATGGCCCAGATAGATGTTCTCGGCCACACTCAGTTCGGGAAAAAGCAGCAATTCCTGATAGACGGTGGCGATGCCACGCGCCCGCGCGTCACGCGGCGATGTGAGGCGTGCCGTTTCGCCGGCAATGCGCAGCTCACCTTCATCAGGATGGAGGACGCCGGATATGATCTTGATCAGCGTCGATTTGCCGGCGCCGTTCTCGCCCAGCAAGGCATGGACCTCACCCGGCTGCACATCGAAGCTGACATCTTTGAGCACCTTCAGATTGCCAAAGGATTTCGAGACATGGCTGAGTTCGATGATGGCGGTCATGCCGGCAAGGCCTCCCGCCATTTTTGACGATATTGCCCCAGCGGCAGGTCGAGCGCAGCCACCCGGCGGCTCAAGGGCGCCAGTTTCTGCCCGGCGAGCTGTGCCGCACCGCTGATCGTGCCGGTGGCATCTTCCGACACCAGCAGATCGGCGGGTGCGCGCAAGGTGGCGAGCGCGCCGAGATAGAGCGCGTTGCCGACCAGGCTGCCCTCGATCACGACGGGACCTTTCGCCTTGATGAGATCGAGACAGTAATCTGTCATGAGAGCGAGATAGAGACTGGCGCGCGCGGCATTCTCCGCCGGGTTGCGGGGCGGCACGTCCGGGCCGCGCTCCTTGCCGCCGAACGGTCCGCCGAATTGGCCGACCGGCGGCACCAGCATGTCGCCCGCGGCGATGACGCTTGCTGCATCCTGCGCTGCCGGCTGCAAGCTGGCGGCGCCATTCGTGAGGCCGGCATATTCCCGACCGCCCATGAAAGTGCAGACCGGCACCGGCTGGCCCAGCACGTCGACATTGGCAAGGCAGCTTTCCGCCGGCAGGCCGTCGACAGAAGCGCCCGCCGCCATGCACACGACCCAGGTCCCCGTCGACGCGACGGCAAAGGGTGCCGGTCGCGACAGGCGATGGCGCAGGAACGAGGCGCTGCTGTCATGGATGCCGACGCGGACACGGCAATCGGCCGGCAATCCCGTCAGCGCGCAAATCTCCGGCAGGACCGGTCCCAGCACGTCTTCGGCCTTGCGCAAGGATGCAAAGAGATGCCGCCAGCCCATGCGATCGACGAAGCTGCTGAAATCGCCCGCGGCCGGCTGCCACAGGCCGGTATGACAGCCGAGCGACGTCACCTCGCTGCTGGCAACGCCGCTGAGGCGATAGCTCCAATACTGCGCATAAGGGAGGATGTAGCGAACACGCGCGAACTCGGCCGGGAAATGGGTGGCCTGCCAGTGGATCTGGCGCCCCAGATTGAGCCCGCCCGCCATCGGCGGCGAGAAGGTCTCGCTGAAAGGCGCCGCCAATTCATCATAGGCCGTTCCCTCGATCGGCATCTCGTAATCGAGCACCGGCAAGGCGAGATCACCGGCTGCGTCCACCAGCGCCCCGGCGGCGCCATGGGCCACGACGACGATATCGCTGATCGCCGCCACCTGGGTCAGATCGCGCAGGCCGCGCAGCAGGAACGACCAGATGCCCTCGACATCGATATGCGGATAGGGTGCGCCTTGAACGGCGCGGTCAGGCGTCGATACGGTCTGCCGTATCTCGCCGTTCTCGACCAGCGACAGCTTGATGTTGGTCTTGCCGATGTCAAAGACGACGATGGCCATGGCGGCGCTGACCTTCAGCGCCTGCAATGTCGGCCGGCGTCTCGATCGAAATCCGCGCTCGCCCTTTGACGGGCGACGTCTTGAAAAGTCTTCATGGTGGCCTCCCCTGTCGAATTCAGGCCAGGGTCACAGCAGGATGGAGACGCTTCGGTCAGGCGACCGAGGCGGCCTTCAGGGCATGTGTGACGATGACCTCAATACCGGCATCTTCCAGCATCTTTCGCGTGCCGGATTCGATACCGTCGTCGGTAATCAAGGTATTGATGCGCTCCAGCGGGCAGAGAATGAGGCTGCCGCGGTTGCGGAACTTGCTGCTGTCGACCAGGACGATGACCTTCTCCGCCTGGCGAATGAGCTTCTGCTCGGCGCGAATAAGCAAGGGATCGGTCTGCATCAGGCCGTGCTGCGTGATGGCGCGGGCACCCAGAAAGACTTTTGAGGCGACGAAGCGCTCGATCGCATCGTCTTCGAAGGGGCTGAGGATCAAGCCCTGCTCGCGGAAGATCTCGCCGCCCGGCAGGATGACGCGGGCCTGGCCGCGCTTGATGAGATATTCGGCGATCGGGAACGAATTGGTGAGCACCTGCAGATCGCGCCCACCCAAGAATTCGGTCATCGCATAGGTCGTGGTGCCGCCGTCGATGATGATGGAATCGCCGGCATGGCACAGCTCGGCCGCCGCCCGCGCGATGGCGCGCTTGGTTTGGCGGTGGCGCAGCTGGTTGGCATCGAATTTCGGTTCCGCCAAGGCGGGGGCACCGTGCATCGCCTCGGCACCGCCGCGTACGCGCCTGAGGCGGCCGGCCATGGCGAGGTCCTGGATATCGCGGGCGATGGTGGCGCGGGAGGCATCGAGGCGCGCCATCAGATCCGGCACCGAGGCAAAGCCGTCGCTTGCCACGATCTCGCAGATCAGGTGATGGCGCTGCTTCTGGATCATCTTCCGCCGCCTCTGTCGCACTGGTCATTGGCAATAGCTGGATTCCGCCGGCCGCGTCAAACGGAAATAATCAAATTCGCTCATGCATTAATCATTTTGCATCGCAAAATACCGATATTGCGACGCAAAATGAGAGATTCATTTGACGACTGGGCAGTTTGCGGCCTATTTCAACCCTGGTTGCGCGCTCATTGGCACAGGATGAGCGATTTTGACGATTTCGGAACGGAGCCCGCCCGTGACCTCAAAGACGCCGACTTCTGACGATGTCATCCCCTCGCTCTGGGACGAGGCCAAGGCCAAGTCGATGAGCGAACCGGAGCTGCTGCTCTACCGCTCCAATCTGCTCGGCGCCGATCTCCGCATCACCAATTACGGCGGCGGCAACACCTCGGCCAAGGTCGCGGCCAAGGATCCGCTGACGGGTGAGAGCGTCACCGTGCTGTGGGTCAAGGGATCGGGCGGCGATCTCGGCTCGATGAAGCTCGACGGCTTTTCGACGCTCTATCTTGAGAAGCTCGAAGGCCTGAAGCGGCTCTATCGCGGGCTTGCGGCGGAAGACGAGATGGTGGGCTATCTGCCGCATTGCACCTTCGACATGAATCCGCGGGCAGCCAGCATCGACACGCCGCTCCATGCCTTCATCCCTTACACACATGTCGACCACATGCACCCCGATGCGGTGATCGCCATCGCTGCGGCATCGCGCAGCAAAGAGCTGACGGCGGAGGTCTTCGGGCCGGAGATCGGCTGGCTGCCCTGGCAGCGTCCGGGCTTCGACCTCGGCTTGAAGCTGGGTGAGATGGCGACCAAGAATCCGCAGCTCAAGGGCATCGTGCTGGCGGGCCATGGGCTTTTCACCTGGGGCGATACGTCGAAGGCCTGTTACGACAACACGCTGCGCGTGATCCGCATCGCCGATGCGTGGCTGAAGGAGCGGACGGCGCAAGCCGCGGTCTTCGGCGGCGCTGCGATGTCGGCGCTCGACCCCGCCAAGCGGCGCGAGATTGCCGCGCAATTGATGCCGGCCATTCGCGGCCGCATCGCCAGCGGCAAGCCCAAGGTCGGCCATTTCAACGATTCGCCCGCGGTGCTGGAATTCGTCTGCGCCAAGGATCTCAAAGCCCTGGCCGAACTGGGTACCTCTTGCCCGGATCATTTCCTGCGCACCAAGATCCGGCCGTTGGTGCTCGATTTCGACGGCAATATCGAAAAGACGATTGCCAGCCTGGACAAAGCACTGCAAGCGTACCGGGCGGAATATGGCGCCTATTACGACCGCTGCAAGCGCGCCAACAGTCCGGCACAGCGCGATGCCAATCCGATCGTCTACCTCATCCCCGGCATCGGCATGGTGACGTTTGCCGCCGACAAGGCCACCGCGCGCATCGCCGGCGAGTTCTATGTGAACGCCATCAACGTCATGCGCGGTGCAAGCGCAGTCGACACCTATGTCGGCCTTGATGAGCAGGAAGCCTTCGACATCGAATACTGGCTGCTGGAGGAAGCAAAGCTGCAGCGCATGCCCAAGGCCAAGGCCCTCGCTGGGCAGATCGCCTTCATCACCGGCGGTGCCGGCGGCATCGGGCGCGCCACGGCCGAGGCGCTGCTGGCCGAAGGTGCCTGCGTGGCGCTCGCTGATATCGATGCCGGGCGCCTTGAGCAGACTGTCACCGAACTGGGCGGCAAGCATGGCAAGGACCGGGTCTGGGGCACGACGCTGGATGTGACGTCGGAGAACGCCGTCATCGGCGCCTTCGCGGCGACGGCGCGGCAATTCGGCGGCATCGACATTCTGGTCTCCAATGCCGGCATCGCCTCGGCCTCGCCCATCGAGGAGACGAGCCTTGAACTCTGGAACAAGAACATCTCGGTACTGGCGACCGGCTATTTCCTGGTGAGCCGCGAAGCCTTCCGCCTGATGAAGGCGCAGAATGCCGGCGGCAGCATGGTGTTCATCGCCTCGAAGAATGCGATGGCCGCCTCGGTCAACGCCTCGGCCTATTGCACGGCGAAGGCCGCGGAAGTGCATCTGGCGCGGTGCCTAGCCTTGGAAGGCGCACCGCTTGGCATAAGGGTCAATGTCGTCAATCCGGATGCGGTCCTGCGCGGCTCCAACATCTGGAGCGGCAATTGGCTGCAGGAGCGCGCCGAGGCCTATAAGATCGAGACCGACCAGCTGGAAGAACATTACCGCCAGCGTAGCTTGCTGAAACTTTCGGTCTATCCCGAGGATATCGCGGCGGCCGTCCGCTTCTTCTGCACCGACGCGCCGAAATCGACCGGCAACATCCTCAATGTGGACGCCGGCAACGCCGTGGCGTTCACGCGCTGAAGATTAGGGAGATATCCCATGACCGAGACCTATCGCATCCAGGAAGCCGATATCGCGACCCAGAATGCCAAAGCGCTGCCGGCGTTGCAGGAAGACTATGATGCCTTGCGCCGGCGTCTTTCGCGCAACGGCAGCGATATCGAGACGATCACCAGCGCCGTGGCTGCCTTCGGCGTCGCGCTGCCGAGCTGGGGTGTGGGCACCGGCGGCACACGCTTTGCCCGCTATCCAGGTGTCGGCGAACCGCGCCACATCTTCGACAAGCTCGAAGACTGCGCCGTCATCAACAAGCTGACGCGGGCGACGCCGACCGTGTCGCTGCATTTTCCCTGGGACAAGCCCAGCGACATCAAGGCGACGCGGCAGTTTGCCGAGGAACTGGGCCTCGGCTTCGATGCCGTCAATTCCAACACCTTCCAGGACGCCGCCGGGCAGAAGCTCTCCTACAAATATGGCAGCCTCAGCCACACCGATGCGGCAACCCGCGCGCAGGCGGTCGAACACAACATCGAGTGCATCGAACTCGGCAAGGCGCTGGGCTCGAAGGCGCTCACCGTCTGGATCGGCGACGGCTCCAACTTTGCGGGGCAGCAGCATTTCACCCGCGCGCTGGAACGATATCTCGAGAGCGCTAAGGCGATCTATGCCGCCCTCCCCGCCGATTGGCACATGTATATCGAGCACAAGCTCTATGAGCCGGCCTTCTATTCGACGGTGATCGCCGATTGGGGCACCAATTACCTCGCTGCCACGCAATTGGGGCCGAAGGCGCGCTGTCTGGTCGATCTCGGCCATCATGCGCCCAACACCAATATCGAGATGATCGTCGCGCGGCTCATCCAGTTCGGCAAGCTGGGCGGCTTTCATTTCAACGACAGCAAATATGGCGATGACGATCTCGACAGCGGTTCGGTCAACCCGTTCCAGCTGTTCCTCATCTTCAACGAACTGGTCGATGCGGCCGATCGCGGCGCCTTCGATGTGGCGCCGGCCTATATGCTCGATCAGTCGCACAACGTCACCGACCCGATCGAGAGCCTGATGTCGAGCGCCATCGAATTGCAGCGCCGCTATGCCCAGGCGATGCTGATCGACCGCGCGCGCCTGGAGCAGGCGCAGGCGGAGAACGACGCGTTGATGGCGCTGGAGACCTTGAAGGCGGCCTTCAACACCGATGTGGCGCCGATCCTTGCCATGGCGCGGCACAGGAAGGGCGGCGCCATTGACCCGGTCGGCCTCTATCGCTGGTCGGGGTACCGGCGCCACAAGCAGAACGAACGGCCGGCCACGGCGCGGCAGTCGGCGGGGATTGTGTAGCCGGATAGAGCCGTCACTTACCCCCTCTCCCCTACCCTCCCCCACGTAGGGGGGAGGGAGTTCCGCCGTGTTCGCTGCGCTGATCGCGTTCAAGCTGGCTAGAGTTCCCTCCCCCCAACGTGGGGGAGGGTTAGGGAGAGGGGGCTTCACTAACGCTTCTCTCTTCAGATCCCCATGCGGCGCCGCTCGGACAGGTGAGCCGGCCGTGCGTGTCGGCCGTGACGCGGATTGCTGCCTGCAATCCGGAAGGGGAATCCGGTCACCGCATCGGATCCGGCGGGGGCCCTCGTTTCCACCGTGGCCCTGATGGACGCCCTTGTCACCCCATGGCGCTCGGGGGATCGCTCATCCGTCCGATCCGGGAGGCCGGTTTGAAGCCACCGGCCGGGGCCGCCCCCACAATAAAGGGGAGCCGATATGTACGGCCTGCGCCGTGGCAAGGCTTGCGCCGATCGACAACCGAGCGGTCCCGGATGGGCACCGGGGAGAATTCGTGTGCACATCTCAACTAGTATCAAATTCCTAGTCGCTTGTCAAGAACATTATGGGAACATAACCCCGAGGGATGCAGGTTCGGTGTCGATGGCACGCGACGTTTCCCGCAGCGGGCCATCACCCCCGCACGATCGCAGCTTCGTCGGACCGCGTTTGCCGCATGCGCGCCTGGGTGACGACGCTGCCCGGTGCCACATCCTCCGTCAGCCAGACATTGCCGCCGATGACGGCACCGCGCCCAATGGTCACGCGCCCCAGGATGGTGGCGCCGGCATAGATGACGACATTGTCCTCGATGATCGGGTGGCGCGCTGTGCCCTTCACCAGCGAGCCATCCTCGCCGGTCTCGAACTTCTTCGCGCCCAAGGTCACGGCCTGATAGAGGCGAACGTTCTCGCCCAGCACCGCCGTCTCGCCGATGACGACGCCGGTGCCGTGATCGATGAAGAAGCCGGGGCCGATCTCGGCGCCTGGATGAATGTCGATCCCGGTCTCGGAATGGGCGATGCCGGAGATCAACCGGGCAATGAGCGGCACACCCAGCTGGTGAAGCGCATGCGCGAGGCGATAGTGAATGATGGCCGAAATACCGGGATAGCAGAGAAGAATCTCGGAGATGGAACTGGCGGCGGGGTCACCCTGATAGGCAGCGTGGAGATCGCTCACCAGCTTGGCGCGAATACGCGGCAGATCGCCTGCAAAGCGGCGCGTGATGGCTGCGGCGCGGGCCGCAAGCTCGTCGGCGTCGCGCCCGGCGTCTTCCTTGTTGAAGCGCAAACCACGGCGCACCTGTTCGTTCAAGGAGCTCAACGCATTGCCCAGCGTGCTGCCGACAAAGAAGTCGATGCTTTCGTCGGTGAGGATGTGGTCGCCGTAATGCGTCGGGAACAGGGCCGCGGCAAGACCGTCGAGGATGTCACGCAACGCCGCGCGCGACGGCAATTCGCGCACATGGCCGCGGTAACGGATTTTGTTCGAGACCTCACGCGATTGCCGCAGGGCATGGACGATCTCGGCCAGTTGCCAGGCCGGGGGGTCTTTTGCGGGCGGATCGATGGCGGGCACCTCCTTCTCCCTTGGTGTAACGATGTTCATGACCCGCTGCTCCTTTGCACCCACGTCTTGATTAGCCTTCAGCAAAGACCAATCGTGACGACGGTCAAACGAGAAAATCTCGCCCCTCCTGTGAGCTGGATCGGCGCGGGTCCAGCGCGCAATTTGCTGGCATGAGACGCAGCCGGTGGCGTTGGCATCCGGTCTTGGGGTCTTAGCGGTTTGAAAAGGCGGCGATATATGGCACAAGGCAGGGAAAGAGCGGATGAACGATCCCAATGGCGTAATAATGAGGACGCCCAGGTGACAGACAGGCAGCAACCTTGACCAGGAAGGGCGTCACGCTCAAAGACGTCGCCGCCGCCGCGAACGTCTCCCGCGCCACCGCCGCGCGCGCTCTCAACAGCTATGGCTATGTCGGCGACGAGACCGCGCAGCGCGTGCAGGAGGTGGCCGAATCGCTGGGCTATCGCGCCAACCGCGTGGCCCAGGCCCTGCGCAGCGGACAATTGCCGCTGATCGGCTATGTGCCGGGCGACATACAGAACCCGTTCTTTGCCCGCATCGCGCATGACCTCGAGACCGAGTTGCGCAAGGAAAAGCACAACCTGCTCATCGCCAGCAGCGAGGAGGATGTGGCACAGGAAAAGGAGTTGCTGGAGAGCCTGCGTTCGCTGAGCATCCGCGGCTTGATCCTGGCGCCGACCTCGGCCACCGACAACCGGCATATCGTCAGCCTAGCGCGTGAGATTCCCACGGTCCTCATCGACCGCGTCGCCAAGAACGTGCGCTGCGACAGCGTCGTGGTCGACAATGAAGGTGGCGCCCACGAGGCGATCGACTATCTGGTCGCCAACGGTCATCGGCGCATCGGTCTGCTGCGTGACGATTCCCGCATCTTCACGGCGCAGGAACGCCTGTTCGGTTATCAGAATTCGCTGCAAGCGCATGGCATCGCGCTGGACGAAACGCTGATCAGCGTTTCGCGCTCCACTGTCGAGCAGGCGATCGAGGCGACCATCCGCCTCTTCAACCAGCCAAACCGCCCGACCGCCCTCTTCACGGTCGACAGCCTGATGACGCAAGGCGCGCTGCTGGCGCTGCGCTCCATGGGACTATCCATTCCGAACGACGTGTCGCTGGTGGGCTTCGACGATTTCAACCTGGCGACCTTCACCGATCCACAGATCACCGTGGTGGCGCAGCCGATTTCGGAAATCGGCCCGTTGGCGGCGCGGCTGCTGCTGGAACGCCTCGACGGCAAGAAGGGCGCAGCGCGCGAAGTTCGCTTTCCCACCCGCCTGATCGTCCGCGGTTCGGTCGCGAAGCCGAAAAAGCGTTAACGAAAATCTTTTTGGAATCGGCTTGCCAAGGCCTGGCAACCTTGCGTAACCTTGGCTTCTGAGATCGATCTCACACTTTATATGAGATCGATCTCATATATGAGCAGGAATCGAGGCGCAGCTGGCGGGACATGCGGGACCGCAGGCTTTGGCGCGTGATGAAGGATGAGGAAGGATCGCATGCTTAATTTCGACAAGGACCGCTTCGTAAAAATCCAGAGCGGCGCGGTTGCCATCGCCGGCGACGTTCGCGCGCTGATGAAGAAGCTGCTGTCGGAAGGCGCCGAGCGGATGTTCTTCATGGGCACCGGCGGTGTCCAATTGCTGACCCTGCCAGCGATCGAACTGGCGCAGCGCCATTCGACCTTCCCTGTCAGCGCGCAGTTTCCGGCCCAGGTGGTGATCGACCCGCCGGCCGGTCTCGATGAAAACGCCATCGTGATCCTGCCGTCGCTCTCCGGCACGACGAAGGAAAGCGTGCAATTGCTGGGCTTCCTGAAGGCACGCGGGGTGAAGACGATTTCGCTCACCGGCCATAAGGACACGCCGCTCGGCCGCGACGCCGATTACAACTTCACCAATTTCGCCGAGGACGACACGTCCTCGGAATCCTTTTACCTGCAGACCTTGCTGATTGTCCTTGCCCTGCTGGCCGAGCGCGGCGAATACGCCGATTTCGATGGTACGGTGGCGCAGTTGCAGCGCCTGCCGGGCCTGCTCGTCGATGCCAAGGCGGCGTTCGAGAAGCCCGCTGCCGAGCTGGCCGCCGCCATCAAGGACGAGACCTATCACATCTTCACCGGCGCCGGTTCGGTCTGGCCCGAGGCCTATTACTACGGCATGTGCATCCTCGAGGAGATGCAGTGGATCCGCACGCGCCCCGTGCATGCCGCCGACTTCTTCCACGGCACGCTGGAACTGGTCGAGCCTGGCGTCAGCGTCTTCATCTTCAAGGGCGAGGATGCGACACGACCCTTGGGCGACCGGGTCGAGAATTTCGCCCGGCGCTATTCCGACCGCGTTCGCGTGCTGGATGCGGCGAGCGTTGCCCTGCCCGGCATTTCGCCGCAGGTGCGCGCCCTCATCTCGCCGGTCCTGCTCGCCACCCTGCTCGAGCGCCTCAGCGCGCATCTCGAAGTCCTGCGCAATCACCCGCTGACCACACGCCGCTACTACAAACGCGTCGAATATTAAACAAACAGAAGGAGGGAGTTGCTTATGAAACGTCTCACCCATGCGATGGCCGTCTCGCTCGCGGCTGCATCGGCACTGACTCTAACCGCGGCTGGTGCCCGCGCCGAAACGATTGCCGCCGATCCCAATGCCCAGGTGGAGTACAGCGGCACGCTGCAGATCCTCACCAAATTCGGCCTTGAGCAATTGTCGCCCTATTTCGTCAATCTGGCGGCGGACTATCAGAAGCTGCATCCGGATGTGAAGATCGAGCTCATCCAGGAGAGCGATGACAGCGTCAAGGGCAAGACCAAGACCCTGGTCGCCTCGAACTCCCTCCCCGACATCTATTTCTCCTGGACTGGCAGTTGGGGTGGCAATTTCGTCCGTGGCAACCGCGCCGTGGATCTCACCCCCGTGATCGGTCCGGACACCGACTGGGGCAAGACGCTGGTGCCGGCGGCGGTCCAAGCCTTTCAATATAACGGCAAGTATTTCGGCATCCCGCTTTATCTCGATGCCAAGTTCATGGGCTACAACAAGAAGATCTTCGCCGAGGCCGGCGTCGAGGCGCCGGCGAGCTTCGAAGCGCTACTCGCCGGTTGCGACAAGATCAAGGCGAAAGGTGTGACACCGATCTCCTTCGGCAACAAGGAAGCCTGGCCCGCCGTGCATTATGCCGGCCAGCTGCTGGCCTTCAACGTCCCGCGTGCCACGCTGGAAAAGGATTTCGACCCGAAGCAGGCGACCTATGACGATCCGGGCTATGTCGCCTCGCTGCAGCAGTTCAAGGCGTTGATCGATCGCTGCACCGATGGTGCCTCAGTCAACGGCACGTCCTATGCGTCGGCCTTGCAGCAGCTGAGCAACGGCAAGTCGGCGATGTACTACCAGGAGATCATCGAGTTCGATCAGGCGGCGTCGAAAGAAACGACGCTGAAGCCGGAAGAGTTCGGCTTCTTCGTGCTGCCGGTGCCGGAAGGCGCCAAGGGTGACGCCAAAGCCGTCGAAGGCGCCCCGGAAGGCTACATGATCAGCGCGGCCTCGAAGAACATCCCGCTCGCCATCGACTTCATGAAGTTCGCAACCTCGGCGGAACATGGCCAGATCCTGTCGGCCCCGCCCTATGGCCAGCCGAGCGCCACGGTGGGCGGTGCGTCGGAAGCGACCATGAGCCCGTCGGTGGTGAATGGCCTGGCCGCGCTCAAATCGGCGTCCTATCTGATGCCCTGGCTGGATACCGCCAACTCGCCGCGTGTGGCGGCGGCCTGGCTTTCCAACCTTCAAGCCCTGGTCGGCGGCTCGATGACGCCGGAAGAGGTCATGGCCAAGGTGAAGGACGCGGCTGCGGCCGACGCCAAGTGAGCTGATGATGGCCGGCCCAGCGGAAAGTACCAAGGACCGTACCCCAGGCGGACGCTTATCGTTCCGCCTGCGGGGCATCCTCTCGTTCCGCTGGGCCGCCATCGCCACCATATTGGTCGGCTGGTTCGTCTATTTTCCCATCGTCGACAATTTCATCGTCAGCACCACGGATGAGGACATCTTCACCGGCGAGGTGACCTATGTGGGCCTCGGCAATTATCGGCGGCTGCTCGACGATCCGATCGTCTGGTCGTCGCTGTGGAACAACTGCCTCTACGCCATCATCTCGGTCATCTTCCAGGTCTTCGGCGCCTTCCTGCTGGCGGCGCTGATCGAAGGCCTCGCTTCCGAGCGCTGGCGCCGGTTCTGGCGCGCGGTCTATTTCGTGCCCTCGGCCATCTCGATCACGGTGGCTGGCCTGCTGTTCTATTTCCTCTACCAGCCCGATATCGGCCTCATTGACGCAGTGTTGAAATCCATCGGCCTTGCGGCTTTCGCCAGGCCGTGGCTGGGTGACGAACACTGGGCCATCTATGCCATCATCGCCATGAGCCAGTGGCAGGGCTTTGGCTATTCGACCCTTCTCTTTGCCATCGCCATCCAGAAGATTCCGCGCGAGCTCTATGACGCGGCGATCATGGATGGCGCCGGTGCCGCCCGGCGCCTCTGGAACGTCACCTTTCCCATGACCCGCGAGATGACGGGCCTGATGATCATCATCACCGTCACGGGCGCGTTCCAGGTCTTCAACGAAGTGATGGTGATGACGGCTGGCGGCCCCAACAACAGCAGCCAGGTCCTTGGCACCTGGCTGTTCCAGCAGGGCTTCACGGAAAACAATTTCGGCTATGGCGCGGCCATCGCCGCCGTGATCTTCGCCGTCACCATGGTGACGGGTGTGGCACAGCTCATCTATACGCGCCGGCGGCGGGTGCAGCTATGACGACACTTGTTCAGCGCCGCCCCCGCAACCGAGCGGGTGCCTGGAACATCGTCGCCAAGGCGTTTCTCTATGCGCTGCTGGTGAGCCTCGGCGTCGTCGTCCTCTATCCGCTGCTGTGGATGGCATTGAACGGCTTCAAGAACAACGCGCAGATTTTCGGCGATCCCTTTGCGCTGCCGGTCAGCTGGTCGTGGGACAATTATGTGCAGGCCTGGAACCGCGGCGTGCGCGACTTCGTGACGATCAGCCTCCTCGTTACCGTCGCCTCCGGCATCTCGACCGTGCTGATCAGCGCCTGGGCGGCCTATGGCCTGACGCGAACGAAGATGCCGGGCAAGCCCATCGTGGTTGGCTTCGTGCTGGGCGGGTTGATGCTGAGCCCGACTGTGGCGCTCATCCCACTGGTCAAGATGATGCAGGGCCTGGGCCTCTATAACACCTATTGGGCACTCATCATTCTCTATACCGCGTTCCGCGTGCCGTTCAGCACCTTCCTCATCCGCGCTTACATGCTGGGCCTGTCGCGCGATCTCGACGAAGCGGCTACCATGGACGGCGCCAGCGAGGGGCAGATCTTCTGGCGCATCACCCTGCCGCTTTGCCGGCCGATCATCGTTTCCTGCGTCATCCTGCATGTGCTCTTTGCCTGGAACGAGTATCTCTTTGCCATGATCTTTGCCAACAGTGCCGGCGTGCAGACGCTGCCCATCGGCCTGATGTCGATCATGTCCAAGCATGGCACCAATTATGCCGTGGTCTTCGCCGCGATGACCATTTCGGCACTGCCGATCGTCATCGTGTTCTTTGCCGCCCAGCGCTATTTCATCCGCGGCCTTTCCGACGGCATGGGCAAATGACAAGGATCGACCCGTGACCAATCCGTCGTCTCTCAACTTCGTCGCGGTGGGCGACAACTGTCTCGATGTCTTCCTCACCAAGGGCCTGATGACGGTGGGCGGCAATGCCTTGAACGTCGCCGCGCAATGGTGCCGGAACGGCTGGCAGTCACGCTATTTCGGTGCCGTCGGCAATGATGCCGAGGGCGAGGCCCTGCTGGAGGAGATCGAGAAAATCGGCCTCGCCCCCAGCGACGTCGACTTCAAGCCCGGCGACACGGCCGTGACGCTGTTGCGCGAGGAGGCGGGCGACCGCCAGTTCCTGCTGGAATCCTTCGGCGTCGGCGAGAATTTCATGCCGAGCGAGGCACATTACCGCATCATCTGCACGGCGGATTGGGTGCATCTCGGCACCAATGCAAATCCGGATCTCGTTCGCCGCCTGGTGGCGGACCGGGCGCCGTTCAGCCTTGATGTCTCGACCGCCCATCTGGCATTGCCGCTTAAGGGTGTGCCGCTGGTCTTTGCCTCCGGCCCGGACGATGTGCGGGCATCCGTCGCGCCGATCTTTGACACCATCAAGGCGGCGGGCGGCAGCCAGGTCGTCGTCACCTGCGGCAGCCGTGGCGCCTATATGGATGACGGCAAGGCGCGCTACCACGCCGCGGCCGATCCGGTCCGCGTCTTCGATACCTGCGGTGCCGGCGACAGCTTCATCGCCACGTTTCTGTCGGCAACGCGGGGCGAAGGGTTGGCGCCGCCGGAGGCCTTGCGGAAAGCCGCCAGTGCCGCCAGCGAGACCTGCACGCATCTCGGTGGCTTTCCGCAGCAGCCACGCAAGATCCCGGACTGGCTGCTCGCGAAATATGCCAGCTATATCGCACCGGCAGAGGCGCGCTGACGATGACCCTCACCCTCCGCCAACCGGTTATCGCCCGGGAGAAGGATCGTTCATTCTGGCTGCAGGACGTCGGGGCCGGCGCCGTCACGCCGCCGCTGCAAGGCGCCCAGCGCGCCGACGTCGTCATCGTGGGCGGCGGCTTCACCGGACTGTGGACCGCCTTGCGCCTGCGCGAACAGGCCCCGGAGATGCGCATCACCATCCTGGAAGCGGATTTCTGCGGGTCCGGCGCTTCGGGCCGCAATGGCGGGCAGGTGCATTCCTGGTTTGCGGAGATCGACCAGATCAGCGCCGTGGTGGGAAAGGCTGAAGGCCGGCAGCTCTGCGCCGAGACGGTCGACGCGATCGTCGAACTCGATCAGCTGCAGCGGGACGGTGTCGTCGACATGGAGCTGCGCCTCGACGGCTGGATGTGGACGGCGAGTTCCAAGGCGCAGGAAGGGGCTTGGAACAAGGCCTTTGCCATGTGCGAGGCGGTCGGTGCGGATCGCTTCGAACCGCTGTCGGGAGCAGACATCCTGCGCCGCACCGGCTCTGCCGCGTCCTATGCCGGCATCGTCGAGCGCCATGCCGGCACGGTTCATCCAGCCAAGCTTGCCATGGGCCTGCGCCGCCTTGCCCTGGCGCGCGGCATCGTCATTTGCGAGCAGAGCCCGGTCCTCGATATCGTGCCGGGTGGCATTTGCACGGTTCGCAGCGCGCAAGGGTCGATCCAGGCGGAAAAGATCGTGCTGGCGGCCAATGCCTGGCTTGCGGCCATCCCCGAATTGCGCCGCCGCATGTATGTGGTGGCGAGCCAGGTGATCGCCACGGCCGCGATTCCCGATCGGCTCAACGAGTTGGGCTGGCGAGACGGCCTCTCCATCTGCGATTCACAGCAGCAGGTGCTTTATTACCAGCGCACGCCGCAGGGCCGCGTGATCTTCGGCCGCGGCAGCGGCGAGATCGCCTTCCGCGACGATTTCGGGGCCAGTTTCAACCGCAGTCCTGCCCGGGGCCGCGACAACCGGCGCGAAATGCAGCGGGTCTACCCGGCCTTGCGCGATGTCGCGGTTGAATATGACTGGTCAGGGCCGATCGATTGCGTGCCGGAACATGTCCCGGTCTTCGATCATCTCGAAAGTCATCCGAACATCTTCTTTGGGCTGGGATTCAATGGTACCGGCATCGCGCAGACTCCGATCGGCGGCCGTATTCTCGCCAGCCTCGTCCTCGAAAAACACGACCGCTGGAGCGAGAGCGGCCTGGTCGGCCTTGCGCGCCGCAGCACCTTGCCGCCGGAACCGATCCGCTATCTTGGCGCGCGGCTGGTGCGGGCGGCGATCCGCCGCAAGAACGATGCCGAGATCCGCAATGAAAGCGCAGGCCCTTTGACCAATCTGCTGGCAAGTTTCACGCCGGGCAGCCGCCAGAAGAGGACCGATGAGTCATGAGCACAAGGAGCCGTCATGGCTGATCTTTCCCTGCGGCAGGTCCGGAAATCCTTCGGCAACCTCACCATCCTGCATGGTGTCGATCTCGACATCAAATCGGGCGAGTTCGTCGTCTTTGTCGGCCCGTCTGGCTGCGGCAAATCCACCTTGCTGCGCCTCATCGCCGGGCTGGAGGAACCGAGCGGTGGTGAGATCGGCATCGCCGGTGAGATCGTCAACGATGTGCCGCCGTCGCAGCGCGGCATCGCCATGGTCTTCCAGTCATATGCGCTTTACCCGCATATGACGGTCTATGAGAACATGGCCTTCGGCATGAAGATCGCCGGCGAGAGCAAGGCCGAGATCGATCGCCGCGTGCGGCAGGCCGCCGAGATTTTGCAGCTGACCAAATATCTTGACCGGGTCCCCAAGGCGCTGTCCGGCGGCCAGCGGCAGCGCGTTGCGATCGGCCGCGCCATCGTGCGCAACCCGCGCGTCTTCCTGTTCGACGAGCCGCTCTCCAATCTCGATGCCGCCTTGCGCGTTGCAACCCGCATCGAGATTGCCAAGCTCAAAGACACGCTGCCCAACACGACGATGATCTATGTGACCCATGACCAGGTCGAGGCAATGACGCTGGCAGACCGCATCGTCGTGCTGAAGGACGGTCGCATCGAGCAGGTCGGGACGCCGATGGAGCTTTATAAAAAACCGGCCAATCTCTTCGTCGCGCAATTCATCGGCTCGCCCGCCATGAACATCCTGCCCGGCACGATCGAACGCGATGGCGGCCGGTCCGCCATTCGGCTGATCGATGGCGCGACCGTCGAACTGCCGCTGCCGGTCGATACCGCCGCCGGAGCCAGCGTTAGATTGGGCGTGCGCCCGGAAGATTTGCGGATTGCCGGCGAGGGTGATGACCGCACCTTGGTGGAAGGTCGGCTCGATTACATCGAGCAATTGGGTGAAGTGCAGCTGGCCTATATCGATATCGGTGCCGGCGCGCCGCCACTGGTTGCCAAGCTGCCGGGCGGGCTGGCGGTCAAGCGCGGGGCGCAACTGCGGCTCACGGCGGAGGCCGAAGACCTCTATGTCTTTGACGAATCCGGCGTGTCACTGCCAATAACAGTCTGATATAATTAAATAATATTCGATCACCGGCCTGTCGCCGCCAAAGACAATAACGCGGACTTCCTTTGTCGTCGTTTTTTGCTTGCCAGGATAAACGCGGATGACTATAGTCTGCGTTATCGAACAGGCAGCGAGTTGACCCATGGCACACATCACCAGCAGCGTTGAATACGGCATCCACTGCCTGCTTTGGCTGTCCGGTTCGGCCGGGGTCGCCTTGAGCAGCCGGGACTTGGCCGAGTTGCAGGGCGTCTCGCCGAGCTTCCTCGCCAAGATCTTCCCCAAGCTGGAAAAGGCCGGCATCGTGGTGGCGAGCGAAGGTGTGCGCGGTGGCTATCGCCTCGCCAAGCCGGCGGCGGAGATTACCTTTCTCGATGTCGTCGATGCGATCGAGGGCGAAAAGCCGCTGTTCGAATGCCAGAATATCCGCACGCGCTGCGCCGTGTTCGACGGTGAAGCACCCAATTGGGCCTGCGAGGGTGTCTGCGGCGTGCATGGCGTGATGCTGCAGGCCGAAAAGGCGATGCGCGACGCACTGGCCAAAAAATCACTCGCCGATGTCGGCACCGCTTTCATGCGCAAGGCGCCGGAGAGTTTCGGGACCGATGTCGGCAACTGGATCGACGATCGTGTGAAGGGCCGCAAACCGGGCCGCACGCCGAAGAATCCCGGCCCGCCCGGCTAATCGTCCCCACCATTCCCTGAACATCTAACCGATCCCCTTTCTCGGTCTTTGCCGGCCGCCGGGAAAGCTCGCTTGCGCGACCTGCAAGCGAGAACGACGAACTGCGCCCGGCTTGCAGTGAGGAGAAACGCACATGACCAAGCACATCATCATCGCCGGTTCGGGTTTTGCCGGCACCTGGTCCGCCCTGTCCGCCGCCCGCGCCGTGGCGCTTGCCGGCAAGGCAGAATCGATCGAGATCACCGTGATCTCGCCGGAACCCAGCCTTCACATCCGTCCCCGCCTTTACGAAGCGGTGATCGAAAACATGGACCCGGATGTGGGCAAGCTGTTCGCCGCCGTCGGTGTCAAGCATGTGGCTGGCACCGTGGAGAACATCCATTCCGATTGGCACCAGGTCGAAGTGCAGCTGCCGAATGGCGAGCGCAAGAAGTTCGCTTACGACAAATTCATTCTGGCCGCCGGCAGCAGGCTGTTCCAGCCGCCCGTGCCGGGCCTGCGCGAACATGTCTTCAATGTCGATCAATTGGCGACGGCCAAGGTTCTTGACCAGCATCTCAAAGCGCTGCCTGGTCGCCCGCCATCGCCTGCGCGCAATACCGTCGTCGTTGCCGGCGGTGGCTTCACCGGCATCGAGACGGTGGCGGAAATGCCGCAGCGCCTGCGCGAGATCTTCGGTGCGGAGGTTGAGTTCCGCGTCGTCGTCGTCGAGCAGGCGCCGGAGATCGGCCCCGACCTTGGCCCGGGTCCCCGCCCCTTCATCGAAGAAGCCTTGGCCCAAGAAGGGATCGAGATCATCACCGGGACCGGCGTCGCCGCCATTACGGGCGATAGCGTGACACTGGGCACCGGCGAGGTGATCGCGACCCATACGGTGGTGTGGACCGCCGGCGCCCGCGCCAACAAGCTGGCGGCGCAGATCCCCGGCGATCACGACCGCTTCGGCCGGGTGGACGCCGATCCCTATCTTCATGCCAAGAAGGCGAAGGACATCTTCGTCACCGGCGATGTTGCCCTGGCGGCGACCGACAACCTTGGCAACAATGCGGCGATGTCGTGCCAGCATGCCCTCAGCCTTGGCCGGGTGGCGGGCCACAATGCGGCGGCCGAGCTGGTGGGCCTGAAGCTCCACCCCTATAGCCAGCCCAAATATGTCACCTGCCTGGACCTTGGTCCCTGGGGTGCCATTTTCAGCGAAGGCTGGGATCGCCAGGTGAAATTCACCCGCGACGAGGGCAAGGCGATCAAGCGCGAGATCAACACCAAATGGATCTACCCGCCCATGGCTGACCGCGACGCCGTCTTTGCCGTCGCCAATCCGGATTACGTCATCGTCCCGTAACGCCGGTCCCACAAACCCTGCCCCTTCCGGATCGCTCTCCGCGATCTGGAGGGGGTAGAGGCTAAGCCGGGGTAATTGCTGGCAGATTCCCCGGATAACGATGGCCCCACGTTAGCGAATTAGTATACTTTTCCCTTTATGTATTTTTGCGTGTAAGGCCAAGGGCGAACCGCGTCGCTGGCATTGCCGAGCCATTTTGGGGGAAGTCGATGACCACGCAGACCGGTACCAACAACAACGACACGTTGACCTTCGTCACGGGCGACACGGCCATCGACGGCCTGACCGGCCAGGACACCTTGCGCTTCACCCAGACAGATGCCGATTTGACGTCGACCACGCTGGTCAGCATCGAGATCCTCAAGGCCGGCACGAGCAGCGCAACGACCTTCACCGTCAATACGACGGCGCCGACCGACCTGTTGGCAGGCGGGTCCGTGATCGGCAGCAGCGGCCACGACACGCTGGCGATCGTCGGGACGACGTTCAATCTGACCAGCACCACATTGACGAGCATCGAGATCCTGCAGGCCGGATCGAGCAGCGCCACGGCCTTCACCCTCGACCAGGCCGATCTCGCCAGTGGCGGCACGGTCATCGGCAGCAGCACGACCGGCGATACGATCACCATCAACGGCACCAGCCTCAACCTCATCAGCACGACCTTGGATGACATTGAGGGGCTGATCGCGGGGAAATCGACGGCCACCACTTTCACCATCGACAGCAGCGACCTGGCGGGCCTCGCCAGCATTACCGGCAGCAGTGGCACCGACACCTTGGTCGTCAACGGCAATGCCGACCTCAGCAGCGTCACCCTGACCAGCATCGAGGCACTGAAGGCCGGTTTGGCGACGGCAACGACCTTTACACTCGATCCGGCCGACTTTGCCCTGATCCGGTCGATCAGCGGCAGCAGCGGATCCGACACGCTGATCCTAGAGGATACCGCCTTCGATCTCAGTAGCACGACGATTGCCAGCATCGAGCATCTGACGGCGGGCTTGACCGACGCCACCACCTTCACCCTCGACCAGCTCGATCTCGCCAACGGCGGCACCGTGCATGGGACGGCCCAAGACGACACGCTGACGGTAACCGGCACCAGCTTCAATCTGACCAGCACGAGCCTCGACAGCGTCGAAATTCTGAAAGCCGGCACGACCAAGGCCACGACCTTCACGATCAACCTCCTCGACCTCGCGGCCGGCGGATCGGTTGTCGGCAACACCAACAGTGATTCGCTGATCATCAATTCGACCCTGTTCGACCTCAGCAGCACGACGCTCAGCAGCATCGAGATCCTGAAGGCCGGCCTCGCCGTGGCAACAAGCATCGAGGTGGATGCCGGCGACCTCCTCGCCGGCGGATCGGTCATCGGCGGCGGCGGCATCGACAGCCTGACCATTGTCGGCAACGCCTTCGACGTCAGCAGCACCAGCCTTTCCAGCATCGAAAAACTGTTGGCCGGCGCCACGGACGCCACCATTTTCACCGTCAATCAGGCGGATCTCGCGAGCGGCGGCACGGTCAGCGGCACCAGCGATGACGACACGCTGCGGGCCGCGGGCAGCGCGCTCGATATCAGCAGCACCACGCTTAACAGCATCGAGATACTGGCAGCCGGAACGTCGCTGGGAACGACATTCACCGTCAATGCCAATGACCTGGCGGCTGGCGGCACGGTCGCCGGCCACAGCAGCGCCAATGACACCCTGGTCGTCAAAAGCACCGCTATCGACCTCACCAGCACCACACTGACCAGCATCGAGATTTTGAAAGCGGGCCTTGCGGCCGCCACGACCTTCACGCTGCAGGGCGCCGACCTGGCGACTGGCGGGTCGGTGATCGGCAGTTCCGGTGCCGATAGCCTGATCATCCTCGGCACGGATTTCGACCTCAGCAGCACGGCGCTCACCAGCATCGAGAAACTGACGGCGGCCACCACCAATGCAACGACATTCACGCTCAATCAGAACGACCTGGCTGCCGGCGGTTCGATCATCGGCCACAGCAGCGCCACGGACGTCATACTTGCCGGCGGCACGACGCTCAATCTCAGCAGCACGACGCTGACCAGCATCGAGCAGTTGACGGCCGGGACCATCAGCGACACGGTGCTGACCGTCAATCAGGCCCAGCTCAATGCCTTGGCCATTTCCGGCAGCAGCGGCAATGACACGCTGCAGATGGCCAGCGCCTTGTTTGATCTGACCAGCAGGACGCTGACCAGTATCGAAAAGCTGGGTGCCGCCACGGCCAGCGCCACGACCTTCAAAGTCGATGCCGCCGATCTTGCCAGTGGCGGCTCGGTCATCGGCAATACCGGCACGGATACGCTGTCGATTGCCGGAACGGCGTTCAACCTCGCCAGCACGGCTCTCACCAGTATCGAAAAACTCGTCGCTGCGACCAGCAACAGCACGCTGTTCACGGTCAACCAGGCCGACCTTGCCGCCGGTGGGTCGGTTATCGGCAGCAGCAGCATCGACACGCTGCAAATTGCCGGCGCGTCTCTCAACCTCAGCAGCACGACGCTGACCAGCATCGAGCGGCTGCAGGCGGGGACAAACGCCGCCACGACCTTCACTGTCGACCAGGCGGACCTCGCGGCCAACGGCACCGTCATCGGCAGCAGCGGGAACGACACGCTGGCGGCAAACGGTACGGCTCTCAATCTGACCAGCACCACCTTATCCAGCGTCGAGATCCTGTCGAGCGTCCATTCGACAGGTACCACCTTTACCCTGGACGTCACGGATCTGGGCAGTCTTGGTACCATCACCGGCAGTACCGGGACCGGCGACGCATTGGTCGTGCTGAGTTCGGTGATCGATCTCAGCGGCAAAGCCGTGACCGGCGTCGAGACCTTGAAGGCCGGCCTCAACATCGCCACGACCTTCACGGTCGACCAGGCCGACCTCGCAAGCGGCGGCTCGGTCATTGGCAGCACCGGCACCGACACCTTGATCGGTACCGGCACCATCCTCAACCTGTCCAGCACGGCATTGAACAGCATTGAGACCCTGCAGGCGGGGAATTCGCTGGCGACGACCTTTACCCTCGACCAGGGCGACCTCGCCGCGGGCGGCGCCCTCAATGGCAGCTCCGGCGACGACATCCTGGCGGCAGCGGGCAGTAACCTGGATCTGACCAGCACGACGCTCTCCAGCATTGAGAAACTGAGCAGTACACACAATGCGGGTACGAAATTCATCCTCGACGTCAATGATCTGGCCGGCTTCGGATCGATCACGGGCAGCACCGGGGCGGCGGACAGCCTGGCGGTGACGAATGCGGCCATCGATCTTGGCGGCATTGCCATCAGCGGTATCGAAACACTGCGTGCCGGCCTTGCGGCAGCCACCACTTTAACCGTCGACGATCCCACCGCGTTTGCCGGCATTGTCGGCTCGACCGGCAGCGACACGCTCATCAGCAACAGCAGCGATTTCGATCTGTCGAGCACCGCGCTCACCAGCGTCGAGATCCTGAAGGCCGGCAGTACCGGCACCAACGCCACCATTTTCACCGTCGACCAGGCCGATCTGGCGTCGAACGGGACAATCATTGGTACCGGCAATGATGACACCGTGGCCGCTGCCGCGAATGCCCTGGACCTCACCAGCACGACGCTGAGCAGCGTCGAGATCATCGCCAGCAGCCTGTCGACAGGCACGACGTTCAAGGTGGATCAAGCGGATCTGGTCTCGGGTGGCACGGTCGCGGGTCACAGCAGCGGGACCGACACCCTGACGGTGAATAGCACTGCCATCGACCTCACCAGCTCGAGTTTGACCAGCATCGAGTGGCTGAAGGCCGGGAAGGCGGTCGCCACGACCTTCACGGTCGATCAAGCCGATCTGCTGGCGGGTGGCTCCGTTTTCGGCAGCAGCGGCAATGACACGTTGACGATCAATGGCGCATCGCTCAACCTCGCCAGTACCACACTCAGCAGCATCGAGATCCTGAAGGCGGCGAGTGGCGCTGGCACAACCTTTACCGTCGATGCAGGCGATCTGGCGTCGGGTGGCAGTGTCGTCGGTCATAGCAGCGGCAGCGATGTCCTGACCGCCGCGGGTGCTGCCCTCAACCTGACCAATACCGTGCTGACCAGCGTGGAGACTCTGAAGGCCGGCAGTTCGAGCGGCACGACTTTCACGGTCGATCAGGCGGATCTCGCGGCAAACGGCACCGTCGCTGGCCATAGCAGTGGCAGCGATGTGCTGGTGATCAATGGCACCATCCTCAACCTTGCCAGCACGACGCTGAGCTCCGTCGAGGTGTTGCGCGCAGGGAAATCCACCGGCACGACCTTCACCGTCGATCAAACCGACCTCGCCGCCAGCGGCAGTATCGAGGGTCATACCAGCGCGACCGACACGCTGGTCGCAAACGCTGCCAGCCTGGATCTTACCGGCACCATACTGTCCAGCATCGAGATCCTGAAGGCAGGTCTAGCCACCGCCACGACCTTCATTGTCGACCAGGCCGATCTGGCGGCCGGCGGCACGGTCGTCGGCAGCAGCGGTGCCGATCAGCTGGCGGCCCATGGCACCAGCCTTGATCTGTCCAACACCACGCTGACCAGCGTCGAGATTCTGGCGGCGGGCAACAACCAGCCCACGACCTTCACGGTCAACCAGGCCGATCTGCTGGCCGGCGGCTCGGTTGTCGGCAGTTCCGGCAACGACACCTTGCTGTCAGTCGGCAACAGCCTCAACCTGGGCAGCACCACCCTCAGCAGCATCGAAATCCTGGCCGCCAGCCTCTTGACCGGGACAACCTTCACCGTCGATCAGGCCGATCTCAAATCCGGTGGAACCGTCGCCGGACATAGCAGCGGCAGCGACACCCTAGCCGTCAACGGCGCCAGCCTC
The DNA here is from genome assembly GCF_034044635.1 of Dongia rigui. NCBI lineage: Bacteria > Pseudomonadati > Pseudomonadota > Alphaproteobacteria > Rhodospirillales > Dongiaceae > Dongia > Dongia rigui. The sequence continues at coordinate 454,551 of NZ_JAXCLX010000003.1, forward strand.
GATCTCAGCAGCACGACGCTTTCCAGCATCGACATCGTGAAGGCCGGGTTGTCCACAGCCACCACCTTCACCCTGGACCTTGCCGACGCCGGCGGTGTCACGGTGAAAGGCAGCAATGGCAGCGACACCTTGATCGTCAACGGCACCGTCTTCGATCTCTCCAGCACGACGATCGATGGCGTCGAGACGCTGAAAGCGGCAACGGGTGTCGCCACGGTCTTCACCCTGGACCAGGCCGATCTGGTGGCCAGTGGCACGGTACAGGGCAGCAGCGGCGTCGATGAGGTGATTGCCAACGGGGTCACGCTCGATCTCAGCAGCACGGCCCTGGTCGATATCGAACGGCTATCCGCTGGGTTGTCGAGCGGGACTACGTTCACGCTCGACCAGGCGGATCTCGCGTCCGGGGGCACGGTTTCCGGGCATAGCAGCGGCGCCGATATTCTGATCATCGCCGGGACCAGCCTCGATCTCAGTGCCACGACCCTCAGCAGCATCGAGACGCTGAGGGCCGGCAAGTCGGCGGCGACGACCTTCACGGTCGATCAAGCTGATCTCGCCACCAGCGGGACCGGCGGTGCCGTCATGGGCAGCAGCAACAATGACACGCTGCTGGTCACGGGGGCAGCGCTTACCCTGACCAGCACCGCGCTCACCAGCATCGAGATCCTGAAGGCCGGCAGTGCCGCCGGCACGACCTTCACCGTGGACCAGGGCGACTTGGCGACCGGCGGCAGCGTCGTTGGCCATACCAGTGGCAACGATACACTGACCATATCCGGGGCGGCCCTCAATCTCACCAGCACCGCGCTCAGCAGCATCGAGATATTGAAGGCCGGCAGTTCGTCTGGCACCACCTTCACGGTCGATGCCGGCGATCTTCTTTCGGGTGGCACGGTTGCCGGCCATACCAGCGGCACCGATACGCTGGTCATCCATGGCAACAACCTCAATCTCAGCAGCACGACCCTCACCAGTATCGAGGTGCTGCAGACCGACAGTTCTTTGGGGACGACCTTCACGGTCGATGCCGGCGACCTGCTGTCCGGCGGCAGCGTGGTTGGCCATACCAGTGGCAGCGATACGCTGACCACCCAGAGCGCCAGCGTCGACCTGACCAGCACAACGCTCACCAGCATCGAGATCCTCAGATCGAGCGTTTCTACCGACACCACCTTCACGGTCGACCAGTCCGACCTCGCCGCCGGTGGCTCGGTCATCGGCAGCAACGGCGACGACACGCTGATCGTCGATGGCAACACCATCGACCTCAGCAGCACGACACTCAGCAGCATCGAGACGATCGAAACCTCGACGCCCAGCAGCGGCACCCTGTTCACGGTCGGTGCAGGCCAAGGCGGTGTCACGGTCGAGCTCACCGCCAACGGCGAAACCGACACCATCGCTTTCGCCAGCGCGTACAAGGTCACGACCATCACCAACGACAGCACGATCCTCGCCCACGCACTGGCAATCAACCATTTCAACGATGGCGCAACCAATGGAGATGTCATCGACATCTCTGCCCTTACCAATGGCACACCGACACATTCGCTGGATATCAGCGGCTATATCGACCTTGCCAACCCGGCCACGCTGAAGGATGCGCTCAACCTGGCGGCGGCGGGAGACGGACACACTCTTTCGACCGTCGTCACCTTCCAGTATCAGGGCAACACCTATGTCCTCGTCGACAAATCGGCGGCGGCAACACTCGGTACCAATGATGCGGTGATCAAGCTGGTCGGCCTGCATACGCTGTCCGACGGTGATAATTTCTCGTTCTGACGACGCGAGACGCCCATGACCTTTTTGAGACCGTCTACCCTGGCTGCCGCCATCCTGGTGATGGCGGCGGTACGGCCGGCTTTTGCCGACCCTGTGTTTTCGCTGCCGCTCGCCTGCACGCTCGGGACGGATTGCTTCGTGCAGAACTATGTCGATACGGATGCCGGGCCCGGTGCGGCCGATTTCACCTGCGGTGGGCTGACCTATGACGGCCACAAGGGTACCGATATCCGCCTCAAAGACTATGTCGCCATGGCGGAAGGCGTCGATGTGCTGGCGGCGGCAGCGGGCACGGTGTTGCGTCTGCGCGACGGCATGGATGACGTCAATGTAAGGGAGATCGGCGTGGCGGCCATCAAGGATCGGATGGCCGGGAATTCGGTGATCGTCGACCATGGGGACGGCTGGGTCACGCAATATGCCCATATGAAGAAGGGCAGCATCGCGGTGACGCCCGGGCAGAAGATCGCCGCTGGCGACAAGCTGGGACAGGTCGGGCTTTCCGGCAACACGGAATTTCCGCATCTCCATTTCGAGATCCGCCATGGCGACAAGCCGGTCGACCCCTTCACGGATGAGGAGATGGGCGCCGGCTGCGATGTCGCGAAGCGGGCGCTATGGCAACCGGCCCTCTCGTACCAGGCGGGCGGCGTGCTCAGCCTCGGCCTCGCGACGGCCAAGCCGGATCCGGAGGCCGCGCGCCACGGCGCCTATGGGCAGGTTGCCCCGGGCGCCGAGAGCGACGCCCTGGTTTTCTGGGTCGACCTCTTTGGCCTGCGTGCCAATGACCGGCTGGTCCAGCAGCTCATCGGGCCGGACGGCACCGTCATTGCCGCCATCGACGAGGTGGCACCCAAGTCCAAGGCACAATTCTTCTCCTTCGTCGGCAAGAAGAAGCCACTGGGCGGTTGGCCGTCGGGGTCCTATCAGGGGGTGATCCGCCTGCTGCGCGACGGTGCGACGCTCGTCGATCAGGCCCTGCCGATCGCGGTCCCCTGAAGGGGTCGGCCGCGGCGCCGATTTATCGTAAAATCCGACCCGGATTCGGATAGTCTGGGTGCCTGATTCTCTCTGGAGTGGTCGACGGATGGGTTTGGCTCCTGAAGCGTCGCGTGAGGTCCGGCCGGTTGTTCTGGCTGGCGGCAGCGGCATGCGGCTGTGGCCGCTGTCGCGAGAGACCTTTCCCAAGCAGCTCAGCCCCTTGATGGGCGAGCACAGTTTGTTGCAGAGCACCATCCGACGGATCGGCAGCAACGCGGCCTTTGGCCGCCCCATCATCCTCACCAATGAAGCGCTGCGCTTTGCCGTCGCGGAACAGCTGCGCCTTGCCGATTGTGCAGCCAGCATCGTCCTGGAGCCCGTGGGGCGCAACACCGCCGCGGCGATCGCCGTCGCGGCGTTTCAGGCCGCGCGGGAGAACGCCGAGGCGACGCTTCTCGTCATGCCGTCCGATCACATGATCGCCGACGGGTCGGCCTTCCTCATCGCGGTGGAGCGGGCCGTGACGCTCGCGCGCCAGAACCTCCTGGTCACGTTCGGCGCGACGCCCACGCGGCCGGAGACGGGCTTCGGCTATATCCGGCAGGGCGCCGCGATCGAAGGTGGCCATGGCTACCGGGTGGCATCCTTCACGGAAAAGCCGTCGCGCGACGTCGCCCAAGGCTATCTCGACAAGGGCGGCTATTATTGGAACTGCGGCATCTTCGTCTTCAAGGCGTCCTTCTACCTCGCCGAACTGAAGCGGCTGGCGCCCGAGGTACACGATGCGGCGCAGGCCGCTTGCGATACGCAGGCAACCGACCACGATTTCATTCGCATCGGCGCCAAGGCCTTTGCCGCCTCGCCCGATATCTCGATCGACTATGCCGTCATGGAGAAGACCGGTGCCGCGGCCGTCGTTCCGCTCGATGCGGGATGGTCGGATATCGGCTCGTGGTCGGAGATCTGGAACATCCTGCCCAAGGATGCGGCGGCCAATGTCCTGCTTGGCGATGTTCTGGCCGAAAATGTCACGCGCTGCTACATCAACGGCGCCGACAAGCTGGTGGCAGCGGTTGGCCTCACCGATACAATCGTCGTCGCGACCGATGATGCGGTCCTGGTCGCCGGCATCGAGCACGCGCAGTCGGTGCGCAAGATCACCGAGCGGCTAAAGACGCTACACCGTCGCGAGGCGATCGAGCCCACCCGCGTCAGTCGGCCCTGGGGGTTCTTCCAGTCGCTGCATCGCGGCGAGCGGTTCCAGGTCAAGCGCCTCACGATCGCCCCCGGGGCCCGCATTTCATTGCAGATGCATCTGCACCGGGCCGAGCATTGGGTCGTCGTCAACGGCACCGCGCTGGTGACCCATGGCGAGGACAAGAGACTCGTGCAGGAAAATGAGTCGATCTACATCCCGGCCGGCACCAAGCATCGCCTGGAGAATCCAGGCAAGATGGAACTCAATGTCATCGAGGTCCAGACCGGATCCTATCTCGAGGAAGACGACATCGTCCGTTATGACGATACCTATGGCCGCTCCTGAAGGGCGATCCTTGAGGAGCGGCTATTTCTCGCGCATGCCGGCAGAGAAGTAATCGGTCAGCGGCCCCACCACATATTCCAGCACCGTGCGTTGTTTGGTGGGAATGAGCACCATCGCCGGCATACCGGGCACGACGTCGATATCCGGGATGGTGGCAAGGTCGTCGGTGATCGCAACCTTGATCTCGAAATGCCCGATCGGATCGCTCTGGGTGACGATGCGGTCAGCCGAAACGGCATCGATCCTGCCGTGGAGGATGCCGGTCTTGCGCTGGTCATAGGCGGTAAGGCGCACCTCGGTCGGCATACCGATCTGCACGTCGGCGATATCCTCCGGCCGTACCGCCGCCTTGATCACCAGCTTTTCATCGCTTGGCACGATCTCCATGATCGGCACGCCGCGATCGATGACGCCGCCCACGGTGTTGGCGTTCATGCCCAGCACGATGCCGGCGGTAGGGGCGGTGATGACAGTGCGTGTCAGCACATCCTGGGCGGCGTTCAAGCGCTCTTCCATGGCGTTGAGCTTGTCCTGGACGTCGCTTAGATTCTGCGAAACTTCGGACAGGCGCTCCTTGCGCAGCTGAAGCATCTGCAGTTCCGCCTCGCCGATCGCCTGCTCGATGCCGGCGCCGCTGCTGCTGTATTCGCCGCCCTCGCCGCTCAAGGCCGCCGCCTGGCGTTCGAGCAGCAGGATGCGCGTCTTCGGCACATAGCCCTTTTCATAGAGGATGCGCGCGCTTTTGAGCTCGTCCTGGATCAAGGCCAGCTGCTCGGCCTGGGCGTTCTGCTGGACCTTGGCGCCGTTCTTCTGCTGCTGCAGCTGCTTGACGCGCTTTTCGAGCAGTGAGACCTGGCCTTCCAGCATGTTGCGTCGCTCGGCAAACACGCTGGCCTGCCCATCCATGACTTCCTTGACGCCGGGATCGGCGGCAGCCGCTGTCAATTCCGTCGGGAAGGCGATCTTGTCGGCGCCGTCACGCTCGGCCACCAGCCGCGCGCGGATCGCCAACAGCGACAGATATTGCGACCGAATGAGATTGACGCTGGCCTGTGCCTGGGTCTGGTCGAGACGGATGAGCACCTGGCCATTGGTGACGGTGTCGCCATTCTTGACCAGCAATTCCTTGATGATGCCACCATCAAGATGCTGCACGACCTTGTTCTGCCCCGAGGCCTGCAATGTGCCATAGGCGTTGACGGCACTGGCAAGCGGCGCAAGGGCCGCCCATCCACCAAGTCCGCCGAAGAAGAGACCCAGGAAGACGAGGCCGACTGCGATGACCGGCCAGGGGCTGGTCGGCAAAGGCTGCCCCACGGGCTTGCGCCACGGCGTCTTATCGGCCGGTGCCAAAGCCTCACTGCTCATCACGCCGCTCCCGGATTGGTGCTGGCGATGCGCATCGGGCTGGCTGGCTGCGGTGCCAGGAATTCGGCACGCGGCGCCAGCTTCTCCACGACACCGTCGCGCAGGAACAGGATGGTATCGACGGCCGCCAGAACCCCAGCGCGGTGGGAAATGACGATGCTCGTCATCCCTTGCGCCGGTGCGTCGTTGAGGACCGCCATCAGGGCACGCTCGCCGTCCGAATCGAGATTGGAGTTCGGCTCATCCAGCACCAGCAGGCGCGGGTTGCCGAGCAAGGCACGCGCAAGGCCGATGCGCTGCCGGGTGCCGCCGGAAAGCACGGCACCGCCGGAACCCACTTCCGTCTCATAGCCATCCGGCATGCGCAGGATCATGTCGTGGACGCCGGCCCGCATCGCGGCGGCGATGATCTGCTCTGGTGTCGCATCGCCGAAGCGGCCGATATTGTCCTTGATGCTGCCCTCGAACAGTTCGACTTCCTGCGGCAGGTAGCCGACATGGCGCCCGAAATCGGCCCGGTCCCAGCTATAGACATCGGCGCTGTCGAGGCGGACCGTGCCTTGACGCGCCTGCCACACGCCGACGATCAGCCGTGCCAAGGTGGATTTGCCGGCACCGCTCGGGCCGATCACCGCGAGGCGTTCGCCCGGCCGCAGGGTGAAGCTGACGCCATGCAGGATGGGCTTGACGACACCCGGCGCGAAATAGGTGACGCCTTCGACCGACAGCAGCCCTTGCGGGGTCGGCAACTGGATCGCGTCGGCAGGCGGCGGGAGGGTGAGGAATTCGTCGATGCGTCGCGCGGCAGCTCGGGCGCCGACGAAGGAGCGCCAGCCGCCGACCAATTGCTCGATCGGTGACAAGGTGCGGGCCAGCAAAATGGCTGCCGCGTAGATGACACCGGCGGTAACTTCGCCATTGATCGTCATCCAAGCGCCAAGACCGATAATGGCGCTTTGCAGGCCCAGACGGAAAAAACGGATCATGCCCTGGAGATAGGCACCAAGCTCACTCGCGCGCGTCTGCTGGCGCAGCATTTCGTAGCGGCTGTCGCTCCAGCGGCGCAGGAAAGCGGGCAACATGCCCATGGCCTGGATCACTTCGGTGTTGCGCAGGCTGGCATCGGTGAAGGTGTAGTTGCGCCGTGCCGCTTCCTCGGACTTTCGCAGGTAAGTGGCCGTCACATATTCATTGGCGACGGCGAGGATCAGCATGAAGACCATGCTGGCGGTCGCGACGATGCCCAGCACCGGATGCAACAGGAAACAGGCCAGCAGATAGATCGGCAGCCAGGGCAGATCGAAAATGGCGGCGGCACCCGTCTGGGTGAGAAAGCCACGGAAGACGTCGAGGTCGCGCACCACCCCGGGCCGCTCACCCACCCGATTGGTGATCTCCACCTGACGCTGCAGAAGCTCTTCCGACAAGGTGGCATCGAGATGGTTGCCAAGCCGCACCAGCAGGTGATTGCGCAAGGCTTCGAGGATGCTGAGCGTCACCAGTGCCGCGACCGTCGCCACCGAAATCATGATCAAGGTCGCGATACTTCCGCTGCTGATCACGCGGTTATAGACCTGCAGCATATAGATCGTCGGCGTCAGATAGAGGAAGTTGATGCCGAGGCTGAAAATCGATGCCGCGACAATATGCGCCCGGCAGTCGCGCAGCGTGCGTCGCAATAACCCCGGCATGCGCTGTGGCGTCACTGCGGCAGCACCGGTTTGGCCGCCGCCGACTTGGCGATGATCCCGGCAACATAGGTGTCGGCATAGGTTGTGCCGCGCCGGCGGTCGTATTCTTTCAGCGCCAGGGCCGCGAGATCGGCAGACTGCAATATCGAATCGAGCATCAGGCTGAGCTTCAAGAGTTTTTCATCTTCAAGCCGGTCGAACTGCATGAAGTCGCGGACATAGACGGCGTCCGACCACAGAATCTGGCGGATACCGCCAGAGGGACTGCTCGGTGAAGACAGCGGCTTGAACAGGCGCTGACCGAAGCCGAGGAAGGTGTGGAACTGATAGCCGTTCTTGCGCAGATGCTGATCGACATCGGCGAACAGCGGCTGCCCGACATAGAGTTCAACGAACTCGACCTCGGTGATGATCATCAGGGCGGAACCCAGCGCCTTTGAGGCTCCGCGAAAGACATCCAATTCACCGCCTTGCACATCGATCTTGATAAGGTCGATGTCCGAGAGGCCATCGAGGTCGGCCAGATCATCGAGCCGGCGCGTCTCTATGCCCGGATGCTGCATCTTGGGCGTCACCAGTTCGGCAAGATTGCTGAACCTGCTCAACAGCGGCGTATTGGGTTGATAGAGAGAACCGGTCATCGGCATGTTCGTCTCGTGGAATGTTCGCATCCCACCATCGCCAATGAAATAAGGATAGTAGCGGCCGCCGGTGCCGGCATTCAGCTTGGCGCATTCGGCTTCGTTGGGTTCAAAACCCACCACACGGGCGCGCCCCGCCTTGATCAGCGGGCGATAGGGCTCGATTTCGTTGCCAAGCGCCATGGCACCGATATCAACGATGTTGATGGGTCCGGTCTGCGGCAGCAGTTCCAGCAGATTGTCGACCCTGGGCGGTGGCGAGGTCACGCCGCGCCAGAAGGCGGCATTGAGATTGTCGGGCGACTCCGCCAGCACCGCCGGCGGCAAGGGCGCCTTCAGTCCGGCGCCGCTGCGCAACTGGATCAGGAGCCGGCGCCGCTCGGATTCCGCGCTCTGCAGCCCGGTCTTGCACAGGTCATCGATGATCGAGGCATGGGACTGGTCGTAGAAGGAGGAATATGCCGCCAACCGTTCGAACGTTTCCAGCACCGCGGCAAAGCACCAGGTGTCAAACCGACTCGCCGCAGGCAGCGCGTCAAAGCGTGGACTTGGCGCCAGGAACGGGAGATCGCGCCGCGCCGGCCCCTTGTTAAGGCCGGAAATCAGTCGCTGCAACGCCAGCACGGCAACGCCACGCCGGCCGAGATCGGCCGCGGCACGCGCCAAGGACATCAGGACCGCGAAGTCGGGCGTCGCTTCGGCAAGTGTGCCGAGGGAGGCCACCGCCTGCTCCAACGCCGCGACGCGCTGGGTCGGAGAGAGGTTGCGGTCTTGCGCGGCGACATAAAGATCGAGGGCCGCAACGTAGCCGGGCGGCAACTGACCGTCGGCCGGCCATTGCGCGGCCAGCTCCTGCGCGAATGGCTTGTGCCCCAGGTAGTTTCGCCAGGCGCCGCGCGCTGCTGGGGCGGTATCCGCGGCAACGGCATCGGCCAGGATGCCACGTGCCCGCAGCTCGGCAGCCTTATCCGCCTTGCAGCAGAAAAGATTGAGGAGATAGGGATCCTCCCGGCCATTCTCTTCGAAGGGCTGCAGGATGCCCAGCCCCGGAACGAGGCGATAGGCGGCATAGCCGAGTTCTTCGAACTGCGCCTTCAAGGCGAGGTTGAGCTTCGCCCCGTGCTTGATCTCGAACATGATGAGCGGCGACGCGCGCTTGAGGAATGCGTGACCGCCGCGGATGACGTTTGGCTCCTCACCCTCGGCATCGAGCTTGACGAAGTCGATCGCCGGCCAGTCATTGGCAGCGGCCCACAGATCGAGCGTCGTCAAGGCAACCGTTTCCGACCCTTGGGCGGAGCCTTGCAGTGAGTTCAGTTCAGATTGACCGCTGAGGCCGAGTTGGGCTTCGCCTTCTCGGTTCGAGAGAGCCGCCTGGATCACCGAGACGTTCTGGAAACCATTGGCAGCGATGCTGCGCGTCAGATGCGCCGCCGTCTGGCTGGCCGGTTCGAAGCTCCACACCTGGCCCGCGGCACCGACAGCACGCGCCGCGGTAAGGCTATAGATGCCGTAATTGGCCCCGATGTCGATCACGCGCTCGCCGGGCCGCAGCAGCTGCCGGACGAACGGCGCCTCATCCTCGAACCAATCTTCCTGTTCCAAGAGGACATAGGGTGAAATCAGGTTCACATCGCGTGGAACGCAAATCTCAATATCGCCCTTCAACTTCAGCCGCAGCATGTTCGTCGGTACCGTCGCCATGGTTTTGTCGTTGCCTTCATTGCTGCGGCCGGCGCCTTCAGTCTCGCACCATGCGCGCCACATGCCGCGCATGGCGGCCTCGAACTTGCCGGCAAACTGCCGCCCGTCGCATAGCGGCGATTCCAGCATGCGCGCGCGCAATCCCGCCCGCAATGCCGAGAGGGCCGGCACGTCCGCCGCGAGCAGCTTTGCCTGGGCAACGAACGCCTGCTCATCCAGCGCCGTCATCTGCGGCAGGTCGAGCGCCGCATTGATGGTGGCACCGACGCGGGCAGCATGCCGGTCGCCGCACAGCGTCAGCGTGGGCACGCCCATCCACGCCGCCTCGCAAATTGTTGTCGTCCCGTTATAGGGGAAGGTATCGAGAGCGAGGTCGATGCGATGATAGACCTCGAGATGGTTCTTGAGATGCGGCTCCCAGCTCAGCAACTCGACCCGGCCGGCGGCGATGCCGGCCTTCTGGAAAGCCGCCTGCAGGCGGGCCGCACTCTCGGCATCGGCGAAGGAGCGCGACTTGAGGATGAGGCGCGACTGCGGCACCGCAACCAGGGCGGCGGCCCAGAGGCTGATCGTCTGGTCGGAGATCTTGTTGATCTTGTTGAAGCTGCCGAAGGTGATATGGCCATTCGCCAAGGCCGGCAGTGGCGCGACGTCGGGCGTTTTCGGCGCAGCCTCATAGCAAAGGAAAGGCCCCGGCAGGCGCCACAATTTCTCGGCATGGCCACGATCGGCGTCGCCTGGCGGGTCGGTGATCGCGTCGATGAGGCGATAGTCGATCGCCTCCAGCCCGGTGGTGTTGGGATAGCCAAGCCACGTCACCTGGACCGGGGCCGGCTTTTCGGCAAAGACGCCGAGGCGATTCTTCGATGTATGGCCGGCCAGATCGACCAGAATGTCGATGCCGTCCGCACGAACCATCGCCGCCGCCCGCTCGTCGGAGAGGCCGACGATCGGCCGCCATCCGGCACTCGCACGGCGCAGGAACTCGGTATAGAGATCCGGGTTCACCACATCCGAGTAGCAGTAGAATTCGAAGCTCTTGCCATTATGCCGGTCAAAGAGCGGCTTCAGGAAGAAGGCAACGGAATGGGCGCAGAAATCGGCGGAGACGAAGCCGACGCGCAAGGGCCGATCCGGAACCGGCGCGTTGTCGTGATGACGCGCCGCCTTCCCGGCATGGCGTGCGCCCCAGGCCCGATGCTCGGCAAAAATCTGATCGGCACTGAGATCGGTCACGTAGTTGAGCGAGAAAAGGTAGTTGGACCAACCTAGATGGAGATCCGGGCGCAGCCTTGTTACCTCGCGGGAGGCCGCGATCGTTTCGCGATTGAGGCCCTGCGCCCCCAGGGTTGAGGCCAAATTGGCATGGGCCTCGGCGAGGTCCGGCGCCAGCGTGATGGCACGCCGGCACGCTTCGGCGGCCTGCGCAAGCCTCCCTGTCGAGATGAGTGCCGCCGACAGGTTGACATAAAGATCGGCACTGACCGGCCCGATCTCGATCGCCTTTTCGAAGAAGGGGATCGCCTCGTCGTCGCGATGCTGTGCACAGAGGGCCGAGGCAAGGTTGCTATAGGCATTGCGGTTGCGCGGGTCGATGGCAATCGCCCGACGGCAAGCCGCCTCGGCCTCCTCCTGGCGCCCCAAATCGCAAAAGGCGGAACCGATATTGGCATAGGCAGCCGCCCAGTCGGGCCGGAGGACGAGGGCCTGTTGAAAGCAGGCCAGCGCTTCCGGCACCAATTTGCGGCGCTTCAAGGCGGACCCCAGATTGAGGATCGCCTCTGGGCTTGTCGGATCCTTGGCGGCGGCCTGCCGGAAGGCGCGTTCGGCCGCGGGCCAGTCGCTGCGGTTGAAGGCCGCGACACCGGCATCCATTTCCGCCGTGACATCCGGGGCCTTGCTGCCGGCCGCCTGTGCGGCACACCAGTGCTGCCACATGCCGCGATAGGCCGCTTCGACTTCGCGGGCAAAGCCAGGGCCATCCATCAAGGGCGAGGCGGCCATCGCCTTGCGCAGACCGGCACTCAGCGCCTGAATTCGTGCCGGATCGGCGGCGAGGGCCTTGGCGCGTGCGACATAATCATCAACGCTGTAGGCCACCAGCTCGGCGAGGCCCACATGTTCCAGCAAGGCGGCACTGACGCGCCCGACATGGCGGTCGCCGCGCAAGGCGACCATCGGCACACCCATCCACAAGGCTTCGCAGGTGGTGGTGGTGCCGTTATAGGGGAACGGGTCGAGCGCGATGTCGATGCGGCCATAGGTGGCAAGGTGATCGCCGATGAGCGGCTGGCGCCCCATCAGATCGAGCCGTTCCGGCGCCACGCCACACGCGCCGAAGCGCTGTCGATAGAGTGCCAGGGTTTCCGGGTCGGAAAAGGCGTTGCACTTCATCACCAGCCGCGAGTTCGGCACCTCGCGCAGCAGGCGTGACCAGACCGCCACGACCTCGTCCGTCATCTTCGCCATGACGTTGAATGAACCGAACGTCACATAGCCATTGTTTGCGACGGGCCGCGCCGGTACCTCGCCCGCGAAATCCGAGGGGCGGAAACACAGAAAGCTGCGCGGCAGGCGCACGAGCTTTTCGGCATGGATATGGTCGGCCTCGCCCACCGGATCGACCTTTGCGTCGGTCAGGCGGTAATCGATCCGCGTGAGGCCGGTGGTATTGGGGTAGCCGAGATAGGTGACCTGCACGGGTGCGGGCTTGCGCGCCATAACGGTAAGGCGATTTTCGGCGGTATGCCCGGCGAGGTCGACCAGGATGTCGACCTGGTCGGCGCGAATCTGGGCGGTCAGTTCGTCATCGGTCATGAACGAGCAGGAACGCCACACCGGCACGCGCGCCTGCAAACGGCGGGACAGCGAATCCATCCGCTTGTTGATCGCATAACAGATGATTTCGAAATTCCGCTGGTCGTGAAATTCCAGCAGATTCTCGATGAAATAGGCGACCGAGTGGCCAAGGAAATCCGGCGACAGATAGCCGACGCGCAAGCGCCGCGCCGGTTCGGGAACATTGGCGTGCGGCGCGACCGGACCGGCCTGTGCCTCGATCATGTCGCCGAACTGCCGATGCTCGGCGCAGACTTCCGCCGGCGTCATCTCGGCCAACGAATTCAACGTGAAGAGCAGATTGGAATGCGCGCCGAGATAACTCGGCGAGATCTTGATCGCCTTGCGAAAGCAGGCGACCGATTCATCCAGCCGGCCCTGCTCGCGCAGCAAATTGCCGAGATTGTTGATGGCAAAATCATAATCCGGCTTCAGCGTCACGGCATGGCGATAGACGGCCGCCGCTTCGCCGAGAAGCCCCTGCCCCTTAAGTGCGGCGCCCAGATTGACGTAATGCTTGGGGTTTTCGGGTTCCAGCGCGATGACACCGCGCTGGCAGCGCACGGCATCGTCGAGCTTGCCGAGGGTCGCATAGACGGTACCCAGATTGCCGAGGGCCGCGGCCATCTTGGGCTCAATCTCCAATGCCCGCGTGAAGGCCGCAACCGCCTCTTCCAGGCGATGTGTCTCGAAAAGAATGTTACCGAGATGCAAATGGAGATTGGCGTCCTGGGGTGCAGCGACGCTCTCCTGGCGAAAGAGGGCGATCATCTCATCGACCCGGCCCTGGCGCCGCATCAGGCTGCCATAGCCATTGAGGCATTGCAGGAAGCGCGGGTCCGCGGCGGCTTCTGGACCAGGCTGGGGCAGCATGGTCAAGGCGCGCTTGAGCGCCGCCTCGGCCGGCGCCAGGTCGCCGAGGTCCAGCAGGCCCAGGCCCAGATTGAGCTGAGCATCGCTGTTGGTCGGTTCGAGGGTCAGTGCTTCGCGGAAGCAGTCGACGGCTTCGGGTGATTGGCCAAGATCGCGCAGGGCAGCGCCCAGATTGTTGAGCGCCACAGCGCTTCGCCCAAGGGCCAGATGGCGACGATAGACAGGGACGGCGTCCAACAGGCGGCCGGCGACGTGAAGTCGCATGGCCTCGCGCAGGATTTCAAGCCCCGCATCGGGCGGATCGGCCGCAACGGCTGGCTTGGGGGGAACCGATTTACGCTTTTGGACCATCCTGGAGCCCGTCAACGCCGCGCGCACGACCCAAATTTGCGGCAATCCGGCCTTTTACCACGCCTCGTGGATTCGACGCCAACCGAAAACGGCTGGGGCCGAAGGTTGGCGTGGCGGCCGATAATTGCCGCCACGCCGGTACCCAGGTAAGCGCCTTAGAAGGTGATGTTGCTGGCGTCGGACAGCGTATGCGTGCCGACCAGCTTGACCACCACATCGTCCGTCGTCAGCGAGCTGCTGGCCGAGTTGTCGACCAGGACATAGGTGTCGCCGCCATACTGGAAGGTTACCACGCTGGCCGTCGACGAGCCGTTGGCCGTCGCCGCGATGTTCAAGGCATCCTTCAGCGTCGCCGGCGCCGCCAGGTTGATATACCCGCTGATGTCGGTGCTGCTGCCCGGCGTGCCGTTGGTGATCGCCGAGAGGTCGATCACGTCGCCACCTGTGCCGTCGGTGAAGTGGTTCAACGTCACCGAATGCGACAGGATGGTGGCATCGCTGGTCACGTCGGCAACCTTGTAGCCGGTTGCCAGGCTGACCGTATCGATGACGCCATTGCTGGTGAGATCGATGGTCGCCCCGCCGACCCCGCCACCCACTGCGAAGTTGCTGGCAGAGCTCGGCGCCGAGGAGCGGACCGTCTCGATGCTGGTCAGAACCGTGTTGCTGAGATCGATACTGTGGCCGTTGACAATGAGCGTGTCGGAGCCGGCACCGCCAACCACCGACCCGCCAGTTGCCAGATCGTCCTGGTCGACCGTGAAGGTGGTCGCCACATTCGAGCCGGCTTTGATGATCTCGACGCTGGACAGCGAGGTGCTGCTGAGGTCGAGGCTGTTCCCGTTGGTGAGCAGCGTATCGTTGCCGCTGCTGCCGATGACCACGCCATTGGCGAGGAGGTCGGCCTGGTCGACGGTGAAGGTGGTGGCCGTGGCGAGGCCGGCACGGATGATTTCCACGCTGTTCAGCGTCGTGCTGGTGAGATCGAGGCTGGTGCCGTTAATGACCAGGGTGTCAGCCGAAATATTGCCGGTGACGGAACCGCCGGAGAGCAGATCGCTCTGATCGACCGTGAAGGTGGTCGCCAGAACCGAATTGGCTCTCAGCACTTCGATGCTGGAGAGCGTCGTGCTGGTGAGGTCGAGGGCATTGCTGCTGGCGGCCAGCGTGTCGCTGCCGCTGTTGCCGATCACCGAACCGGCCGAGAGCAGGTCCGCTTGGTCGACGATGAAGGTGGTGGCCACGCCGGTCCCCGCCTGCAGGATTTCGACACTGGTAAGCGTCGTGCTGGTGAGATCGAGGCTGCTGCCGACGATCGACAATATGTCATTGCCGGAGCTGCCGATCACCGTGCCGCCCGAGAGCAGGTCGGCCTGGTCGATGAGGAACGTCGTCGCCAAGGCCGATACCGTCTTCAAGACTTCGATGCTGGTCAGCGTCGTGCTGGTGAGATCGACGTTGGTGCCGAGCACCGACAAGGTGTCGGTGCTGCTGCTGCCGACCACCGAGCCACCCGACAACAGGTCGCTGGCATCGAGCGTGAAGGTGGAAGCAAGGCTCGACCCGGTCTGCAGGATTTCGACGCTGGTCAGCGTTGTGCTGGTCAGGTCATAGGCCGTGCCGTTGAGCACCAGGCGGTCATTGCCGCTGCTGCCCCAGACCGTGCCGCCGCTCGCCAGGTCGCTGGCGTCGAGGGTGAAGGTCGTGGCGACACCAGAGCCAGCACGGATGATCTCGACGCTGGTGAGCGTCGTGCCGGTGAGGTCAAGCGCCGAGCCGGCGATGGCCAGCGTGTCGGCACCGTTGCTGCCGGCAACCGTGCCGCCGCCGATAAGGTCGGCCTGATCGACGGTGAAGACGGTCGCCAGGCTGATACCTGCCTGCAGGATCTCGACGCTCGTGAGGCTGGTGTTGGTGAGATCGTAGTTGGCGTCCTTGACCAGCAGCGTGTCGTTGCCGCTGCTGCCGACGACACTGCCGCCCGCCGCAAGATCGGCAAGGTCGACCGTGAAGGTGGTGGCGACGCTGACACCGGTGCGGAGGATTTCAACGCTGGTCAGCGTTGTGCTGGACAGGTTGAAGGCCGACGTGTTCATCACCAGGATATCGTTGCCACTGCTGCCGATGACCGAGCCGCCCGACAGAAGGTCCGCTGCATCCACCGTGAAGGTGGTTGCGCTGTTGAGGCCCGCCCGCAGGATTTCAACGCTGCTGAGGCTGGTGCTGGTGAGGTCCATGCTGGCCGCTGCAATCGTCAACGTATCGGTGCTGGTGCTGCCGGTGACAGAGCCGCCGGACAGAAGATCGGCTTGATCGACGATGAAGGTGGTGGAACTCGTGACACCCGCCTTGATCGATTCCACGCTGGTCAACGTCGTGCTGCTGAGGTCGAGAGTGGTGCCAGCGATGGTCAGGATGTCGTTGTTGCTACCCGTACCCGTGACGCTGCCACCGGAGATGAGATCCGCCTGATTGACGGTGAAGGTGGTGAGCGTCGTCAAGCCGGCGGTCAACCTCTCGATGCTGGTCAGCGTCGTGCTGGTCAGATCGAAGCCCGTATACTTGGCAACCAGCGAGTCGAGGCCGCTGCTGCCGATGACCGAGCCGTTGGCGGCAAGGTCGAGCGCATCCACCGTGAACGTGGTGGCAATGCTTGTGCCCGCCTGCAGTTTTTCGATGCTGGTCAGGATCGTGCTGGAGAGGTCGAGGGTACTACCGGCCGCCACCAGTGTGTCCGTGCCGTTGGTGTTGCTGGTCACGGAGCCGGTCGATGCCAGATCGGTCTGATCGACGATGAAGGTGGTACCCAGCGTCGAGTTGGTCGTGATGATTTCAACACTGGACAGCGTCGACGAGCTGAGATCGAGGCTGGTGCCGGCGATCGTCAGTGTGTCGTTGACACCGGCATTGCCGCTGACCGTACCGCCCGAGGCCAGGTCCGCCTGGTTGATGATGAAGGTCGTCGCCGTCGTCAGCGAGCCATCGATAATCTCGATGCTGGACAAGGTGGTGCTGGTCAAGTCGACGGTCGAGAACTTGATCGCCAGTGTATCGTTACCGCTATTGCCGATGACGGAGCCGCCGGAGAGCAAATCGGCCACATCGACCGTGAAGGTCGTGCCAGCCGCATTGGCCGCCCGCAGGATTTCGACGCTGGTGAGGATCGTCGAGCTGAGGTCCAGGGCCGTACCGGCCGCCGCCAAGGTGTCGTTACCGGTGCTACCCTGAACGGTACCGCTGGCGGCCAAATCAGCCTGATCGACGGTGAAGGTGGTTGCGGTGGCGAGGCCCGCCTGCAGCTTCTCGATGCTGGTAACCGCGGCACTGCCGAGGTTGAGTTCCGTGCCGGCGGCGACCAGGATGTCGCTGCCGGTGCTGCCGGTCACAGACGTGACGCCAACCAGATCCGCCTGGTCGAGCGTGAAGGTCGTGGCGACGCTGCCCGATTTGATCGTCTCGATGCTGGTCAGCGACGTGCTGCTGAGATCGAGGGTCGTGCCGTTGGCCAGCAAGATGTCGGAACCGGTGCTGCCGATGACCGAGCCACCGGAGATGAGATCCGCCTGGTCGACCGTGAAGGTCGTCGCTGTATTGAGGCCCGCCTGCAGGATTTCGATGCTGGTGAGGGTGGTGCTGGCCAGGTTGAAGGCCGAGGTATTCATCACCAGGATGTCGTTGCCACTGCTGCCCTGGACCGTACCGCTGGCGGCAAGGTCGCCCGTATCGACAGTGAAGGTGGTGGCGAAGCTGGTGCCAGCCTTCAGGGTTTCGAACGAGGTGACAGCTGTACTGGTCAGGTTGAGCGACGTACCGCTGGCGACCAGCGTGTCACTGCCGGTGCTGCCGGTGATCGTCGTCACCGACGCCAGATCATTCTGATCCACGGTAAAGGTGGTCGGCGATGCCGAGCCGGCCAGCAGACGCTCGATGCTGGTGAGCGTGGTGCTGCTGAGATCAAGCACGGTACCAAAGGCCGTCAGCGTATCGGAGCCGCTGCTGCCGATGACCGAGCCACCAGCGATGAGGTCGGCCTGATCGACCGTGAAGGTGGTTGCGGCAGCAACACCCGCCTGCAGCTTCTCGATGCTGGTCAGCGTCGTGCTGCTGAGGTTGAAGCCAGCGGTGTTCATCACCAGGATATCATCGCCGCTGCTGCCCTGGACCGAGCCGCCGGAGGTAAGATCGCCCGCATCGACGGTGAAGGTGGTGGCAAGGCTGGTGCCGGCCTTCAGGATTTCGAACGAGGTGACTGCTGTGCTGGTCAGGTTGAGTGACGTGCCGCTGGCCACCAGGGTGTCATTACCGGTGCTGCCGGTGATCGTCGTCACCGACGACAGATCGGCTTGATCCACCGTGAAGATCGACGGCGATGCCGAGCCAGCCAGCAAGCGCTCGATGCTGGTCAGCGTCGTGCTGCTGAGATCAAGCACAGTACCGAAGGCCGTCAGGGTGTCGGAGGCGCTGCTGCCGATGACGGAGCCACCAGCGACCAGATCGGCCTGATCGAGCGTGAAGGTATTGGAGGTCACAACACCCGCCTGCAGGATTTCGACGCTGGTGAGCGACGTACTGCTGAGGTTGAAGGCCGTCGTCTTCATGAGCAGCGTGTCGTTGCCGGTGCTGCCGACCACCGAACCGCCGGAGGCAAGATCCGCCGCATCGACGGTGAATGTCGTGGCACTGGCGCTGCCTGCCTTCAAGATTTCGATGCTGGAGAGCGTCGCACTGGTGAGATCGAGGCTGGCGCCGGCGATGGTCAAGGTATCGACACTGCTATTGCCGGTGACCGTGCCGCTGGTCGCCAGATCGGCCTGATCGACGACAAACGTCGTCGGCTGCGTATTGCCTGCCTTCAGCTGTTCGATGCTGGTAAGCGTCGTGCTGGAAAGGTCGAGCAAGGTGCCGCTGGCCTGCAGGATGTCGCTGCCGGTGCTGCCCGTGATCGAGCCGCCGGAGGCAAGATCCGCCTGGTCCACGATGAAGGTGGTGGGTGAGGCAGAGCCCGCCTTCAGCAATTCGATGCTGGTAAGCGACGTGTTGCTGAGGTCGAGGCTGGTGCCGAACGCCGTCAGGGTATCGGAGCCGCTGCTGCCGATGATCGATCCGCCGCCGATGAGATCGGCCTGGTCGACGGTGAAGGTCGTCGCCGAGGCGGTACCCGCCTGCAGGATCTCGACACTGGTGAGGCCCGTGCTGCTGAGGTTGACGGCCGTGCTGCCGCTGATGATCAGCGTGTCATTGCCGCTGTTGCCAACGACCGAACCGCCGGAAACGAGATCCGCCACATCGACGGTAAAGGTCGTGGCGAGGCCCGACGCGGCCTTCAGGACCTCGACGCTGGAGAGCGTCGTGCTGGTGAGGTTGAGGCTGGTGCCGGCGATCGCCAGGGTATCGCTGCTGGAACTGCCGGTGACCGAACCAGCTGTGGAGAGATCAGCCTGATCGACCGTGAAGATGGTGCTGATCGATTGCGAGGCTTTCAGATTTTCGATGCTGGTCAGCGTCGTGCTGCTGAGATCCAGGCTGGTGAAGCCGACCGCGAGGATGTCGGTACCGGTGCTGCCCTGGACCGTGCCGCCCGAAACCAGATCGGCCTGATCGAGCGTGAAGGTGGTGTTAGAGGCACTGCCGGCCTGGATGATCTCGACGCTGTCCAGCGACGTGCTGGTAAGGTCGAGGCTGACGCCATTGATCACCAGGACATCGTTGCCGCTGCTGCCCTGCACCGTGCCGCTCGACGCCAGATCATTCTGGTCGAGGGTGAAGGTGGTGGCGAGGTTGGACGCCGCCTTGAGAATTTCGATGCTGGAAAGCGTCGTGCTGGTGAGGTTGGCAGAGGTGCCGGCAATGACCAATGTATCATTGCCGCTGCTGCCGATCACACTGCCGCTGGCCGCCAAATCGCCCTGATCGACCGTGAAGGTCGTGGCAAGGTTCGAGCCGGCCTTGAGGATTTCGACGCTGGTGAGCGACGTGCTGCTGAGATTGAGTTCGGTCCCGACCGCGACGAGGGTGTCGTTGCCGGAACTGCCGATAACGGACCCGTTGGCCGCAAGGTCTCCCTGATCGACCGTGAAGGTCGTGGCCGAGTTCAAGCCCGCCTGCAGCTTTTCGATGCTGGTGAGAGACGTGCTGCTGAGATCGAAGGCCGTCGTCTTCATGATCAGCGTGTCGGTGCCGGTGCTGCCAATCACAGAACCGCCCGAAGCGAGATCCGCCGCGTCGACCGTGAAGGTCGTCGCCGCGTTCGAACCGGCCTGCAGCTTCTCAATGCTGCTGAGCGCGGTGCTGGTCAGGTCGATGGCGGCGTCCTTGACGATCAGCGTGTCGCTGCCGTTGCTGCCCTGGACCGAGCCGCCGGAGACGAGGTCGGCCTGGTCAAGCGTGAACGTCGTGGCGAGCACGTTGCCGGCCTTCAGAATCTCGACGCTGTTGAGCGTGGTGCTGGTGAGGTCGATTGCCGTGCTCTTGAACGTCAGCGTGTCGTTGCCGCTGCTGCCCTGCACCGTGCCGCCCGAGGCGAGGTCCGCCTGATCGACGGTGAAGGTCGTGGCGACCGCCAGACCGGCTTTCAGAATTTCGACATTGCTGAGGTTGACGAGGCTGAGATCGATATTTGCGCTCTTGACCTCCAATGTATCGTTGCCGCTGCTGCCGGTGATCGTGCCGAAACCGGCGAGATCGGTGGCGTCGAGCGTGAAGGTCGTGGCGACGTTCAATCCGGCTCTCAGGATTTCAATATTGCTGACCGCCGTGCTGCTGAGGTCGATCGACGTGCCGGCCGCGACCAACGTGTCGATGCTCGTGCTGCCGGTCAATGTACCGCCGCTCACGAGATCGGCAGCATCGAGCGTGAAGGTGGTGGCACTGCTCGAACTGGCCTTCAGAATTTCGATGCTGTTGAGCGCCGTGCTGCTGAGATTGAAGGCCGTTCCCTTGATCACCAGCGTATCGTTGGCGCTGCCACCGACCACGCTGCCGCCGGCAGCGAGGTCCGCCGCATCGACGATGAAGGTCGTGGCAAGGTTCGAAGACGCCTGCAGGATCTCGACGCTGCTGAGCGACGTGCTGGTCAGGTCAACGGTCAGGCCCTTGACGATGAGCGTATCGTTTCCGCCATTGCCGCTGACGCTGCCGCCGCTCGCCAGGTCTTCCTTGTCGACCGTGAAGGTCGTGGCCAGGTTCGAACCGGCCGTCAGCGCCTCGATGCTGGTGAGTGTCGTGCTGGTCAGATCAAAGGCGGTGTCGGCAATGATCAGCGTATCGTTGCTCGTGCTGCCGGTGATGGAGCCGGCGGTCGCAAGGTCGTTGGCATTGACAGTGAACGTCGTGGCAAGGCTGGAACCGGCCTGCAGTATTTCGACGCTGTTCAAGGTCGTGCTGGTGAGATCGAGGGCGGTGCCGGCGATGACCAATTTGTCATTGCCGCCGCTGCCCTGCACCGTACCGCCGGTCGCCAGATCTGCCTGGTTCACGGTGAATGTCGTGGCGGAGGCGGAACCCGCCTGCAACTTCTCGACGCTGGTGAGGGTGACACTGCTGACGTCGAAGTTGGTGCCGTTGATGATGAGCGTATCCGTGTTCGTGTTGCCGATGACATTGCTGCCATTGGCAAGGTCCGCCTGATCGACGGTGAAGGTGGTGTTGTTGGTGGAGCCCGCCTGCAGGTTTTCGATGCTGGTCAGCGACGTGCTGGACAGATTGTAGGCGGTGTCCTTGATCGACAGCGTATCGCTGCCGGTGCTGCCGATGATCGAGGTCAGCTTGGTGAAGTCGTCGCCATCGACCGTGAAGGTGGTGGCAAGCGACGAACCCGCCTGCAGCGTCTCGACGCTGGTCAGGGTCGTGCTGGTCAGATCGAGCGCCGTGGCGCGGGTGGTCAGGATATCCGTGCCGCTGCTGCCGACAATGCTGCCATTGCTGGCCAGATCCGCCTGATCGACCGTGAAGGTGGTGGCGCTGGCCAAGCCCGCCTGCAGAATTTCGACACCGGTGACGGTGTTGCTGGTGAGATCGAACGCGGCGCTTTTGATGACGAGTGTATCGGTACCGGCGCCACCGGTGACGCTGCCACCCGAAGTGAGGTCGGCGGTATCGACGGTGAAGGTGGTGCCGCCAGCGGCTGCCTGCAGTTTCTCGATGCTGCTGAGCGTCGTGCTGGTGAGATCCAACGTGGCGCCCGCCGCGGCAAGGGTATCGTTGCCGCTGCTACCCTGGACCGAGCCGGCGCTCGCCAGATCCGCCTGGTCGACCGTGAAGGTGGTGTCGACGCTGAGGCCCGCTTTCAGAATCTCGATGCTGCCCAGCGTGGTGCTGCTGAGATTGGCACTGGCCGAGTTGGCGACGAGCGTATCATTGCCGCTGCTGCCATTGATGGTGGCAAGATGGGTCAGATCATCGTTGTCGACCGTGAAGGTCGTGGCAAGGTTGGAGCCCGCCTGCAGAATTTCAACGCTATTGAGCGAGGTGCTGGCGAGGCTGAGTGCCGTGCCGCGCGTGGTCAGCGTATCGGTGCCGCTGCTGCCGACGATGCTGCCGCCGGTCGCCAGATCGGCCTGGTCGACGGTGAAAGTCGTGGCAAGGTTGGAGCCGGCTTTCAAGATGTCGACACTGCTCAGCGCCGAGCTGGTGACGTCGAAAGTCGCTCCCTTGATGATGAGCGTATCGGTACCGGCGCCGCCGGTGACGCTGCCACCGGCAGCCAGATCCGCCGCATCGACGGTGAAGGTCGTGCCGCCAGCGGCCGCCTTCAGGATCTCGATGCTGTTCAAGGTCGTGCTGGTCAGATCAAGCCCAGTGCCCGCTGCAGCCAGCGTATCTACGCCACTGCTGCCTTGGACGGCGCCACCGGCGAGGAGGTCGTTCTGATCTACCGTGAAGGTGGTGGCGGTGCCGGAACCGGCCTTCAGGATTTCGACAGCTGTCACTGCGGTGGCACTGAGATCGAAGGACGTGCCCTTGACGATCAGTGTATCGGTGCCAGCGGCGCCGGCAACCTGATTGGCAACCGTAAGATCCGCCGCATCGACGGTGAACGTGGTGCCGACGGACGCCGCCTGCAGCTTCTCGACGCTGGTGAGCGTCGTGCTGGTGAGGTCGAGCGTCGCCCCCGTAGCGGTCAAGGTGTCGGTGCCGGTCGAGCCGATGACGCTGCCGCCCGAGGCGAGATCCGCCTGGTCGACCGTGAAAGTCGTGTCGCTGGCGGAGCCCGCCTGCAGGCGCTCGATGCTGGTCAGCGCCGTGCTGGAGAGATCATAGGCGGTATCGTTGATCGACAGCGTGTCATTGCCGCTGCCGCCCTGGATGGCCGTCAGCGACGCAAAGTCGGTCATATCGATCTTGAAGGTCGTGCCGGCACTTGAGGCCGTCTTCAGTGTTTCGATGCTGCTGAGCGTCGTGCTGGTGAGGTCGACCAGCGTTCCCTTGGCCATCAGCGTGTCGATGCCGCTGCTGCCTTGGACGGTGCCGCCACTGGCGAGATCGCTGGCATCGACGGTGAAGGTCGTTGCCAAGGCCGAGCCAGCCTGCAGCTTTTCGACACCGGTCACGGTGCTGCTGCTGAGGTCGAAGGCCGTGCTCTTGATGATGAGTGTATCGCTACCGACGCCGCCGGTGACGCTGCCGCCCGAGGCGAGGTCCGCCGCATCGAGGGTGAAGGTCGTGCCGCCGGCCGCGGCCTGCAGATTTTCGATGCTGCTGACCGTCGTGCTGGAGAGATCCAGCGTGGCGCCGGCGGCAACGAGGGAATCGGCGCCCGTGCTGCCGATGACGGAACCGCCGCTCGCCAGGTCCGCCTGGTCGACGGTGAAGGTGGTGGCGGCGCTGAGGCCCGCCTTCAGGATTTCGACGCTGGTCAGCGTGGTGCTGGAAAGGTCGAGGCCGGTCGTGCTGGCAACCAGGGTGTCATTGCTGCTGCTGCCCTGGACCGTTCCGTTCGACGCCAAGTCCGCCTGATCAACGGTGAAGGTCGTGGCAACGTTGGAGCCCGCCTGAAGTTTCTCGATGCTGGTCAGTGTCGTATTGGAAAGATTGAGCGACGTGCCCTTGATGACCAGCGTATCCGAGCCGGTGCTGCCCTGAACCGTGCCGCCGGAGGCGAGATCGGCCTGATCGATGGTGAAGGTCGTGGCAGCGTTGGAGCCGGCCTTCAATACCTCGACGTTGGTGAGCGTGGTGCTGGTGGTGTCGAACGTCGTGCCCTTGATGATCAGGGTATCGATCGTCGTCGAGTTGACGCCAACGACGCTGCCACCGGCAACCAGATCCGCACCGGTCGCGCCGATGCCGTCGACCGTGAAGGTCGTACCGCCAGCGGCACCTTTCAGAATTTCAATGCTGTTGAGCACCGTGCTGGTGAGGTCGAGCGCTGCGCCCGCTGCAACCAGCGTGTCACTCCCCGTGCTGCCGGTGATGGTGCCGACCGTATTGAGGTCCGTCTGATCGACCGTGAAGGTCGTAGCGGCGAGCGAACCCTGCAGCTTCTCGATGCTGGTGAGGGTGGTGCTTGAGAGATCGAGTGCCGAGCCCTTGGCGACGATGGTATCGCTGCCGGAACTGCCGATCACCGAGCCGCCGGAGACGAGATCCGCCTGATCGAGCGTGAAGGTCGTGTCGGACGCCGAACCACCCTTCAATTTTTCGACCGAGTTGATGCCGGTGCTGGCGAGGTTGAAGGCGGTGCCGAGAATGGTCAGCGTGTCTGTGCCGCTGCTGCCGACGACGCTGCCGCCGGTGGCGAGATCGGCCGCATCGACGGTGAAGGTCGTGTCGGACGCAGAACCCGCCTGCAGCACTTCGATGCTGGTCAGGGCGCGGCTGCTGAGGTCATAGGCGGTGCCGGTGAAGATCAGCGTATCATTGCCGCTGCTGCCGGAAATGCTGGTGAGCTGGCTGAAATCACCCGTATCAAGAGTGAATGTCGTGGCCGTTGCGGTCCCCGCCTTCAACGCCTCGATGCTGGTCAAGGTCGTGCTGGTGAGGTTGAGGGCCGCTTCCTTCGTGGTCAGCGTATCGCTGCCCGCGCCGCCGATGATGGTGCCGCC
>NZ_JAXCLX010000003.1:479788-723821 GCF_034044635.1 Dongia rigui
GCCGATTTGACGATCAGCGTGTCCGCGACGGCGCTGCCATTGCCAAGCACCGATCCGCCGACGGCAAGGTCCGCCTGATCGACGGTGAAGGTCGTGGCGGCCGTGGAGCCAGCCTGCAGAATCTCGACGTCGGTCAGCGTGGTGCTGGTCAGATTGAACGCGGTACCCTTGATGATCAGCGTGTCGTTGCCGCTGCTGCCGATGACACTGCCGCCCGCGGCCAAATCGGCCGCATCGACCGTAAAGGTCGTGTCCGTGTTCTGTCCGGCGACCAACTGTTCGATGCTGGTCAGGGTGGTGCTGGTGAGATCGAAGGCTGTGCTGTCGATGATCAGCGTGTCGCTGCCGCTGCTACCGACGACGGAACCTCCCGACGCCAGGTCGTTCGCATCCACGGTAAAGGTCGTCGCGGTGCTGACGCCTGCCTTCAGGACTTCGACACTGGTCAGAGCGGTCGACGTGAGGTCCGCATCCGTTTGATTGAAAACGAGCGTGTCGGTTCCCGCGCTTAGATTGTAATCGTCGCCCGGATTGAAGTTCTGGGTGTCATTCGAGGCGGTACCGGTAACAAGCGACATTTACAGCTCCTGTCGGTTTGCACGGCGTCCGGCCGCGCAAAATCGGTCTAAACCACCCAAATGCGTATACGGTATTAACTAACAGACCCCTAAGATGGGGCGGGAATGTGTACTCAATGGCGTTTTATTTCCCCGAATTTCCTGCGAAATATGACACTGGTCCTATTTTCCGGCCGTATAGCAGGGCTGCTATCGAAAAATTGCAAGGTAGTTGTCTTGCCCGGTGACTCACACCAGCAGCCGGGACTCGTCTTGAAATATATAAGGCGGCAGGGCGGCGCTTCAGTGGGGTAAGCGGCGAGAGAATATTGTGTTTGCCGCACCCCCCAGATAAACGTGAGCGCCTTGCACACGGCTTATTCGATTGGAACGGCTCGCGATGACCCAGAAAGTGGCATTGATTACCGGCATCACCGGCCAGGACGGCGCCTTTCTCGCACGCCACCTGCTCGAAAAAGGCTACATCGTTCACGGGGTTAAGCGGCGATCGTCGTCCTTCAACACCGCCCGCATCGACCACCTCTATCATGACCCCCATGTGGAAGGTGAGCCGTTCCACCTGCATTATGGTGACATGACGGATGCCACCAACCTGATCCGCATCGTTCAGGAGACGCAGCCCGACGAGATCTACAATCTGGCGGCCCAGAGCCACGTTCAGGTCAGTTTCGAGACCCCGGAATACACCGCCAATGCCGACGGCATCGGTACCTTGCGCCTGCTGGAGGCCATCCGCATTCTGGGCCTGGAACGCAAGACGCGGTTCTACCAGGCCTCGACCTCGGAGCTGTTCGGCAAGGTGCAGGAGACGCCGCAGCGCGAGACGACCCCCTTTTATCCGCGCAGCCCCTATGCCGCAGCCAAGCTCTATGCCTACTGGATCACCGTCAATTACCGCGAGGCCTATGGCATGTTCGCGGTCAACGGCATCCTCTTCAACCATGAGAGCCCGATCCGCGGCGAAACCTTCGTGACCCGCAAGATCACCCGCGCCGTCGCCAATATCAGCCTGGGACGCGAGGAATGCCTCTATTTGGGCAATCTCGACGCCAAGCGCGACTGGGGTCATGCACGGGATTATGTCGATGGCATGTGGCGCATGCTGCAGCACGACGCGCCGGAGGATTTCGTCCTCGCCACGGGCAAGATGTATTCGGTGCGTGAATTCGTCGAACTGGCCTTTTCCCATGTCGGCATCGAGGTCGACTGGCGCGGCAAGGGCGTCGATGAGACCGGTATCGACCGTAAGTCTGGCCGCCAGGTCGTGGCCATCGATCCGCGCTATTTCCGCCCGACCGAGGTCGAATTGCTGCTGGGCGATGCTGCCAAGGCCAAGCGCCTGCTCGGCTGGGAGCCGCAGGTGAAGTTCGGCGATCTGGTCCAGGAAATGGTTACGGCCGATTTGAAGCTGCTGCGATCCGAACCCGACTTCAAAGGATATCTGGTGTGAGCGCCGTACCAGCCACGGAGTTGCGCGGTGCCCGCATCTGGGTGGCGGGCCATCGCGGCATGGTTGGCTCGGCGATCCAGCGGCGCCTCGCGCGCGAAGATTGCAGCGTCCTCACGGTCGCCCGTGCCGAGGCCGATCTTCGCGACCCGCATGCCACCCTGCGCTGGATGAAGGCGCAGAAACCGGACATCGTTTTCGTGGCGGCTGCCAAGGTTGGCGGCATCCTGGAGAACAGCATTCGCCCCGCCGAATTCCTGCTCGACAATCTGGCCATTGAAAACAGCATCATCGCCGCTGCCCATGAGATCGGGGTGCGCAAGCTGCTGTTCCTGGGTTCGTCCTGCGTCTACCCGAAAATGGCGCCGCAGCCGATTCAAGAGGAATCCCTGCTGACCGGCCCGCTGGAGCCAACCAACGAATGGTACGCGATTGCCAAGATCGCCGGGCTGAAGCTGTGCCAGGCCTATCGCCGCCAGTATGGCAGCAATTTCATCAGCTGCATGCCGACCAATCTTTACGGCCCCAACGATAACTTCGATTTGCAATCGAGCCACGTATTGCCCGCCTTGTTGCGCAAGATCCACGAAGCCAAGGTGAGCGGCGCCGCGGAAGTGCCCATCTGGGGCAGCGGTGAACCGCGGCGCGAGTTTCTGCATGTCGACGATCTGGCCGACGCCTGTGTGTTCCTGATTCAGCATTATGAGGGTGAGATTCCGCTCAATGTCGGTACCGGCAGCGATGTCACCATCGCCGAACTGGCCGGCACGATCGCGGACATCGTCGGCTATCGCGGGCGCTTTGCCTTCGACCGCTCCAAGCCGGATGGGACACCGCGCAAGCTCCTCGATGTCTCGCGCCTGAGCGCGCTGGGCTGGCAGGCAAAAACCGATCTACGGTCCGGCATTGCCGCGACTTATGACTGGTATCTTGCCAATGCTAGGGCAGCGTAACGCCGCTTAAGGCGAGCTCGCTGCGCAATTCCGCCATCTGCGCGGCAAGGGCCTTGGCGTCCGCCGCCTCTGCCCGGCCGACCAGGATCGCTTGCGTGTTCGATGCGCGCAGGAGCCACCAGCCGCTCCCGTTCTGCACGCGCACGCCGTCGATGTCGTTGAACGAGGCACCGCGCGCTTGCAGCCGATCGCGCACCTCGGCCACCACGGCGAATTTGCGCTCTTCCGGGCAATCGATGCGGATCTCTGGCGTGTTGACGGCCGCTGGCAAGGCGTCGCGCAAGGCAGCCAAGCTGCCCCCGCTGCGCTTGATGGCACCCAGCAAGCGAACGGCCGCGTAGAGCGCATCGTCATAGCCGAAATAACGATCGGCAAAGAAGATGTGCCCGCTCATCTCGCCGGCCAGCGGACAATTGGTTTCGGCCATCTTGGTCTTGATCAGCGAATGGCCGGTGCGCCACATCAAGGGCTTGCCACCCAGACGCGCCACTTCGTCAAACAAGGTCTGGCTGGCTTTCACATCGGCGATGATGGTGGCACCGGGCCGGTCGGACAAGACCTCCTTGGCCAGAATGGCAAGCAACTGATCGCCGGAAACGATCCGCCCCCTGGCGTCGATGGCGCCGATCCGGTCCCCGTCACCGTCGAAGGCAATGCCGAGATCCAGCTTCTGATCGATCACGGCTTGCTGCAATTGGACGAGATTATGCGGCTCGGTCGGGTCCGGATGGTGGGCCGGGAAGGTGCCGTCGATCCGCTCATTCAGAAGCACATGGCGACCGCCGAGCCTGGCCGTCAACGCCTTCATGGCGTCGCCCGCCGCGCCGTTGCCGGCGTCCCACCCGATGGCCATGCCGCTGAAGTCACCGGCATCGGCCAGCAGCCGCGACACATAGGTATCCATCACGTCCAGGGTCCGCGCCGAACCGCGGCCTTGGCCCAGCTTGCCGCTGGCAATCCGCTGCCCGAGC
This sequence comes from Dongia rigui, assembly GCF_034044635.1. Lineage (NCBI taxonomy): Bacteria > Pseudomonadati > Pseudomonadota > Alphaproteobacteria > Rhodospirillales > Dongiaceae > Dongia > Dongia rigui. Next base: position 483,738 of record NZ_JAXCLX010000003.1, read on the forward strand.
TCTTGAATCTGTGCGCCATAGAACGGCTTGCGGCCGATCATCATCTTGAAGCCATTGTGGCTGGGCGGGTTATGCGAGCCGGTGATCATGATGCCGGCATCAGCCACAAGATGATTGACCGCGAAATAGAGCATAGGGGTTGGGCCCAAGCCGACGTCGATCACCTCGGCGCCGCTTGCCGTCAGCCCCGCCACGACCGCCGCTTTCAAGGCGGGTGAACTCAGCCGACCATCGCAACCGATGCAGATGCGCGGCGCAGCGAGGCCCGTGTCGGCAATCATGCTGCCAAAGGCCCGGCCGATGCCTTGGGCGATTTCCACGGTCAGGGTATCCCCAACAATTCCGCGAATGTCGTATTCACGGAAGATCGACGACAACATGCCTTGCATCCTCACTTGAACGCCGTCACCACCAATCGGCGCATCTGGTCATCACCCCAGCTGCGCCAGGATGGCGGATTTCTCGGCCAGGAAACGCACGACAATCTCGCCGGCAATTGCCTGCTGCTCCTCGACCGTCTTTGTCGGTTGGCCGCGTTTGCTGAGCGACAGGCCCACTTCATGAAGCCGTTGCAGCAGCCGCTTCTCAAGGGCTTTGGCGGTCTTTGCGCCGGCCAGATACGCCTCATAGAGAATTGCCTCGACCGCGTCGACGGCAATGCCGGTGCCGGCCAAGGCAGAAATCATCTGCTGCCGGGATTTGGTCGCCACGGCGAGGTCGAGAACCGATTTGTTGACGCTCGCCAGGCGATTCCCATCGGCCGAGGAAAGGCGCGCAAACGGCGTCAGATGGCCGGCAGCCGTGAGTGTCGCCAGCAAGTGATCGACATTGGCCGGCCGATCCGCGGCCGCGCTGCAGATGCGCCGCAGATCGGCGATCGTTCTGGGGCGCTCCTTGACCGCATCCTTGATGAGCGGAAACAGCTTCTCGGCGAAAGTGACCTCACGGTTGCCGACCTTGGCCTTGGCCGTGAACTGGCTTTCGGGAATGAGCGAGCCCAGCGGGATCGCCCCCAGGGCCACTTCACGTTCAATCCCGTCCAGACGCTGGTGCCCGCGGACGAAGACATCGCGGCGGAAACGCTGGTTGATCGCATAATCGAGAAGCAATTGGCGCAGCCTTGGCGAGCGCTGGGTATTGATCTTCTCGGCCGTTCCCTTGTCGACCAGGTATTCCACGTGATTTTCAGCGAGGGTCGCGGACCCCAGATAGGTCAACTTGGCGTCGGCCATTTCGTCCGCGATATCGACACTGTAGAAAAGCTTCCATTCCGAGTTCAGGAACTCGTGCGCCAGATAATTCTTGCCGCGCGCCTTGAGGGTCTTCAGCGTCTGGGCCGTCGACGGATTGGTTTTGAGATAGGCGAAGTTAACGCCATTCAGTTCTTCCATCAGATCGAGGGCCGGCCCGACGGCTTCGGCCCGGTCGCCATGCGTGTCGGCGGCGATTTCGACCATCAGCTTGCGCAAGGGCGATGCCGCCGCCCAGCCCGGGAGAGAGTTGTAGCTGACATAGACCAGTCCACCCGGCTTCAGGTTCTCGCGGATGATGCGCCGGATCTCGGCCCGGGCGGTGGCATTCACCCAGGTATAGACGCCGTGCAGCACGATGAAGTCGCATTCCGGCAGTTCCGACGACTGGAGATCGGCAAAGCCCCGCTCAAGAAACGAAATATTGTCGACGCCGATCGCTTCGGCGTAGCGGCGCGCCAGGGCGATATGGGCAGGGTTGAAATCGACGCCGATGAAGCGGGCCTGTGGAAAGGCGCCGGCAAAGACGGTGGCGCTGCGGCCCAGGCCGCAACCGAGTTCGAGATAGGTGAAGGGTCGGTCGAGCGGGATGGGCAAACAGCCTTTCAGGGCGGCTACATAGTTCAGCCAAGCCGGCGACAGCTCCCGGAAGAACCCGTCGGTATAGAGGGTCTCCGTGACATATCCTTGTGTCCAATCCGCCGTCATGAACGCTCTCTCCCCCACGTGTTAGATCCCATTGCCTATTAGTGGCATTTCCTGGGAAACGCCAGCAACTCTCTTTGCCGGCCACGTTCTTTGCCGAACTGGGACCGGACATTGGGGCGCCAATGAGCCTTGGCCATCCGGGCCCAAAGGCGCCTCTTTGGTCAATGTTATATTATTGCAGCCGGTGCGCGGTGCGTCGCGGTCGGTCACCGCCTGCGAAAGATCGATGCTTGACCCTGGCGCTGCGGTATCGGACAACTAAGCGTCGCATTCCCCGAACATGACCGACTGCATGGATAAGCCGAGTATCGCCGCAGCCAAGCGGGTTCTAGTGGTTGATGACGAGCCGGACCTGCGCCAGATGGTGGCGGAGTATCTTGCACGCCATGGTTTTGCCGTGGCCAGCGCCGGTGGCGGACGTGAACTGGACCAGCATTTCGCCAGCGGGCAGCCGGATCTGGTCCTGCTCGATGTCACCATGCCCGAAGAGGACGGGTTCTCAATCGCCCGCCGCTTGCGCGCGGCGCACCCGACGCTGCCGATCATCATGCTGACGGCCTTGGATGAAGTCGTCGACCGCGTGGTCGGATTGGAGTCGGGGGCCGATGATTACGTCACCAAACCCTTCGACCTTCGCGAACTGCGTGCGCGTATACAGGCGGTCATGCGCCGGGCTGGCAGCGCCAGTGGCGGCAACGGGCAAGCCGGCACGGCGGGGGACGAGTCCGTGGCGTTCGGCGATGTGGTGCTTGACCTCAAGGGGCGCCGGCTGCTGCACCCGGATGGGCGGGAAGATCGCCTGACGGCGATGGAGTTCGATTTGCTGCAGGCCTTCGCCCGCCATCCCAACCAGGTGCTGAGCCGGGACCGCCTGCTCGACCTCGCCCATAACCGCGAGATGGAGCCGTTCGACCGCAGCATCGACATCCGAATTACAAGGCTGCGCCGCAAGATCGAACGCGATCCGGCGAAACCGCAGATCATCAAGACGGAACGTGGCGTCGGCTATATCTTTGTGACACCCGGCCGGCGGGTATCTGAAGGCCGCGAGGGAGGCTATTGACGTGACCGAGCTCGCCACGCGCAAGGCGGAAGACGACCGCGACCTGAAGTCAATTCTTGATGCCATGCCGACACCGGTCGCGTTGTTCGACAGGGAACACAATTGCCGCTATGCGAACCGGCGCTATCTGGCGTTGATGGGCAAATCTGCCGGGCAGGTCGTCGGCCATCGTGTCGCCGAAATTCTCGGGGCCGAGATCTGGAGCCAGCTGGCACCCCATGCAGAGCGCGCGGCCAGCGGCCATGAAGCGCGTTTCGAGGCGTGGGAAACGCATGACGACGGCCATCGCTGCTACCTGCAGCGCACCTATGTGCCGCTCGTCTCCGCCAGCGGCGAAACGGACGGTTACTATGTGGTGATCCATGACCTCACGGATCTGACATTGCGTGAGGAGGAATTGGAAGCGCAGCGCTCGGCCCTGCGCGGTGCCGAAGCCGTCAATGCCGCCGTCGTTGCGTCCGCACTTGATTGCGTCGTCGTCATCGACGCAGAGGCGCGGGTGGTCAGCTTCAATCCCATGGCCGAACAGACCTTCGGTTACCGCCAGGCGGACGTCATCGGCCGGCCGATCAGCGAATTGATCGTGCCGCCGCATCTGCGCAGCCAGCACAGCGCCGGGTTCGAGCGCTATCTGAAGACCGGGAACGGCAATGTCATCGGCCGGCGCGTTGAGGTCGAGGCGATGCGCGCCGACCATTCCATCATTCCGGTCGAACTGGCGATCACCGAGGTCAGCCTGCCGGGACGGCGCTTGTTCACGGCCTATCTGCGCGACCTGACGCCGGCACGAAACGCCGCGGCCGAGATCGAGCGGCAGCGCGAAACGCTCTATCAGAACGAAAAGCTGGCAGCGCTGGGCTCCTTGCTGGCCGGGGTCGCCCACGAGCTTAATAATCCGCTTTCCATCGTCATCGGTCAGGCCTTGATGCTGGGCGAGGATCTCTCGGATGGCGTTGCGGGCAAGGATGCCGTGGCCTTGGCCAATCGCGCGCGCCAGATCGAGGTGGCGGCCGAGCGCTGCGCAAAGATCGTGCGCTCGTTCCTGGCAATCGCCCGGCAGCGCAAGGCGGAACGGCGTCGAATCCTGGTTTCGGATCTCGTCACTGCCGCCATCGATTTGCTGGGCTATACGCTCAAGACCAGCAGTGTCACCGTCGAGCCGCATATCGACCCCGGCCTGCCGGCCCTGCTTGGCGATGCCGATCAGTTGCACCAGGTCATCGTCAACCTGATCCTCAATGCGCAACAGGCATTGGAGTCGAGCAGCGGCGAAAAGCGCGTCACGGTTCGTGCCTACCCTGACCCAGTCCGCGCATCCGTGGTGATCCAGGTCAGCGATACAGGTCCGGGTGTCCCCGATGACATCCGCTCCCGGATCTTCGATCCCTTCTTCACCACCAAACCCGTCGGCATCGGCACCGGTATTGGCCTTGCCGTGTCGCGCGGCATGATTGAGGGGCATGGCGGTTCCTTGACCTTGCTGCCCGGGAATGGCGGTGGCGCCACCTTCGAAATTCTGCTGCCGGTCGCCAAGGGGGAGCTCCCGGAAACTGCTGCCCCAGCTGGTGCCAAGGTCAACCCGAAACAGGCAACACCTGTCCGCCGTCGCGCGCTGATCGTGGATGACGAACCGGAAATTGCCGCGATGCTGGCGGAAATTCTGCGCCATGACGGTTTCGACAGCGCCCTCGCCCCCACCGGCAAGGCTGCGCGTCAGTTGCTGGAGCAAGGGCAGGCCCCAGCCTTCGACGTGGTCTTGTGCGATCTGCGTATGCCTGACGAAGACGGCATGCGTTTTTACCGCTGGCTGGCGGCAAATCAGCCTTCCCTCGCCAGCCGCGTGATTCTGGTGACGGGTGACACCTTGGGGCCGGCCAGCAGCCGCTTCCTGGCCGAAATCGATCGGCCCGTGATCGAAAAGCCCTTTACCCCCAAAGACATACGCCAGCATGTGGCAGCCGTTCTGGCGGGTCTCGCCCTCACCGCCTGATTCCCCTGCGCGTTTCCACATGGGCGGCGGCCAAATCCACATCCGGCGCACAGAAACCGTCAATGACAGGGCTGTCATCTGCGGTCCGGTCATAATTTCCACAAAAACTGCCCGTTTGAAACAATAGAAACACAAATCCGGGCGCGGCGAAATTCGGCAGAAACAGAAGCACGCCAAAGTCTCGCCATGCGCCGGGGTGAGCGGTGTTGCCATAAGTCTACTTTCAAATACGACTTTATGTGACCCGCGTCACCGAACGCGAATAACCACCAAAACGTCCAAGCCTGGGCCCGCGTCGACTCATCTCGAAGAAGAGGTGCTGGACGACCGTGGGCCAGATGCAAACCAAAGCGAGAGAGAAGAGCTATGACCGACATCGCCCTCAATGATTTTGACCGGACCACCGATGGCGCAGCCGCCGGCAACGTCTTGACAGGCCTCAACACGCTGACCGGCATTGCGGGCAAGGACATCGGGGCGGCGCCGAGCAAGGTGACCATGGTCACCTTCAACAACAACACGTTCAATGTCGATGCCGATGGCGTGCAACTCTTCACCGCCTGGGGTCAGCTGACGATCAAAGCCGATGGCAGCTACACCTATCAACGCAACGTTAGTGGCAACACCACCGCTGACATCTGGGATGTCAATGCGAGCGGGCTCTCGGCATCGGACGTCTTTACCTACCAGATCGAGGACGGCAAAGGCGCCACAGACACTGCGACGCTGACCATCAACTATCTGCCTGACACCACCCCGCTCTATAACGCCGCCACCAAGACCCATGTCGGCACGGCCTATGACGACTATATCGACGCCAAAGCTTTGACGGGCCTGGTCGATGGTGGCGCGGGCAGCGACAAGATTGTCGGCGGCATGAACAGCGACCAGTTCGCTGGCGGCGCCGGCAATGACTGGCTGCAGGGCAACCAGGGCGACGACGTGCTGGAGGGTGGCGCCGGCGCCGACAAGCTGGAAGGCGGCGCTGACAGCGATACGGCCTCCTATGCCAAATCGACCAAGGGCGTCACGGCGAACCTTGCCGATGCGTCGCAGAATGGCGCCGGCACCGATGCCGCGGGGGACATCTATGTCAGCATCGAAAACCTCACTGGCAGTGGCTATAACGACATTCTGACCGGCAACAAGATCGACAACGTTCTCAATGGTGGCGGTGGCGCGGACAAGCTCTATGGCGGCAAGGGCTTCGACCAGCTTCTCGGCGGCGCTGGGGCCGACGAACTCGACGGCGGCGAAGATGACGATTTGCTGGATGGCGGCGCCGGCGCCGACAACATCGAAGGCGGTGCTGGCTACGATGTCGCGACTTATGCAAGTGCGACGGCCGGCATTACCCTCAACCTCCAGACCAAGGTCCATGCCGGCGATGCGGCGGGCGACAAGTTCAGCGGCATCGAGGAATTCGAGGGCTCGAACTTCAACGACAAGATGACCGCCAGCGAGCTTGGCAACAAGATTAGCGGCGCAAACGGCAATGACACGATCATTGGCCTGAGCGGTGAAGACAACCTTTATGGCGATAGCGGCAACGACACAATCGACGGCGGCTGGGGCAAGGACAAACTCTATGGCGGCGCCGATAACGATACGGTCAACGGCGGTGACGGAGACGACTATCTCTATGGCGGCATCGGCAATGACAAACTGTCGGGCCAAAGCGGCGACGATTATGTCTACGGCGATTCTGGTGACGACATCGTCGATGGCGGCGACAATCAGGACAAGGTCTATGGCGACGACGGCAATGACACCGTCCTCGGCGGTTGGGGCGATGACGAACTCTTTGGCGGCGGCGACAATGACGAGCTGATCGGCGGCAATGGCAGTGACAAGCTCAATGGCGGCACCGGTTTCGACTATGCCAGCTATCGCTATGCCACCGAGGCCGTGTACGCAAGCCTGAATCCCATGGACCCCAATGCGCCTGTCGGCGAAGCAATCGGCGACACCTTTACCAGCATCGAGGGGCTGATCGGATCGAAGTTCGCCGATAGCCTGGTCGGCAGCAACACCAGTGCCAGCAAGATCTATGGCGGTGATGGCAACGATGGCATCTTCACCATGGACGGCGGCGGCGATGCCTGGGGCGAAGGCGGCAACGACAGCATTCTGGGCGGGTCCAACGTCGATTTCCTCTATGGTGGCGCCGGCAACGACTATTTGGAGGGCGGCGATAACGATGACTGGCTGGACGGCGGCGCCGGTGCCGACCAGTTTGTCGGTGGCAATGGCACGGATTCGGCTTCCTATGGCAGCGCCCTCGCCGGCGTGACGCTCAACTTGGCCAACGCCAATCTCAGCGCCGGTGACGCCAAGGGCGACGCTTTTTCAGGCATCGAGTACTTCTATGGCTCGAAATTCGGCGACACATTTGTCGGCGACCTGAGCGACAATCAATTCTTTATGCTCGACGGCAACGACAAGGTGAATGCCGGTGGCGGCGCCGACGTGGTCAGTGGTGGCCTGGGCCTGGATACCATTCTGGGCGAAGCTGGCGATGATCAGCTCTACGGCAATGAGGACAACGACACGCTGGATGGTGGCGAGGGTGAAGACACCCTGTGGGGCGGGATCGGCAACGACAAGCTGCTGGGCGGTCTCGGCAAGGACACGCTCTACGGTGAAGTCGGCAATGACGTCCTGGATGGCGGCGCCGACAATGACGCGATCTCAGGCGGCGTCGGCAACGACAGCCTGCTCGGCGGCCTTGGCGATGACGAACTCCATGGCGACGAGGACAACGACACGCTCGATGGTGGCGCCGGCAAAGACACATTGCTGGGCGGGACGGGCGACGACAAGCTCTTGGGCGGGGCCGACAACGACACCCTGAAAGGCGAAGACGGCAACGACACGCTTGATGGCGGTGACGGCAACGACACCCTCGAAGGTGGCGCGCAGAACGACAAGCTGATCGGCGGCATCGGCGACGACACCCTGGATGGCGGCGATGGCAACGACAGCCTCGAAGGCGGCGTCGGCTCGGATGACATGTATGGCCAGGTCGGCGACGACACCATGAAGGGTGGCGCCGGCAATGATTACCTGGGCGGCGGTCAAGGCGTCGACAAGCTCTATGGTGAGGCCGGTGAAGACACTCTGTCCGGCGGCGATGTTTTCGATTACCTCTCTGGCGGCGCCGATAACGACAAGCTTTACGGCGATGCTGGCGATGACGAGCTGCTGGGTGAAGCCGGCAACGACCAGATTTTCGGCGGCGCGGGCGAGGATTTGCTTGATGGCGGTGCCGGCGGTGACAAGTTCGACGGTGGCACCGACGAAGACACCGTCACCTATCGCACCGCCACGGCCGGCGTCACGGTCAGTCTGTTGCTTGGCTTCGGCACGGCTGGTGACGCCAGCGGCGATACCTACAAGGATGTGGAGAATGTGGTCGGGTCGAATTATGCCGACGACATCAGCGGTGACGGAAACAATAACGATATCTACGGCAAGGGCGGCAACGACAAGCTCTATGGCAATGCCGGCGATGATATCCTGGAAGGTGGCGCTGGTGCCGACCTGCTGGATGGCGGCACCCAAACCGGCCTAGACATCGCAAGCTATGCCAACTCGACCGCAGCAGTGACGATCAATCTGCTGACCGGCGTAAATACCGGCGGTGACGCAGCCGGCGATAAGTTCGTCAATATCGAAGAGATCGTCGGGTCGAGCTTTGGTGACAAGATGATCGGCGACAATGCCGATAACTGGCTCGTCGGCTTCGGCGGCGATGATATCCTGGACGGCGGCGAGGGCAATGATGTCCTGGCCGGCGGCGCCGGCAACGACAAGCTCTATGGCGGCAAGGGCAACGACATCATCGATGGTGGGGAGGGCAATGACGTCCTCTATGGTGGCGAGGGCGACGACACCTATATCAACAACGACTTCAGTTCTGACGATGTGGTCAGCTATGTCGATTTCGGCGCCGCGATGACTATCGACCTCACGAATACCTCGAAAAGCACGGGCTGGGCCCAGAACGACAAGTATCAGGGCAGCCTGATCATCGCCACCGGCCAATATGACGACACACTGATCGGTAACGCCAACAACACTAGCTTCAAGGGTGGGGCCGGCAATGACACCATGACCGGCGGGGCCGGCAATGACTATCTCTACGGCGAGGATGGCAATGACATCATCGATGGCGGTGATGACGCGGATCATCTTTATGGCGGCGCCGGCAACGACACCTTGAAGGGCGGCAAAGGCGAAGATCATATCTACGCCGATCTCGGCGCCGACACGATTGATGGTGGTGGTGACTATGACTATATGACGTTCGTCAATGCCACGGCAGGCGTGACGGTTGATCTGGCCTCCAGCAACTTGAACACCGGCTTCGCGGCTGGTGATACTTACGTCAATATCGAGAAGTTCTTTGGCTCCAAGTTTGCCGACAAGTTTTACGGCGACAACAATGCCAATGAATTTTATGGCAGTCTCGGCGACGATGTCCTGGATGGGCGTGGCGGCGACGACTCGCTCGATGGCGGTGAAGGCGGTGACAAGCTTTATGGCGGAGCCGGCAATGATAGCCTCTGGGACATCTACGGCAATAATCTGCTCGACGGCGGCATCGGTAACGACACTCTGACCGCGGGTGACTGGAGCGACACGCTCTATGGTGGCGACGGCAATGACACGATCTGGGCCGGCACCGGCAACGACAAGGCCTATGGCGGCGCCGACATTGACGAGGTCCATGGCGGCAAGGGCGCCGACCAGATCTGGGGCGATGGTGGCAACGACAAACTCTATGGCGACGAAGACAATGACACGATCTATGGCGGCATCGGTACGGACAATATCTGGGGTGGCACCGGCAACGATACGCTGAAGGGCGAGGACGATGGCGACGTCCTGATGGGCGAGGCCGGCAACGACATTCTCGATGGCGGTGCTGGCGATGACAATCTGGACGGCGGTGCTGACAACGACACCATAACGGGCGGCATTGGCAAGGACGAGCTGAATGGCGGTTCCGGCGACGACAAGCTGGATGGCGGTGTCGGCGACGACACGCTGCTCGGCTATGATGGCAACGACACGTTGCTCGGTGGCGATGGACAGGACGCGCTCTATGGTGGCGCCGGCAACGACACTTTGACCGGCGGCAAAGATACAGACAGCTTCCTGTTCAATCATGCCGACACCGGTTTGGACAAAATCACCGACTTCAAGTTTGGCGAAGACCGCTTGGAGTTCGGCGATATCTTCAATGGCGCCGGCGGCGATTTGCAGGATCTGCTGGATGCCGGTTATGAAGCGACGTCGAGCGGCAGCACGCTGACGATTTCTTGGAATGACGGCGCCTCGCAGATCGCCGTCAGCGGCTGGACCGGCGGCCAGGTGAATGGCATGCAGGATCTGGCGACCATTCTCGGGGACCATCTCGTCATCTCGCATTGATCCCCACGATGCCGGCGCTCGCTGTCCCCTCCAGCGGGCGCCGGTCACTATCCAAGAGCAGGATAGAGACTCTGCAGTCGGGTATAGGTGTCGCGCCAGAGTGCGTATTTGCGATCGAGCGCTTGGTGAGCCCGGGCTTCTGGTTCAAAGACACGACCTGGCGCCACATAATCGGCGATGTCGTGCCAATCCTTGAATGCATCGATGCCGAAACCAGCGACAAAGGCCGCACCCAGGGAGGAACCAGGGTGCCGGTCGATCCGCGTCACCGGCAGGCCCAGCGCGTCGGCCGATATCTGCAGCCACAGATCGCTGGCGGCGCCACCATCGGCGGCAAAGACGCGCTGAACGCTGAGGCCGCATTCGCGGAAGGTTTCGACATGATGGCGAAAGCCGAAGACGACGCCTTCAAGTGCCGCACGCCAGACGTGGCGAATGTCGTGATTGAGGCCGAGCCCGATCAGAGTGCCGCGGGCATGGGGATCGTTGAGCGGCGTCTTTTCGCCCAAGAAATAGGGCAGGAACAGCACGCCGCTCTCCGGTGACACGCTCACCGCCTGTTGATCGAGCCATTGATGGGTCGAGATGCCGGCCGCTTGTGCTTGTTCCTTGGCACCGCCACCCCAATTGGCGACGATCCAATTGAGAAAGCTGCCGCTCGACGCCATGCATCCATTGGGAAAGAAGAGCCCCGGCACGATGTGGTAGTCGAGAAAGAGGCGGCGGTCTGCGACCGGCTTGTCGGAGGAGAGCAGAATGTCGCCGGCACCACCGAATTTCAGCACCAGATCGCCATTGCGCGCGGCGCCGCAGATGAAGGCAGAGGCGACGTGATCGGCGCAGCCGGCAACGACCGGCGTCCCGACAGCAAGGCCCGTTGCGGTCGCGGCCTCCGCTGTCACCTGGCCGACGATTTCGTGACTCTTGCGGATCGGTGCCAGCAACGCTGGATCGATGCCGGCCAGGGCGACCAGTTGGGGATCATAGTTGCCGCTTGCGAGACCGACGAAGCCGGACTCCAGCGCCCAATTATGCTCGACCTGGATCGTGCCAGTGAGGCGGCTGGTGATGTAATCGGACGCCCCCACGACATGCTTCGCCGCGGCGAAGTTCTGCGGCTCGTTTTCCCGCAACCACATCAACTTCGGCCCAACCAGTTGCTGGCTGTAACCAGTGCCGGACAGTTTGAGGAAGCGCGCCTCCTCCATGCCCTGGCGGAAAACATCGAGTTGTTTGGTCGCCCGGGCATCGTTCTGCTGGATGGAACGACGCAGCGGTTGGCCCTTTGCGTTGAGAAGAATGACCGTGGGCAGCATGCCCGTGACGCCGACCGCCGCGATATCCTTTGCGGCGATGCCGGTCGTCTTCAGCAAAGCCTGGCAGATGGCGCCGACATTCGACCACCATTGGGCCGGATCTTCCTCCGACCAATTGGCATGGTCGGAGTGAAGTGTCACCGGACGGCTTTCGACACCCAGAGAACCGCCATCGGTATCGATCAGGATACCGATGGTCGACGTGGTGCCGATGTCTAACCCGAGAAGATAGGCCATGAACGATTATCAGCGGATCTTGCCGACCTTGTCCATGAAGCGGCTGACCCGGGCCTGATCGACCGCCTTCCAGGTATCGCCATCGACCTTGAAATGCGTGCCGATGACAGCACCATCGGCGATGCCAAGGATATCCGCGACGTTATTGATGTTGACGCCGGTATTGGCGAAGACGGGGGTATCAGGGAGGACGTTCTTCACCACCGTGAGATTGCCGGTCTCGACCGCCTCACCGGTCATCGGGCCGGAGACCAGCACGACATCGGCCAGCGACGAGAACACGGCGCTCTTGGCTCGCGCGGCGATCGACCGGTCCCCGATTGGCGAGGCGAATTCGGCGTTGATGTTATACATCAGCTTGAGATCGGAGCGGTTGCAGTCGGCGCGCAGGCGCACCGCGCTGGCGGCATCCGGCGCCCACAGGCCCATATCCGAATCATAGACGCCGGTGAAGATCTCGCGCACGAAACGGGCGCCGCTGGCGACCCCCAGGGCAACACTCGCCACCGGATCCCAAAGGTAATTGACGCCGAAGGGGATCTTGATCATCCGCTTCAGCTCGCCCACCGCGAAGGACATCGCGGCCAGCGATTGCGGTGAGGCTTTCAGCAGATACGGGCGGTCGCCCTCATTGCCGAACATGACCGCATCGACGCCGCCATTCTGCAGCGCCGTGATATCGGCGGCGGCGAGGTCGATCAGCTTCTGCATCCCGCCATCCTTGTCATAGAGCGGCGAGCCCGGAAGCGGCCCGAAATGGATCATGGCGATGATGGGTTTGTGGCTGCCGAAGGTTGTCTTGATCATGTCAGGCTCTCTACTTTCTCAAAGAATGCGTCAGGCGATTTGCGGGCGTGCCAGCACGTTGCCGCTCTGCCCGTCGAAAAGGTGGATCTGGGTCAAATCGTAATGAAGGGTGAGCTCGGCGCCGGGCCGCGCCAGGAAATCGCGCGGCATGCGTGCCTGGATTTCCGGGCCACCGGCGCCACCAAGTTCTGCAACCAGGATGACCTCCGGCCCCAGCAACTCAATGGCGACGGTCCGCACCGCGACCGGTGTTGACCGACCAGCGAGGGGCGCCAGATGAAAGTCCTCAGGCCGCAGCCCGACTGTGATGGTGGTCCCGGCATGGCTGGCATAGCCGGCGCGGAAGGCATCGGGAATGGGCAGGCGCGCGGCCCCCGCAAGGGCATGAAGATCGCCGCCGCCGATGCCTTCGAGACGCCCAGCCAGCAGATTCATCGGCGGGCTGGCGAGGAAGCCAGCAACGAAGGTATTGGCCGGGTTGCGGTAGACGTCGAGCGGCGCGCCCACTTGAACGATATGCCCGTCCTTCATGATGCAGATGCGCTGCCCCATGGTCATGGCTTCGATCTGGTCATGCGTCACATGAATGATCGTGGTGCCGACCTTGTGATGGAGCTTGATGAGTTCGGTCCGCATCGCCGCACGCAGTTTCGCGTCGAGATTCGAGAGCGGCTCGTCGAGCAGGAAGGCCTGCGGCTCCCGCACCAGGGCACGGCCCAGCGCCACGCGCTGGCGCTGGCCGCCGGAAAGCTGGGCTGGCTTGCGCTCCAGCAGCGCCTCGATGCCCATCATGTTGGAGATCGCCTTGATGCGGCGCTCGATCTCAGCCCGATCGACACCGCGCAACTTGAGGCCGAAGCCGAGATTGCCGGCCACCGTCATATGCGGATAGAGCGCGTAGTTCTGAAAGACGATGGCGATATCGCGATCGGCCGGATCGACATCGTTCATGCGCTTGCCGCCGATGAGGAGGTCGCCTTTCGAGATCGATTCGAGGCCGCCGATCATGCGCAGGGTGGTCGACTTACCGCAGCCGGACGGGCCGAGGAAGATCATGAACTCGCCGTCCTTGATCTCCAGGCTGATATCGTCGACGGCGACGACCGAACCGCCATAGACCTTGCTGATATTCCTTAACTCAATGCCGGCCATGGGTTCCTCAGTTCAACGAGCGCATATAGCGGTAAAGATAGGCGGTGAGCGCCAGGATGGCGGTCAGCAGCAGGATCGACATGGCCGACGCCTCGCCGATGTTCAGGCTGACAAAAGCGGTGCGGTAGATGAAATAGCTGACGAGATCGGTGGATACGCCAGGCCCACCGCGGGTCATGATGTAGATGAGGTCGTAGGTCTTCACAGCAAAGATGAAACGGATCAGCAGGGTCACGATGATGACGGTGCGCATCATCGGCAGCGTGATGTGAACAAAGCACTGGAAGGCATTGGCCCCATCGACGCGCGCCGCCTCATAGGGTTCTTTGGGCAGCGAGGAGAGGCCGGCCAGGAGCAGGACGATCATGAAGGAGACCTGGTGCCAGATATCGACCAGGATGACGGTCCAGATCGCGACCTTGGTATCGCCCAGCCAGTTGACCGGTGAGATGCCCACAGTGCTCAGCAAATAGTTCACGATGCCGAGATTGGGATGCAGAAACATGCGCCAGATGAGGCCGACGATGACCGGGTTCATCAGCAAGGGGCATAAGAGAATGGCGTAATAGACTGGCTTGAAGCGCTCGACCTTGTTCAGCATCAAGGCAACGCCGAAGCCAATGACGAATTCCAGCAGCACCACACCGATGACGAAGCGCAACGTCAACCCGGCGGAATGCCGGAATTCGGCATCACCCAAAGCCGCCTTGAAATTGGCAAACCCGGTGAAGGTGTCGAAATTCGGGGCGATCAGTGTGTATTCATGGAGGCTGGTAAAAAGCGCCGAGAGAACGGGGAAGAGGATGATCAGAAAAAGCACGGTCAGGCTGGGTGCCGCCAGCGCGTAGCCGAAGCGGCGATCGCGCCGATCGGCTGCATTGCTCGGCTGTCCCATCCTGACCATCATCTGAATACTTCCCCGTCCTCTGAAGGCTTGTCGTTACTGCAACTTGCCGTCTTTCCTGGCGAGTTCGGTGAACTCGACCTCGATCGCGGCCAGCGCATCCTGCGGGCTCTTCTCCCCGGCCACCGCCAAGCTCAACTCACGGCCCAGCACTTCCACAAGCTGTGGCGTGTAGGTGAAGACCGCGAAGTTGTGGCTGGTGAGCAGCAGTTTCTTGAGCGCCGGGTAGTAGGGATACTTCGCCAGTACATCCGGATCGTCGAAGACGTCGGTGCGGGTCGGCGAACCACCGGCCAGCGCGCGCTTCTTGGCGATTTCTTTGGATTCGACCCATTTCAGGAAGGTCCAGGCGGCGTCGGGATTGGGGCTGGACTTCGGAATGGCCCAACCCCAGGCACCGTTGAGGCTGCCACCCTTGTCGGCCGTCGGCCCCGGTACCGGCATGATCTCGACCTTGCCCACAACGGCGGACTTCTTCGGGTCGTCATAAGCGGTGCGGAAGAAGTTGTAGGTGATGTAGCTATAGGCCTTGCCCTGCGCCATCACGTTGAAGGCTTCATCGAAGCCAAAGCTCGCCGAGCCCACGGGGCCGTATTTGTTGACGTTGGCCGAATACTGCTCGATCGCCTTCACACCGGCTTCGGTATTGAGCGTTGGCTTCCAATTGGCGTCGTGATACTCGCCGCCATTGGCAAAGAGGTAATTGGACCATTCCATGGCGATCGGATCCGGGCGCAAGCCCTGATTGACGACGCCGTAGAACCCGTCCTTGGTGAAGAATTCGACCTGCTTCAGATATTCGTCCCAAGTCTGCGGGACGCGCAGGTCCATATTGTACTTGGCCTTGAAATCCGCCTGGTTCTTGGCGTCTGCCAACAGGTCCGTGCGATAGGTGAGGCCCATCGCATAGTTGTAGAACGGCAGCATATAGGTGGTGCCGTCGACCTTGCCGACCAGATCCATCAGCGCCGGGATATAGGCCGAGGTGTCGAAATTGTCGGCCTTGATCCGCTCGTCGAGCGGCTGCATCCAGCCGGCCTTGGCGAATTCGCCGACCCAGTAGAAATCGACGACGATCGCCGAATAGCTGCCCTTGGGCGCCACCAGCTGCGGCACCAGCTTGGTGTGCATTTCGGCATAGTTGACGACTTCAAGATTGACCTCGATGCCGGTTTCCTTGGTGAATTCCGGCACCAGCGCCTTCACATATTCGGTATCGGGCACGCCTTCCATCAGGATGCTGACGGTTTCGGCAGACGCGGAACCGGCAAAGCCCAGGGCCATGACGGAGCCCAGAAGCAGTTTCTTGAGCATGATCCAACCTCCCTTATTAGCCCCAGACGAATGCGCGTGTGCCGGTCATTTCAGGGCGCCCAATGACAAGCCTTTGATCAGGTATTTGCGCAGGAACGGCAGAAGAGCGAAGACAGGCAGAAGTGAAACAACGGTGGCAGCGGCCAGCGGTGCGATCTCGACGCCGGCATGGGTTTCCATGCTGGCCAGGCCAATGGGCAGCGTCTGGCTGTCGGCCCCCGAGAGCACCAGGGCGAAGAGAAATTCATTCCAGCTGAGGATGAAGCCAAGGAGGCCGGCGGCAAGTATGCCGGGTGCTGCCACGGGTACCGCGATCTTGATGAAGGCCTGCCAGCGCGTCGCGCCATCGATGCGCGCGGCTTCTTCGAGGCTGGCCGAGTCACCTTCGAAGAAGGAGACCAACATCCAGGCGAGGAACGGCAGGCTGATGGTGAGATGGGCGAGAATGAGACCCATGCGCGTCTGCATCAGCCCCGTGCTGAAGAAGAGCGTGAAGAGCGGCAGAACGAGAATGATGGGCGGCAGCATCTGGCTCGCCAACACGCCAAGGCGCAGGAAAGCCCCGCCGGTGTTGAAGCGCGCAAAGGCATAGGCCATGGCGGTTGCCAGCGGCAAGGCGATCGCCGTCGAGACGAGCGCCACGATCAGGCTGTTGAAGAACCAGCGTTCGAACGGATAGGCCTGGAAGATCTCGATATAGTTTTCCAGCCCGACATGGCCGATTTCGGGCGGAATCTTGTAGGCGGTGAGCTTGTCGGTGAGACTGACGCGCAGCACCCAGATCAGCGGCAGCAAAATCGCCAGCGAGAATGCCGAGAGAACGATATGGGGGATGATGTTTCGCCAAGTCGTTCGCATCGGATTGCCCTCAATCCATCCTGACGCCGCCGGTGACGTTGAGCGCCTCACCGGTGACGAAGCCGGCGAGATCGCTGGCCAGGAACAGCACCGTCTTGGCGACGTCATCCGGTTCTTCGAGGCGCCCCATGGGCGTCTGGTTGATGTAGTCGTCGATCACGGCCTGGGGTGACATTTCGCGCAGCTTGGCTTCCCACTCCACTTCGCGGGATTGCATGCCGGTCTTCACAAAGCCCGGGCAGACGCAATTGACGCGAATGCCATGCGGCGCCATTTCGCGCGCCAAGGCCTGAGTGAAGCCGACGACGGCGAATTTGCTGGCCGAATAGTGCGCAAGCCACGGCGCGCCCCATTTGCCGGCGAGCGATGCCGTGTTGACGATGACGCCCTGGCGCTTCTCTTTCAGGAAATAGCGCACCGCCGCCTGGTTGGTCAGAAAAATGCCGCGGGCGTTGACGTCGAAATTGAAGTCCCAATCCTCGTCGGTGAGATCGACGACGAGTTTCATGGACGAGACGCCGGCATTGGCAGCGAGAACGTCGTAACCGCCAAAGCGCTCGACGATGGTTGCAAAAGCGGCGGTGACGCTGGCGCGGTCGCGGACGTCGATCTTGAGGCCGGTATGCTGGTCGCCGAGCTTGCTTGCAGCAGCGATAGCGCCCGCTTCATCGAGATCGGCAATTGCGACGCGCATGCCGGCTTCATGAAAGTGGCGCGCGATCGATAACCCGATGCCCGTCGCGCCACCGGTGACGATGGCGCGCTTGCCCGCAAGATCCTTCAGCATCCCTGTCATGCCTTTCGTTTTCGATCATTTAAGATCGATTTCGATCATTCATAGCGGGTGAATTGGCGGCTGGCAAGCCATTGCGGCTGGATTTTTGCAGGGATGCCGCTAGTATGATCGAAAATGATCATTCTAGTTGCAGAAGCCGCATGCGCGATCCCCTAGCCAAGCAGATGACCACCACCCGGACCCCGGTGACGGTGCGCGACAGCCAGTTGCGCGACTTTGTCGAGCGCCGCGGTTTTGCTGCGGTGAGCGAGATCGCGGCCGAACTCGGCGTCTCCGAGATCACCATACGCCGGGACCTCACGCGGCTTGAATCGCAAGGGCTGCTGGTGCGCACCCATGGCGGGGCGCTGGCCGGCAAGCTCTCCAGCACCGAATCCTTTGACAGCGACGAGCCAAGTTTCGAAGCCCGGCGGCGGCGCAATGCCGAGGCAAAGACCCTTATCGGCGTGGCGGCTGCGGCACTCATCCGCCCCGGCGCCACGATCGGCATCGATGTCGGCACGACGGCGTTGGAGCTCGCCCGCCAACTCACCACACGCGACGACATCAAGATCTTCACCAACAGCGTGCGCGCGGCCACCCTGCTGTCGGAAGGGCCGGCCCCGGTCTATCTGCCCGGCGGGCAGTTGCGCTCGAAAGAGCTTTCCGTCCACGGCTCGATCGCGGTCGCGCAGCTGCGACACTATTGGTTTGATTTGGCCTTCATCGGCTTTTCCGGCCTCACCGATCAGGGCCTCTTCGATTATTCCCTGGAGGATACGGAGATCAAGCGCGTCTATATCGAGCGCGCGGCGCAGATCGTGGCGCTGTGCGACTCATCGAAATTCGGCCGCCTCTCCATGGCGCGGGTGGGCACGCTGGAGGAAGTTGACACGCTCATCACCGACGCCGCGCCGCCCGATTTCCTGCGCGAGGCACTGGAACGTGCCGAGGTAAAGATCATCGTGGCGCGCGGGGACGGCGCGGAAAGCGCCCTCCCCACCTAGACTGCCGGTCCGCCGGCGTAACTGCCGGACAAGGCGATGATGCGCCTTGCCCGCTCCAGGACCGGGCGGTCGATCATGGCGCCATTGAGCTGCACGGCGCCACCGCCGTCGGACAGATCGATCACCTGTCGCGCCCAGGCGAGCGTTTCATCGCTCGGCAGAAAGGCGCGCAGGGCCGGGGCGATCTGGCGCGGATGGATCATCAACTTGCCGCCGAAGCCCAATGACACCGCCCGTTCCGTATCCGCCTGTACCTGATCGGCGTCATCGAGGACCGTTGTGACGCCATCGATTGGCGCCGCAATCCCCGCGAGGCGCGCGCGAAAGACGATCTCGCTGCGCGCGGCCAGCATCGCATCCCAGCTCGGGTTGCAGCCCAGATCCATCGCATAATCCAATGCGCCGAATGCCACGACACCGACGCCAGACGCGCCCATGATCTCGGGCAAGGCAGTAATGCCCAATGCCGTCTCGATGAGGGGAATGATCGGAACGATGCGACCGAGGCCCTCATGCACGGCGCGGATATCGGCCGCATTGCTCGTCTTTGGCAGCATGATGGCGCTGAAATGCGCCTGGTTGATGGCGGCAAGATCATCGTCGAAGCAGGGGGATTCGCAGGCATTGATGCGGACGATGACAGGCATGCCACGCACGTCATGCGTCGTCAGATGCTTGCGCGCGAGCGCCTTGTTGTCGGGGGAAACGGCGTCTTCAAGGTCGATGATAATGGCGTCGGCACCGCTTTGCGCCGCCTTGGCAAAGCGCTCTGGCCGGTCGCCCGGCACGAAGAGCGGCACGATCGGCGGCTGGAAACCCGTTACCATGTGAGCTCTCCCTGCATATTGACGGGTCCGCCGGGTCTTTGCGTCCAGCAAGTGTTTTCGCGGACGGCCACACCGAAGGCAGCGCCGCTGGTGAGTGGTGACAATCCGCGATAAGAGAATTTCTTTGGCACCGCATTGCGCGTCGCCGCCGCGAGGTTGAGCATCAGGATCGCCTGCAGCGGGCCGTGAACGACGAGATCGTCATAGCCCTCAACACCCGTCGCATAAGGCCGGTCGTAATGGATCCGATGCCCGTTGAAGGTGAGAGCGGAGTAGCGGAACAACAAAGTCGGGGTCGGGGTGACTTGCCATGTCGCCGCCGGCAAGCCCGGATCTTCGCCGCCGGTTGCGGGTGCCGGTCGAGCGCCAGGTACTGCCGCCTCGCGATAGACGATGTTGTGGCGTTCGGAGATTGCGACACCGCGAGACGTCGCATAATCGTGCTGCACGCCGACAAACCACAGCGGTCCCGTTCTTCCCTGCTTTCCCTCGACACTGGTGATCGTCGAGCGGCGGCGCACATCATCACCGATGCGGATGGCTGCAAAATAGTCGATATGGCCACCGGCCCACATGCGTCGCGGCAAGGGAATCGGCGGTAGGAACCCGCCTTTCTGCGGGTGCCCATCCGGCCCCAGTTCCTGCATCGGCGCCAGGAACGGCGACAGGCACCAATGAAACCCCAAGGGTACCTCGCCTTCGTCGACGGCTGCCAGATAGGGATCAAGGGTGACGCGATACTCTGCCATCAGCCGAGGCGTCACGATATCGACCTCCTCCACCGAGCGGCCGATCCAGGCTGAGAAATCGTCACCCGCGCGCGACATGTCAGAACGATCTCGGCAATTGGAGCACATGCTCCGAGATGTAGGAGAGGATGAGATTGGTCGAAATCGGCGCCACCTGATAGAGGCGGGTCTCGCGGAACTTGCGTTCGACGTCGTATTCCTCGGCAAAACCAAAGCCGCCGAAGGTCTGAACGCAGGCATTGGCTGCTTCGAACGAGGCGTCTGCCGCCAGCATCTTGGCCATATTGGCCTCGGCACCGCAATTGGCACCCGTTTCATAAAGACGGATGCCTTCACGCACCATCAGTTCAGCCGCCCGCATGTTGGCATAGGCACGGGCAAGCGGAAACTGAACGCCCTGGTTCTGCCCGATGGGCCGGCCGAACAGCACGCGGTCCTTGGCATAGGCCGTCGCCTTGTCTAGAAACCACTTCGCGTCACCGACGCATTCGGCGGCGATCAGCAGCCGTTCGGCATTCATGCCGGAGAGGATATAGCGAAAGCCCTTCCCCTCCTCGCCCACCAGGTTCTTGGCCGGGATGCGCACATTGTCGAAGAACACCTCCGTCGTGGAGTGATTCATCATGGTGCGGATCGGGCGGATGGTGAGCCCGGCCTGCCGCGCTGCGCGCATGTCGAGGATGAAGACGGACAGTCCATCCGTGCGCTTGACGACCTGGTCCTTCGGTGTTGTGCGGGCCAGCAGCAGCATGAGATCGGAATATTCGGCGCGACTGGTCCAGATCTTCTGTCCGTTGATGACGTATTCGTCGCCATCGCGCACGGCCGTCGTACGCAGCGATCCGGTGTCGGTGCCGCTGGTCGGTTCTGTTACGCCGAAGGCTTGCAAGCGCAATTGACCGCTGGCGATCTGCGGCAGATAGGTTGCCTTCTGCTCCGGTGAGCCATGCCGCAGGACCGTGCCCATGATGTACATCTGCGCGTGGCAGGTGGCACCGTTGCAGCCGGCGTGCTGGATTTCCTCGAGGATGGCCGCAGCCGCCGATAGCGGCAGGCCGGCGCCGCCGAAATCCTCGGGGATGAGGGCCGCCAGGAAGCCGGATTCGGTCAGGGCATCGATGAAGGCCTGCGGATAGGCCGCTTCGCGATCGAGCTTGCGCCAGTATTCACCCGGAAATTGCTCGCAGAGCTTCCTGACCGAAGCCCTGATATCAGCGTAACTCGAGTCGTCTTGCGCCACCCTCGGCATCCTTCCAATTGTCTTCTTTTGCTTTGCGGCCTAGACGACCAGTTCCTCAAGGCGCAGATCGCGCACCGGCGCATCATCCAGCAGCGCAAAGACCGCCTCGATAAAGCGCGCCGCCTCCGAGTTGGAAATTCCGGCGGTCCCGATCAATTCCTGAGCCTTTGCCCTAAGGTCGCCCGGGGTCACTGGGTTGCCGGGATCGCCCTTGCATTCTCGTCGTTGCGTCCGCAGGCGACGACCATCGGTGGTTTCCACTGTGACGACGGTGCCCCAGGCATCGGGATAGCCGGCATCGACCTGCAGATCGACGCCCAACGTGACGCGTCGGCGCAGATCCGCGAACCTCGCGCGCGCCTCGCTTTCGAAGGACTCAGCGATCACCTTGCCAGTTGCCAGGGCGGCCGCCACGCAGTGCTGCAATGAAAAGCGCGCTCCATAGGGCTCCGTCGGATCCGGTCGATCGCAAACATCGATCGCCGCCTGATAGGTACCAACCTCGACCTTGGCGATTTCGGCGCCACTCAGAAGCTGATGCAGCTCGATGGCGGCATCGATCGTCGGATGCGTATGGCGGCAGCAGGGCCAGGGTTTGATGGATGTCTGCACGAGTTGCCAGGTCGCATCGGCATCGCGCAAGACAGCGGAAGAATCTGGATCAGGACACAGCCCTTTGAAGAAGCCCTTTTCGCCTTCGAGAATGCGCGCCGGGCCGGTGAAACCTTCCTTGGCCAATCGTGCCGCCATCAACCCGGCCTGGGCACCACGCGCCGTGTGAAGATGCTTGCTCATGGCCCCGGCAGAGAGGAATTCCCACAAGCCCGCCGATTGGGTGCCGGCATTGCCCAGCGCCCAGACCGTCTGCGTGTCATCAAGCTTGTCGAGCAAAGCGACCGCCATGGCGGAGCCGAACGGGCCGCAGGTCGCCGTATTGTGCCAGACGCGATAATGCTCCTTGCCCACCGCCATGCCCACACGCGTGCAGGCCTCATAGCCGGCAAGAACGGCGTGCAAGAATGCCTTGCCGCGCAAATCGCAAAGATGCGCAAAGGCCCAGGCCGCCGGGATAACGACGCTGCCCGGATGTGTCACGGAGGCGCGGTGCAGGTCGTCCATCTCCAGGATATGCGAGACGCCACCGACATAGAAAGCGGCCTTGTCGACGTCATCGACCTTGGGCGGCGAAATCTTTGCGAGGATCTGCGCGGGACGGGTCTGTCTGGCCCCGATGGCGCAAGCCAAGGTGTCCAGCACGAACAGGGCAGCGCTTTCCAGATCACTCTGCGCCACCGGCTTCTGCCGGATCAGCGCGTTGAGGCCCTCGGTCAATGTCTGCTGTGCCATCGACAGTTCCATTCTCACGCAATCAGGGCGCCGGCGCCGGCGCCGGTGCGAATTCACGGCGCAGCGCTTCGTCATGCTGGCCCAGTGTCGGAACATGGCCGAGCGTCGGTCGCTTGCCGTCGATGATCACGGGCGGGGCCAGAACTTCCACCGTGCCATTGGCGGTTTCAACCGGCAGCACGGCAGCACTTTCATGCTGCAAAAGATCGTTCATCGTCGACACCATGCCAAAGGCAATTTTGGCATCCGTCAATTCCCGCGTCACCACCTCGGCCGTCTTGGTTGCCAGAATCATTTGAATGCATGCGTCGACCGCCGCACGGTTGCGCACGCGCTTGACGTTGCTTTCGAAGCGATCGTCTGCCGCAAGTGCCGGGTCATGGAGGACGTCGCGGCAGAGAATCTGCCACTCCCGCTCACTCTGCACCGCGATCAGGATGGCACCGTCCTTGAGCCGGAAGCTGCCATAGGGCGCGATCGAGGGGTGGGCGAGCCCGAGGCGCGATGGTTCCTTGCCGCCGTAGCGCCGCGTCAAATAGGGCACATTCATGTAATCCGCGATGGTGTCGAACAGCGAAACCTGCAGATGCGAGCCTTCGCCGGTTCGATCGCGCCGAATGAGCGCTTCGAGGATCGCACCGTAAGCGGCCTGCCCGGTCGTGATATCGCAGATCGAAATGCCGACACGGCTGGGGCCAGAGAGGTCGGTGCCGGTGATGTAGGCCAGGCCGACCTCCGCCTGAATGAGGAGATCATAGGCCTTGCGGAAATAGTTTGCCGTGCCGGGTGCGTAGCCACTGACATCGCAGACGATGAGCCGCGGGAATCTGTTGCGCAGATCCTTGCTGCCGAGCCCCAGACGATCCGTGGCACCGGGCGCCAGGTTCTGAATAAAAATATCGGCCTTGGCGATCATCGCCTCGACCAGCGCGCGATCCTCCGCCTTGTTGAGATCGACACGGCAGGATTCCTTGCCGCGATTCATCCATACAAAGTACGACGACTGGCCGAGCGCATAATCGTCATAGCCGCGCGCGAAGTCGCCCTCGGGTCGTTCCAGCTTGATGACGCGCGCGCCGGCGTCGGCCAAACGAGACGTCGCTATCGGCGCAGCGACGGCCTGTTCGAGTGCAACGACAAGGACGTCTTTGAGGGCGTGAGGCATGTCGGATCCGCAGTTTTGATACTGCTGAAACTCGCCGATCCCGTCATTAAGTCAAATATGATTTCGCGATAATTCGTATATGGAAAGGTTAGTCCGGTCGCTTTCGCGATGCGGCATTCAACTCTTACAAACAGAGGGACTCTTACAAGTAAAGCGACGGGCGATTGCTTTCATCGGCGAGGGTCGCGGCCCAGATGCCGTCATCCACCAGCCCGCGCAAGGATTCCCAGGCCAGCTGGCCAATGGCGCGCACAGCAGCCGATTGCGGGCGTTCGGTCGAATAGGCAAGGAAGACCCGGCGCGTCAGCTGCGGCGCCGTCAGCGGCCAGATTTTCACCGATCCATCCTGCTCTTCGCGCGTCACCGCGGTCCGCGGCAGGATGCCATAGCCCCGCCCATGCTGGACCAGGCGCTTGATCTGCCCATAGGAATCGATCTCGACCGCGGGCCAAATCGGCGCATTCACTGAAAGTGCCGCTTCTTCAATAAGATCGCGCAGGCCATGTGACGGGCCAGGCAGGATGAGATCAAGCTTCGCCGCCTCGGTCAGTGTCACCGGTTGGCCGGGCGGGACCTTGCAGGCCGAAAGCTGCGGCGACCCGAACAGGCACAGCTCCTCGGTCAGCACGTGATGGACGGCGAGGCCGCTGGGGTTGGCAGCGCTGTAGATCATGGCAAGATCGATCTCGCCACGCCGCAGCCAGTCGAGGATATAGCCGCTCATGGCCTCGGCTATGCGGATGCGTACGGTGGGGTAACGCGCCTGCGCCGCCTCGATCAAGGGTACGCTCAGCAATTCGCTGACCGTACCTGGAATGCCGAAGCGCACTTCGCCGACCGGCGCGCTCTTCTCGCCGCGCACACTGTCGCGCAGTTCGCCGAATTCGGTGAGGATCGTCTTGGCGCGCTGCAGCAGCCTTTCGCCGGCTTCGGTCGGCAGGACGCCGCGTGTCCCGCGATGAAGCAGAGTGATGCCGAGTTCCTCCTCCATATGGCGGAGATGCTGGCTCAAGGCGGGCTGTGCGACACGCAGTTGGTTGGCCGCCTTTGAAAACGAGCCATGTTCGACAATTGCCACGAAATAGCGCAGCTGGCGCAAATCCATTCACGTCTCCCGGCCCAGACGCCTTGCATCGCGGCACAATTTGGAACTCGCGAACTTTATCTGCGATATTCCACCCGCATGCAAGGGTAGCCGGCCGGGGCGTTTGTCACCTCAGCACGAAGGGATTGGCCTGCTCGGCGCCGTAATCGATCCAGACAGCTTTCGTCTCCAGATACTCGCGAATGGCCTCCTGCCCGCTTTCGCGCCCCTGGCCAGACGCCTTGAAGCCACCAAATGGGGACATGTAGCTGACCGTGCGGTAGCAATTCGTCCAGATCATGCCGGCGCGCAATTTCTTGGCAGCGGTGAACATGCGCTTCTGGTCCTGCGTCCAGACGCCGGCCGCCAGGCCATAGGGCGTATCGTTGGCAAGACGCCAGGCTTCCTCTTCCTCGCTAAAGGTCATGATCGACAATACCGGACCAAAGACTTCGGTCTTGGCGATCGCCATATCGCCGGTGACTCCGGTGAAGACCGTGGGCTCGATGAACCAGCCGTCGCCGCATTCCGGCCGCGTCGCACGCCCGCCGCCCATGACGCAGGTGGCACCGCCCGTGCGTGCCATATCGATGCAATCGAGAATACGCTGGAACTGGGGCGGCGTCGTCACCGGACCGACCTGTGTCGCGGTATCCAGTGGATCGCCCATGCGCGCGGTCGAGGCGAGTTTCTTGAATTCTTCGACGAACTGATCGTGCACCGATTCATGGACGATGACGCGGGAGCCGGCGATGCAGGTCTGGCCAGAGGCCGCAAAAATGCCGGAGACGACACCGCGCACGGCGCTTTCCAGCTTGGCGTCAGGGAAGATGACCTGGGCAGATTTTCCGCCAAGCTCCAGGGTGAGGCGCTTGAAAGTATCGGCCGCCGTCTTGGCAATGGCGCGCCCCGAACCTTCGCCACCGGTGAAGGCGATCTTGTCGACGCCGGGATGCGACACCAGGGCGGCACCGACTTCCGCGCCGAACCCGGTCACCACATTGATGACACCTGAAGGGAAGCCCGCTTCCTCCACCAGACGCATCAGTTCCAATGTCGAGGCCGAGGTGAACTCCGACGGCTTGATGACCATGGTGCAGCCGGCAGCCAGTGCCGGCGCCATCTTCCAGGTGAGCAGCAGCAAGGGTGAGTTCCAGGGCGTGATCGCCGCGACCACGCCCACCGGTTCGTGCCGGGTGTAGGTGAACATGTCCGGCTTGTCGATCGGCAGCACGGCGCCTTCGACCTTGTCGGCGAGGCCACCGAAATAATGGAACCATTGCGGGATATAGCCGCATTGGCCGCGCATCTCGGCCCAGAGCTTGCCGTTGTCGCGCACCTCGGTGAACGCCAGATGATCCGCATCGCGCGCGATGAGATCGGCCAGGCGGCGCAGCAGCAACCCACGCTGCGTCGGGTGCATGGCGGCCCACGGGCCTGATTCCAATGCCGTGCGTGCGGCCGTCACGGCACGGTCGACATCCTCCGCGCCACAACGGGGGATGCGCGCCCAGGTCTTGGCGGTAAAGGGATCCTGGCTCTCGAATGTCTGCCCCGATGCCGACGGGGTCCATTTACCGTCAATGAAGACTTGGAAATCGTGAATCTGGTCGTCACGCTGCCGCATATCAGTCACGCCTCAAACTCAATAACCTGACGGATGGCGTCGCCGCGATGCAGGCGGTCGAAGCCTTCGTTGATGTCGTCCAATCTGATCCGGTGCGTCATCAGCTTTTCGACCGGCAACCGGCCACGGCGATGCAACCCGAGGAATCGCGGGATGTCGCGCGCGGGCACGCCGGATCCAAGATAGGAACCGCGTAGGGTTCGCTCTTCCGCCACCAGCGAGAGGGGTGAGATGTTGAGAACGGCCGATGGATTGGGCAGCCCAGCCGTGATGGTCGTGCCGCCACGACGCGTCATGGCATAGGCGCCTTCCAGGGCGCGGGCTGAGCCGGCGAATTCAAGGGCCGCATCGACCCCGCCCGACGTCGCCTCCTTGACCTTGGCAACCAGGTCCTGATCGGTCGCAAGGAAAGTGTGCGTGGCGCCAAGTTCGCGGGCGAGGCTGAGTTTCGATTCCAGCGTGTCGATCGCGACAATGGTCTCGGCACCTGCCGCGACAGCGCCGAGAACCGCCGCAAGACCGACACCGCCCAAGCCCACAACCGCCGTCCGCCCACCCGGCTGCACCGCACCCATGTTGAAGACGGCACCCGCCCCAGTGAGCACGGCACAACCCATCAGCGCCGCGACATTCATCGGCAGTTCGCGGTCGATTTTCACCAGGCTGCGGCGAGAAATGACGGCGTGCGTCGCATAGCTCGCCACCCCAGTCATGTGATGGATGGGCTTGCCGTTGCGGCTGAGCCGCGTGCCGCCCGCCAGCATTTCACCCTTGCCGTTCGACGCGGCACCCGGTTCGCACAATGCCGGCCTGCCAGTGCCGCACGGCCCGCAATGGCCACAGGAGGGGACAAAGACGAAGACGACATGGTCGCCGGGCACCAAATCGGCAACCCCCTCCCCCACAGTCTCGACGACGCCCGCACCTTCATGCCCTAGGACCATCGGTACCGGTCGCGGCCGGTCGCCATTGATGACGGAGAGATCGGAATGGCAGAGGCCGGCCGCAGCGATCTTGACCAGTACCTCGCCGGCACGGGGCGGCGCCAGGTCGACCTCGCACACAGTCAATGGCTTGGTTTCGGCATAGGGGCCGGCGCGTCCGATTTCTTCGAGGACGGCAGCTCTGATCTTCATGACTCGTTACTCCCTGGCGTCGGCTTCAATGAACCGCCGCATACATGATCTTTTCTTCGGTCGCTTCCTCGATGCCGAACTCCTCGACGACGCGACCCTGGCGCGCCACCAGGACACGGTCGGCAAGATTCATCACCTCGGGCAAATAGGACGATATCACAACAACCGCGAGGCCAGCCTCCGCCAACGCATTGATCGCTGCGTGGATTTCGGCAATGGCACCGACGTCGACACCACGCGTCGGCTCATCGAAGATGATGATCTTGGGCTTTTGCACCAGCGCCTTGGCAATGACGATCTTTTGCTGATTGCCACCGGAAAGCTCGATGACCTTGGCGTTGTCATCGATCGCACGGACGCCGAGTTGCTTTGTCCAGGTCTTTGAGAGCGTGATCATTTCGGCATAGGAGACGACCGGCATGCGGTTGAGATCGGCCCCGAGCAGCCCCAGATAGATGTTCTCGGCAATCGACTTGGTTTCGAAAAAGCCTTCGAGTTTGCGGTCCTCGGTCACATAGACGATGCCGTCCCCGACCGCCGGACGCGGCGTGCGATAGCGGACGGAGCGCCCCTCGATGCGAATCTCCCCGCCATGGAGGAAGTCGCGCTTGATGACGCCAGCGATGATCTTTGCCGTTTCCGTACGCCCCGATCCAATCAGGCCGAAGATGCCAGTGACCTGTCCGGTATAGATCGAGAACGAGGTATTGCGCACCATGCGGCCCATCGACAGGTTCTGCACCGACAGGATCTTGCGGCCATAAGGACGCGCCTTGCGAGCCCCCTTGGCATAGATTTCCTCCGTCAGCGTCCGACCGACCATATGGCCGATGATCTTGTCGCGATCGAAGGCCGCCGCCTGATCGGTGATGACATGCTGCCCGTCGCGCAGGATGGTGATGCGGTCGGAGATGGCCAGTGCCTCTTCCAGCGCATGGCTGATGAAGATGATCGACACTCCATCGGCCTTCAGCCGGTTCACCAGCTCGAAGAAATGATGCTTTTCCTCGGGCGTCAGTGTGGCGGTGGGTTCGTCAAAGATGATCACGCGCGCCTTGTGGTGGACGGCGCGGGCAATCTCGACCATCTGCTTCTGCGCCGCACCCAGCTGGCTCACATACATGGTCGGGTCGACGTTGAAGTTCAGCGATTGCAGGAATTGCTGGGCGGCGATGTAGATGCCGCGCAGGCGATTGAGGAATTTCTCATTCCCCAGATAGATATTCTGCGCGACGGTCAAGGACGGCACCAGCGAGGTTTCCTGGAAGACCATGGCGATGCCGTTATGAAGCGCGTCGGCCGGGCGCGCAAAGGCGAGCTTCTCGCCCCGCAACAACACCTCACCCTGGGTCGGCGCGTGAACGCCGGCGATGACCTTGGTGAGGGTAGATTTGCCGGCGCCGTTCTCGCCAAGGAGGGCGTGTATCTCGCCGGGCATCAAGGTGAAGTTGACATCCTTCAACGCGGGGACACCATGAAATGCCTTGGTGACACCGCGCAGCTCGATAATCGGACTTGCCGCTCCGTTCAGTTGCGCTGGGGAAATTTGATTCATGCGCGCCCCCCTTGCGCCAGGTCGATCTTGAGTACTTCGTCGCCGCCCTTCGACGTCGCCCAGAGCACGCCACCGACCTCGACGACCGACGTCATGCCGTGCCGACGGCCACCGGCGCGGGAATGCAGGCTTTGAACGGGCGTGAAATCGGCATCCAGCTCGACAACCAGTCCATAGGAACGTGTCGGCGCCCAGGGTTTCAGGATCCCCATCTGTTTCAGGGCGCCGCCCTGCATCGGTTCGCGGAATGAATGGCCGGAGCGCAGGGCGGGGGCGATCCAGAATTCAGGCTCGACCTCGGCCATCATGGCCAGACGATAGGCCGGTTCCCGCAGGACCAGTTCCAGCAGTGGCCCGCGAGGTGCGAACAGCGCCAGCCAGTAGCCGCCGGCCTCGCGTGCCGAGATCCCAGCCGGATAGCCCGGCAGATCTTCCATCAGCTGCGTGATTCGGCCTGCGGCATCGATTCGGATCAGGCGCTGCTTCCAGGCTTCGCTGACAATGACACCATCCCCCCTTGCCAGGATGCCCTTGGGATGGCCGAGCCTGTCGGCGACGCGCACCAGGCTCTCATTGGCAATGTCATAGCGCCACACCTGGCCGGTCCGGCGCAATTCCAGGAAGTCGCGCGACCAATCGGCATAAGCGTTGACCGAGGAGCCAATCGCGATCCACAGCACCTCTTCGCTTTCAAAAGACAGTCCCGTGACGCAGACAAGTCCAGCAAGAGATGTCACAGCGACACCGTCGATGGCGATTCCCTTGCCCAGCGCGGCGATCGCCAGGCGGCCGGAAGGCGATGCCGCAAGGGCCGTGATCTCTCCACCCGCTGAGGCCACCTGTCCGGCTTCGCTCATCACGCGCCGCCCTTCCGCCCAGAGCAGCCGGCCACCCAGCTGCACCAGGCAATCCGGCATTTCGGCGGCGATGCCAAGCGGCGCATTTTCCAATCGATTATTGGGTTTCAGTGCGCCGTCCAGCGGCGGCACGGTCAGCGCGGCGGCGCCGCGGCCAAGCAAACGATCGGAGAGATTTTTCAAGGCGCCAATCATGCCTTGCCTCCCCAGTAGTCGCTCCAGGCGGACCAAGTCGGGTTGGCGTCGGAGAGACGGATGCGGCCAATGCGATTGTTGGTGATGCCGCCAAGATAGAGCCAGCCCTTGTGCTCGCGCATCGAGGTGATCATCGGGTGGTTCTTGGCGCCTTGATCCCACAACGATTCCAACACCTCACCCGCATCATTGAAGCGGACCACGCAGCCGATATTGAGATTGGGGTATAGCCATTGATCCGGCGCAATCCGGCGCGACATGCGGCGGCGGAAAGCCGGCATGCGCAAGGCGACGTCAAGGGCCGGTGAGCGCATGCCCATGATCGCACACCAATACGTCCCATCCGATGCACGGTTGATGTTATCGGGATAGCCAGGCAGCCGGTCGACCACCACCTCGACCTGGCCAGCTTTCGGTCCGGCAATCCAATAGCGGCTGATGCGACAGGCCCAGCTTTCGGCAAAGAGGATCGACTGGCCATCGCGGGCGGTGCAGACGCCATTCGGGAAGATCAGCTTTCGCACCTCGGTACGCGTCTTGCCCGTTGCCGGGTCGTAGCTGATGATGCGGCCGTTGCCGCGGCTTTCCAGGGCGTCGACTGGCCAGTCATGCATTTCGTAGCGGATCGTGGCCTCGGAGAAATAGATCTTGCCGTCGGGCGCGATGTCGCAATCATCGGCGAGGCGCAGCCGGCTGTCGTCGACGATCGAGAATGTCGAGCGGCTGGTTTCATCGGTGAGCTTTGCCACGGCTCCGGCAGGCGAGATCTGGTAGAGGCCCATGCCGCCGACGCAGACGATAAGATTGCGATCCTTATCGAAGCTCATGCCGAGGGGGGCGCCGCCGATATGGGCAAAGACCTCGTGCCGCTGATAGTCCGGCGGGAAAAATCGAACGATATCGCCATGGCGCGTGCCGCAATAGAGCACATCGTCCTCGTCCAGGATCACGTCCTCCGGGCTCTCGACGGCGCCGAGCCCGATGATCTCGACGTCCGCCAGCCGATCGTTGAGGGCAAAAGCGCCCTCGGATGTGGAGCGCGGCTGTGGCATTTCAATCAAGGTCGGCGAGACATAGACCTTGTTGAGCAGCTTGTCCCGGTTCTTGTTCCAGCGCACGTCGATGAAAACGGCGAAGATGAGCAGCAGGCCAAGCACCATCGGCCCCGAGCCGGAATTGAGGCCAAGGCGCAGGATCCCATTGGTCATCACCAGCACGATGACCGCGCCGATCAATGCCTTGACGATCGAGCCACGGCCGCCGCCCAGTGAATTGCCGCCGAGCACTGCGGCTGTCAGCGCCATGATCTCCATGCCCATGCCGGTGTCCGATCCAGCGCCCGAAAGACGGGCCGCATACAGGAGGCCTGCGAGGCCGCACAGCATGCCGGAGATGGTATAGGCGGAACAGATGATGCCCCGGACAGGCAGGCCGATATTGTGCGCCGAGCGACGCGAACCGCCAATGGCCATCGCCCGCCAGCCTGGGCGTGAGCGGGTGATGAGGATATGGCCGACCAGCGCCACCACGACCAACACGGCAAAGGAGAACGGCAGGCCAAGAACATTGCCCATGCCGATCCGGTCCCAGGCGGCACTGTCGACGAAGCTCAAGGACATGGCCTGCGCGTATTTGAGCAGCAGCATATCGACGACGGCGCGCACGATGATCAGGGTCACCAGCGTCGTCATGAAGGCGCGCAACCTGAGATAACCGATGAGGACGCCGTTGATGAAGCCGACGGCGCCGCAGATCAGGATGACCGCCGGGATGGTCGCCCAGACCGGCCAGCCGGCAAGGTTGAGTAGCGCCAGCGCCGTGAAGTTACCCAGCGCGAAGTTCGAGCCGACCGAAAGATCGATCCCGCCGACCACGATCACAGCCATCATGGCAATGCACAGCAGCGCGAATTCACCGAGTTGGCGTGCCGTGATGGAGAGATTACCAGCCGTGAAGAAATTTGGGATAAGGGAGCCGAAAACGATAATTACCGCGACCAGAACCAGGAACGGAATGGTGTTGTCGATCCATTTTTTCGACAGAATCTCGCCGAGCACGTGATCTGGAATGAAACGATACCGCAGCTTGGTGAGGGTGCCGGCTTGCGCCACGATCGACCTCTTGAAGTTGGAATGACCGGCCGCGGGTCAGTCGGACCCGCAACCGGCAAGCAGCAGGCGCCGCCCCGCGGGCGGCGCCTGGTCGTTGGCAGTTAGCGCAGGATCTTGGCGTATTCTTCAGGATTGAAGCAGGTGCCGTCGCGGACGTCGTCCTTGGTCATGTAGCGATAGGGCGAATAAATCTGGGTCTTGATCGCCCCACCGCCCTGCTTGTTCTGCAACGCCACCATGATGGCGGTCCAGGCATCGCGGCCCATACCGACGGCATCATAATTGTAGACGGCCGAGAAGGTGCCGTCCTTCAGCTTGTCGCACATCGACTGGGCGCCACCGCCCGAGGTGATGAAGAACACCTTGTCCGACAGGCCGGCCTGCTGGATCGCTGCACCCGTGCCGACGCCCTGGCCGTCCCAGACGTCGATCACCGCGCAGATGTCGGGATGTTGCTGCAGGACGGTTTCGGTAATCGCGCGGGCCTTGGTGGCGTCCCAATCCGCCGCCTGGCTGGAGACAACCTGGATTTCCGGATGCTCGGCGAACACCTTGTTGATGCCCTGAACCTGATAGAAGCTGACACCGCCGGTCAACACACCCTGCACGATCGAGACCTTGTGCGAGGTGTTGCTGTCCTTGCCGCAACGGTCGAGCACCTTGTTGGCAATCTGCTCACCCATGCCGATGAAATCGGGGGCGACCACGGCGTCGGTTTGCACCGCGCCGGCCATGTTCAGCTGGATGACGACGATGCCTTCGGCATTGGCCTGCTTCATGAGGCGCGCCAGGGATTGCATATCCGGGTTCTGCGTCACGATGACGTCCGGATGCTCAGCGAGCAGCGCGGTGAAGCCCTGCGCCATCGCGTCCGTGTTCCAGTTGGGATCCTGCGAGGTGAATTCCATGCCATAGACGGCCGATTGCTGCTTGACGACGCCGCCCCAGGCCTGCGCCAAGTCAAAGCCGATCGAGATCGGCAGATAGGCGATCTTTTTGCCTTTCAGCGATTCCAGCGCCGGATCGCGGAACGGATCGTTGATCTCTTGCGCCATCGAGGTGCCGGCGGCAGCCAAGGCCGCGACCGTGACGGCTGCAAGGCCGAATTTACGCAATAGGTTCATGTTGTTCTCCCTGACAATGTTGTTTCAGCAATGAAACGCGATGGACGCTTCGTTAGATGTCGCCCTGTTGCCCCGTCTGTTCGTCGCGGGGATTGAGAATGCTGTCGGCCACGATGGCGAGAAGCAGGATGAGGCTCTTGATGACGTTCTGAAGGGTGAACTGGATGTCCATGATCGTCATGCCGTTCATCAGCACGCCGATGAGGAGCGTGCCCACCACGACATTGCGGACGTTGCCACGGCCGCCGGACAGGCCGACACCACCGAGGACGACGACCAGAATCACGTCATAGATCATGTTCGAATTGACGACGCGGGTGTTCATGGCCGCCACCGAGGTTGCCGTGATGATGCCCGCGATGAAGGAAATGGCGCCCGAAATGACATATTGCGCAACCAGCATCGGCCTGACCGGCAGGCCGGAGATGCGCGCGGCCAAGGCGTTATCGCCGATCGCATAGATGAAGCGGCCGGGCTTGGTGAAGCGCAGAAAAGCCCAGAATGTCATGGCGACGACGAAGGCGACGATCACCGGGACCGGAATGCCCAGCACCGAACCCTGGCCCAGTTCCTTGATCCAGCCGATATCGTTGGGCATGTAGACGACGTCGGTACCGGTGATGAGATGGGCACGGCCGAAGCCATAGATGAAGGTGCCCATGGCGAGGGTCGTGAAAAGCGGGGGAATTTCGCCATAGGCGATGAGGAGACCGCTGATGAGGCTCATCAGAAGCGCAAGGCCAAAACCGAGACCGAGCGCCTCGGTGAGCGACGTGCCGGTCGCCGCCAATTGCAGCGCCCAGGCGACCGAGATCGCCATATTGGCGATCATGGATAGGTCGATGCCCCGCCCCAGCACCACAACCAGCATGCCGATCCCCAATATGCCCAGCACAGAGACCGAGCGCAGCAGGGACAGCATGTTCTCCGCCGACACGAATTTCGGCAGAATGAGAGCGAAGACCGCAAACAGCACCACCGTCAACAGGAGCACGATTCGCTCCTGGTTGAGATGACGCGCGATGCCGGAACCCTTCATTCTTCGTGCTCTCCCCGCCCGGATCGCATGCCGGATCCAATGTACCGTTCCCCGCTGTGAGAAACCCACCCATTCGGGCGGCGTAAGGTACGCGGGCCGTTCTGGCCCATTTCCAGGCGAAGCTAGCAACAGCCCAAAAGCTGCGGAATTATTAATTAACTATCCGGCCTATTGTCTTTTGTTATATCGCCGCACCAGCGCCGGTCGGCGTCGGCGTTCAAGGCGCGCAGCGTCCCGACATCGGCGACGCGCGCATGGCGGGCGCTGACCTCGACGCCCAGCGCTTTCGGTTGCGTGATGGCGGGCCACAGATTGTCGACCGTCAGTCCGAGCCAGCGCGCCAGAGAGCGACGATCGATCGGGAAAACGAGCCCCATGATGTTCCAGCTGAAGGACGAAGCCAAACGTAAGGCGGCGATTGAGGGCGGGAAGACGGTGGCGGCCTTTGTGTAACCCACGAACACATGGCAGCCGGGCGCCGCGGCACACGATCGACAGCGAGGATTGGGTCGCAGTCTGCCCGCTGCGACGCATGCCGATCGGCATGTCGTTGGTTCCGCTGCCCGAACTCAACCTGCGCGTCGCCACCCTCGGTCCAAGTCGTGCGGCCCAAGTCATGCGGCCCAAGTCATGCGGAACGGACCATGCGGCCCAGTCATGCGGAACGGACCATGCCAGGACGCCAGGCATCCCAGCCGCTGCGTTCTAAGAATTTCATGATTACGCTCCATGTGGCTTGGGGATGCCAAGATACCAAGGCACCCTGGCGACAAGGTGAGCATTGCGGATCAGCCGGTACAGGGAACATGCCGATCGACGATCAGCCGGATCGCATGGGTTCAACCAGGGCCCACCGCCCGAGACGCGTCAGAGCGAGCACCAAGGCAAAATGATCAGCGCCCGCGACCGAGAAGGAATTTTGGCTGGGGAACTAGGACTCACAGCGAGACATTCACTCAGTTATGTCAATGACTTAGCAGTCACTTCGAGTCATCAAATGGCGAGCTAACTCACGGAAGGTGGACCAGTGTGGTGGACCAGTCAAGGGTGGGCACTCATCGACAATTGAAGAAGGCGTCACCTCCCACCTCCAGCGGAAGAAAGTGTCTGAACCTAAGCGCCGACTCTTGGCTCCGGCATGCCGCGAACGCCCAGACCTTGAATCGCGAACAGGCTACCGCGTAGGACCCCATCGGACGGAAAGCGCGGCAGCGGCGGTTTCGCCACTGAGGTGACGAAGAGAATGCCCATGTTCGGCCCGCCGAAATTGACGCTAGCCACCTTCTTCACCGGTATATTGATGATGCGGTCCACCTTGCCGTCCGGCGCTTAGCGCACAAGCTTGGCGTCATAGACTTGGGCGTTCCACAGATACCCTTCGGCATCGACCGTCGAACCGTCGGCGGCACCCCCGCGGCTGCTATCGACCTTGGTGTAGGTGCGACGGTTGAAAGCACGGCAGGTGTTGATATCGCAATCATAGGCCCATATCTCGCCAGACCGTGAATCGGCGAAGTAGAGGATCTTGTCATCCGGACTCTAGCACGGCCCATTCGAAACGATGACGCCGCTATCCAGCTTGGTCACCATGAAGTCGGGATCGAGACGATAGAGTTCCCCGTTCGGCCCGGATTCCATCTTGTCCATCGATCCCGCAATCAAGCGGGGGCGTCGATCAACCTTGCCGTCATTGAGGCGGATCGCCGGATTTTTGCCGATCGGGTTGTTGATCAGCGTGCTGTCGCCGGTCTTGAAGTCCAGCGCATAAAAGCCATCCTGTAGTGAGCAGATGGCGCCGTTGCCGTCCTTGCGCAGCGCCATGGAGCCGATCTTGCCGGGCACGTCCCAGGCGCGGATTTCACGGCCATCGGCTGTGCAGCGGAACACGTTGCCGCCGAAACTGTCGATCCAATAGAGGCGCTGCTGGTCGACATCCCAAAGCGGCCCTTCGCCGAGGATCGTCTTTACATCCACCAACACCTCGAACTGCATTGGCTGAACCTCCTGCTATTAGCCTTTGAACCGTGGTTCTGCGATTCCGCGCACGCCCAAGCCATGAACCGCCACCGTCATACCGGCTTCGTGTTCCCGGTGATACCTGCCCTTGAATGGCCGCGCCATGGAGGTGACGAACGCAATATCAAGATTGGGTCCCCCGAAACTGATGCTGGTCGAGGAGAAGACCGGCAGCCCAACCACCCGGTCGATGACGCCATCCGGATTGAAGCGTACCAGCCGCCCGGCATAGACCTCGACGCTCCAGACATAGCCCTCGGAATCAACCGTGGCCCCGTCCGGGTAACCTTGCAGCTCCGCAAAACTGCCGAAGGCGCGCTTTGAGCGCACATCGCCGGTCGCGGTGTCGTAATCATAGGCAAAGATAATCTTGGTAAAGCTGTCGGTGAAATAGAGTGTCTTGCCGTCGGGGCTGAAGCAGGGACCGTTCGAGCAGATGATCCCGGAATCGAGTTCGCTCACCTTCAGATCGGGGTCCAGCCGGAACAGTTTGCCCACCGGATCGCTTTCGCAATAGTCCATCGATCCTGCGACGAAGCGCCCCTGCCGATCGACCTTCCCGTCGTTGAGGCGCGGCCGCAATTCGCCGGGCTGCGTTTCATTGATGCGCGTGACCTTGCCGCTGTCGAAATCGAGAAAATGAAACCCGCTGCGCAAGGCAAGGACAGCACCTCCCTTCTCGCGCAAGGCCAATGACCCGATTGGCTCCGGCATCGTCCAGCTCCGGCGATCACCGCCTTTGAGATCGGCGCGGTGAACGGTCGGCCCGTAGGAATCGATCCAATAGAGCCGCTCCTCCTTGACGTCCCATAACGGCCCCTCGCCAAGGGATTCCTTGCGGTCACTGAATATCTCGATACGCAGCATGGCACCCTCCTAGAACTTGACTTTTTCAGCACCCTTGAGGTTCAACATCGCGCGCGCCTCATCGGGCGTCGCGATGTCGAATCCCAACCCTTCAATCAATTTGCGCGCGGCCGTCACCTGTTCTGCATTCGATTTGGCAAGACGCCCCGGACCCGCCCAAAGCGAATCCTCCAACCCCACGCGCACATTGCCGCCCATCGCGACCGACATCGCCGCAATCGGCATCTGGTTGCGCCCGGCGCCCAGCACCGACCACTGATAGGCATCGCCGAACAGCCGGTCGGCCGTGCGCTTCATGTGCATGACGTCTTCCGGGTGCGGGCCGATGCCGCCCAGAATGCCGAACACTGTCTGTATAAAGAGCGGCGACTTCACGAGCCCGCGCTCCAGAAAGTGATGGAGATTGTAGAGATGCCCCACATCGTAGCATTCGAACTCGAAGCGGATCCCGGTACCGTTCAATGTATTGAGGGCGTACTCGATATCCTTGAAAGTATTGCGGAAGATGAGGTCGCGCGAATTCTCCAGCGCCTCCCGCTCCCAGGCGTGCTTGAATTCCTTGAACCGCCCCAGCATCGGATAGAGGCCGAAATTCATCGACCCCATGTTGAGCGACGCCACTTCCGGCTGGAAGGTCACCGAGGGCATGATGCGCTCCTCGATCTTCATCCAGGGCGCGCCGCCTGAGGTGAGGTTCACGACACAGTTCGAGCGCTGCTTGATCACCTTCAGGAACGGCTCAAAGGCCTGCGGCGTCTGGTCCGGCCGGCCGTCCTCTGGGTTGCGCGCATGAAGATGGACGATGGCAGCACCGGCTTCCGCGGCACCCACCGCTGCATCGGCGATTTCTTCCGCACTCACGGGCAGGTAAGGCGACATCGAGGGTGTGTGGATCGCGCCTGTGACAGCACAGGTAATGATGACCTTGCGATTCTTCGCCATGACTTTTTCTTCTTTCTTAAGAGCCGATTTCGCCTGCAGCCTTGCGCTTATGAGCCGCCAGCGCCATCAGTCGCCGGTCGCGCCATGCCTGCCGCTTCTGCAGACCGGCTTCCGGCAGTCGCGCGCGACGTTCGTCTTCGACGGCGCCAAGTACAGGACCCGCCCAATCGATGCGACGCTGCATGGAGGGGAACAGACGCTCGTAAATTTTCTGATAGCGTGCCACGTAATCCCGCACACCGCCCGGCGCGTTGAGGTCGATAGTTTCGAACGGCCCCATGAAAGACCAGCGCAGGGCGAGGCCTTCGCGGATACCGATATCGACATCTTCAACCGAGGCATAGCCGTCCGCCACCAGGCGAAAGGCTTCCTCCAACAACGCACCCTGCAGACGGTTCATGACGAACCCGTCGATCTCGCGCTTCATGACAATGGGCGACTGACCGACGGCTGCGAGCAAGCGGCGCGTGTGGTCGATGACCTCGGGCGCAGTCCACGGCGCCGGCACGATTTCCGCCGCTGGGATGAGGTAAGGAGGGTTGATCGGATGGACGACAAGGCAACGGGCGCGACCGACCAGGTCCGCGGTGAAATGAGATGGCAACAGCGCCGAGGTTGAGCTTGCCAGTATCGTATCGGGGGCCGCTGCAGCATCCAGCTGCGCAAACACCAGCTTCTTGCTGGCAAGGTCCTCTGGCGTGTTCTCCTGCACATAGGCTGCACCGGCCAGAGCCGCCGCCAATGTCGGAACCGACTTTAATCGCACCGCGACCTCTTCAACTGACTGGCCATCGAGCAGATCTTCCACCGCCAAGGGCGACAGCGCCTCGATCGCAAATGCCTTTGCCTTGTCGGCAGCACCGGCGAACGCATCGTAGATGCGTACCTCATGGCCGGCGCGGGCAAAAGTGATGGCCCAGGCCCTACCAATGAGGCCGGCGCCGATGATTGCGATCACTGCCATGTCAACTTCTCCTAAAGTGTCTCGACATTGCCATCGACGCCCAAAGACTGGCCGGACAGATTGTCCCCCATCGGCGACAGGAGGAAGGTGACCATGGCGGCAACGTCATGCGGTGTCACCATGCGGCGCAGTGAGACTTTTTCCAGGTAGCGCTCCGCCATCTCGTCATAGGGCAGACCAAGCTGTTCCGCGCGCGCACGGATGACAGCTTCCATACGTGGACCTTCGACGATGCCCGGTAGGATCGCGTTGACGCGGATGTTGTGCGGTCCGAGTTCCTTGGCGAGGCTCTGGGTGAGCCCGATGACGCCGAACTTGGCTGCGGCGTAGGGTGTCCGAAAGGCGTAACCATGTCGTCCCGCAACAGAGGACATGTTGACGATGGCGCCGCCGCCAGCTTCCTTCAGCATCGGCGCGGCGAAATGAGCACATAGGAACTGCCCGGTCAGGCACACGTCGATACAACGCCGCCAATCGGCAATAGCGATTTCCTCGACGGCGCCGGTGGGGCCGGCAACGCCGGCATTGTTGATCAACCCATCGAGCCCGCCGAGCACCGCCTTGGCGTCGGCAAAGACTCGTGCCATGTCGCCTTCGCTTGAGACATCGGCCAACACAGCGCTGTGACCGGGATACTCCTTCTGGAAATCGTTGAGCGGACCTTGCGCGACGTCGCAGATGAATACTTTGGCGCCATGCAGTATCAGCATATCGGCAATGGCGCGCCCGATACCCGAGGCGCCAGCCGAGATGAACACGCGCAGGCCTGGCTTGATGCCGTCGATGATCTTGCGACCAGTGGGTGTCGCCATGTTCTTCTCCTAACCTTCTCGTTCGCGCAGGGTCACGACTGCCGCCAGGACAACCAGCCCG
Source organism: Dongia rigui (assembly GCF_034044635.1). Taxonomy (NCBI): domain Bacteria; kingdom Pseudomonadati; phylum Pseudomonadota; class Alphaproteobacteria; order Rhodospirillales; family Dongiaceae; genus Dongia; species Dongia rigui. The sequence continues at coordinate 524,276 of NZ_JAXCLX010000003.1, forward strand.
AAAATGATGATACGGGTCGCATAGGGCAGCATGGTTCCGGCCAACAACGTCTGCAGCGCGGTGAGCAGCAGCACGCCGCCGACCATGCCGACATAGCTGCCGCGCCCACCGCTGATCAACGTGCCACCGACTACCACCACTGCGATTGACGGCAGCAGATAGTCGTCACCCATACCGAGGCTTGCCTGGCCAGAGAATCCGGTCAGCATGCAACCAACCAATGCCGAGCAGAAGCCGGACAGCATATAGACCAGCATGGTGGTGCGGTTGACATTGATGCCGGACAGTGCCGATACCCGCTCGCCATTGCCTAGCGCATAGACCCGCCGGCCGAAAGGAGTACGCTTGTGCAGTACCACGGCAGCTACCACGAACAGCAGGATGAAGATCACGACGGGCGTCACGAGTTCCTCCTTCGAGGTCATGAACCAGCGCATCAGCGGCGCGGAGAAACCGGCTGGCGTCCCTTGCGAATAAAGGAGCGCCACGCCCTGCAGGATGCCATTCATCGCCAGCGTCATGACAATGGGCGAGATTCCCAGCATCGTGATGCCGAAGCCATTCATCAGCCCGATGACGCAGCCGATCGCCAGAACCAGCGGCAGAGCATAAATCAGCGGTCCGTTCTGTCCGTTGACGATGCCGGCCAGCAGGATGCCGCACAGCGCAATGGTCCATGGCACGGAGAGATCGAGACCACCGGTGAGGATCACGGTGCCTTGGCCGAGGGCCAGCACCAGGAGGAAGGAGGACAGCACCAGCAGCGAGTTATAGTATCCACCGTGGAACAGCGCATTGCCCGTAACGAACTGCGTCATCAGCACGACGAGCACAAAGCAGACATAGGCAGGCAGGGCATAGCGGATCACCTCGGCATGTCGCACCTTGAAGGACGGCAAGGCACCAGCCACTCTGCCGCCACCGATGCCCGGCAATACCAGTCGTTGCGGCGGACGGTTGCTCTGCCCAGGCAGCATGCCCGCATGGCGGGCCTTCAGACGGGCGAAGAACCGGCGTAACCCGCGCGCTGCCGGCGCATTACGCCCCAGCGCTCCCGCCATCACGGCGAGGATCAGGATGCAGCCTTCGGTAACGGTGGAATAATAGGCGGAGACATTGAGCACGAGCAGGATATTGACGACGATCATCAGGATATAGGCACCGACGATCGAGCCCACCGCACCACCACGCCCACCCCCCAGCACCGTACCGCCGACGACGACGGCGCCGAACACCTGCAGGAGCATCGAGTTTCCAACCAGCGGATCGCCGGCACCGGTCTGCGCCGAGATGAACACCCCGGCAAAGCCATAGCAGCCGCCCGCCAGCACATAGACCATGAACTGCACCCAGCGCACGCGGATGCCCTGGGCGCGCGCCGCATCCATATCGCTGCCGATGGCATAGACTGAAATGCCGAAACGCGTGTTCTTCAGCCACAGCCACAGCATAATGAGGATGCCCAGCACGACCACAGGCATGGGCAGGACATTCGGGATCGCATCGTAGACCAGCGCTTCGCTGAGGCCCGCCGGCACCATGCCGCCTGGCTTGTCGAGCACCAGGAGCGTGAGGCCCTGCGTGATGAACATGGTGGACAGTGTCACGACGATCGGCTGCAGACGGAAGAAGGCGATGAACAGGCCGTTGAACGCACCGATCGCCATTCCGATTCCGATGCCAGCTAGCGACCAAAGGAAGATCCCCATGGGCGTGTCCGGCATGTTGGTGGCGAGCAGCACGTTCACCAGCGAGATCACGGCGCCCGCCGAAAGATCGAACCCACCGGTCAGGATGACCAGCGTCTGCCCGGTTGCGGCGATGGCAAGCGTCGCCCCACCGGTCGACATGAAGCTGAATTCGAAATAACTCATCGACCCCGGGCTCATCAGATTGTTGAGCAGGAGCAGCAGGGCAAACACTGTGAGTGCGATGATCAGGCCGCGATAACGGCCAAGTCTGAATGAACGGGGCCGGAACGAATGGTCGGCTGTCGCTTTCATCACGCGGCTCGCACGGAAATGTCGCTACCCAGGGCGGCGCGGACGATATTGTCTTCATTGAGATCCGCCATCGCGATCTCGCGCACGATCTGCCCCTGATAGAGGACAATGGCGCGGTCAGCGAGATGGACCAGTTCGGGAATTTCGGTGGAATAGAGGAGGATGGCGCCACCCGCCTCCACATATTGCCGCATCAGGCGATAGAGTTCGTGCTTGGTGCCGACATCGATGCCGCGTGTGGGATCATAGAGCAGCAGCACGCGGCTCTCCGCCAGCAGCCATTTGGCAATCGCGATCTTCTGTTGGTTCCCGCCGGAGAAAGCGCCGGCCCTGGTCCACAGCGCGCGATCGGCGATCTCGACGCGCTGGAACACATCGGCCACTGCCTGCCGCTCGGCATCCACGTCGATGAGACCATAACGGGAAAAGCGCTCTATGGACGGGATGGAGGCATTTTCAGTGCCGGACAGTTTCAGGAAGAGCGCCTCGGTCTTGCGATCCTCCGGTACCAGGCTGATGCCGATATCGGCCCGCACCGCATCGGCAGGCGAGGCGATCATCACAGGCTTGCCATCGACATAGAGCTGGCCCTTGGTGATTTCCGCCATACCGAAGCAGGAGACGAAGAGGTCGAGCTGTCCCATGCCCTGGAGCCCGGCGACACCCAGGATTTCGCCCTTGTGCAGGCTGAACGAGGCGTTGACCAGCTTACCGTCGGTGGCAAGATCCTCGGCGCGCAGCACTTCGGGCCCTGATTGATGGGTGCGGACGGGACGCGCCGGAAACGCCTGGCCGATCGACCGGCCGACGATCATGCGGATCACCTCCTCATCGTCGAACTCCGCCACGTCGCCGCTGGCAATGTGTTGGCCGTTGCGCAGAACGGAGAGAGTATCGCAGAAATCGCGCACTTCCTTCAGCCGGTGCGAAATGAAGATAATGGTGACGCCCTTGGCTTTCTCGTGGGCAATGATTTCGCCCAGCCAGTCGACATCGCGCCCGGTCAGCGACGACGTAGGCTCGTCAAGGAGCAGCAGCTTTGGCTTGCGATAGAGGGCGCGTGCGATCTCGATCTTCTGCTTTATGGCGAGGTCCAGATTGGAGACCTCGTCCTGAAGGTCGATATCCTGCAGGCCCAGCGTCACGAAATGCGCCCGCACGCCCTCTTCGGCAGCGCGGCGGCGGATTAGGCCCAGCCCGTTGACCGGCGCATAGGGCATCAGCACGGATTCCAGCACGGTCAGATCCCGCACCAGCGTCATTTCCTGGAAGGCGGTCTGGATGCCCAGCGCATGCGCTGCGCGCGGCGACGCCAGCGCGGCTTCCGTTCCAAAGATGCGGAACGAGCCGGTATCGGGCATCACCAACCCACTTAGCAGCTTGACGATGGTCGATTTGCCAGCGCCATTTTCGCCGAGCAGAGCGTGGACGCGGCCGGCCCGCACCTGGAACGACACATCGTCGACGGCGATCGTCGCCCCGAAAGCTTTACGGACATGGTCGGCTTCGATGGCCAAATTGTCTTGCACAGTCACCTAGCGGCGCCCTCAGAATGCGATAAAAGCGAACAGCCCGAAGCCGTCGAATCTGGGTGATAGGAATTTGGCGCCTTCTGTCGCCAATCTCTTCACGACGGGCTGGCGCTGACCAGGACCGCCATCAGAAGCGCCGTCTCCTGACCGCGATTGACCCACGCATGGTTGGTGCCGCGCTGCACGACGGCGTCGAAGGGCTTCAAATCGACTTCACCTTCGTCCAGCACCAGGGTGATCTCCCCGGAGAGCAGGATGATGTAATCAGTCGTCGGCGTCTTGTGCATGCCCGGATCGCGCGACGTATCGACCATGAGGTGCGATCCCTTCATCTCCGCAAACCACGCCGCAGCGGCTTCGTATCGCTCTTGCTTGGAAAGATGCGCCGTTTTCGATTCTGGTTCGATCTCGAAGTAACGGAACAATGTACCGCCGGCAGGCGGCTCCAGGCACGCCGACAATTCGGCATTGTCGAGGTCACCTTCGTTGCTCGCCGGCGATCGATCGGTGGTCCAGAGTTCCGTCAGGACTGAAAATGTATTGGTCGCATAGCCATCCTTCAGGATACGCGACCGCCCCGTCTTGTCGTTTGTCGTGACAATCCGACGTATCGGCCTTAGCCCCATTTAGACCTCCCAGAATCTCGTTCTTGCGTCCCGGGGGAATGTTCCCGATGGCGCAGCGGATTTTTTGTCGTCGCGGGCACGACCATTGCCGCGCCCGCGATTTAGCCTTTTATTCTTCGGGTTGGCCGACGAGCGCGGCGTTAAGTCCAACTTCCGGCGTGTCGGCAGAGTAGATCGAAGCAAACCAGCCTGGATTGGCAATGATAGCGGGTTGGAACACGTTGCAGCCGGCCTTCATCTCAGCCCAGGTGCCTTCGCTGCAAAGCTTGATGGTCTCGTTGGTGACGATGTTCTGCGGCACATCGGTTAGAGCGGGAATATCTTTGCCTTCGAGTTTGTCGACGGCAAGCCTAAGTGCCAGAGCCCCGGTGAAGTTCTGCGAACCCGAGGACCATCTCGGCGCGCCCATCGGTCGATAGGTTCCGCTGGCGCCTTCGGCTTCCGTTCCGACCGGCAGCATCTGGATTCGGCCACCGTTCGAAGCCTCGCCGGCGCAAGGCAGCAGCTTGTCATCGGCGATACCTGCTTCGCTTTGCATGGAGTTCGCCGTGTAGCAGCCAGCCTGCATCCACAAGCCATCGATCTTGTCCCAGGATTGTGTCGCCAATATCTTGGAAAGCTCCGTCCGAGCGACTGCTTGGCTCCACATGCCGTTGGCCTCGGCGACAACACGGATGCCGGGGTGCTTGGCGAATACTTCCTTGGCACCTTCATTCCGCAATGTGTCGACGGTCGTACCCGGCACGCCCGTGACCATCACGACATCACCTTTTCCACCGAGCTTCTCAACCAACCATTCGGCCGATTTAACGCCCCAAGCCTTCTGGTCGATATGCACGTTGTAGGCACATGGTTCGGAGATGATTGAATCATACGCGATGACGATGACGCCCTTGTCACACGCGTTTTTGACGGCCTGATTCAGCGCTGTCGGCGAAATCGGATACACGATGATCGCCTGGGCCCCCGCCTGCACCATGGCGTTGATCTGCTGGATCTGTCGCTGCGCGTTGGGTCCGGCGACCTGGACCTGCAAGTCGACCTTGTCCCGATAAGTGGAACTGGCCGCCATCGCCTTGACCATATTGGCTGCTTCAGCCTGCCAATCATTGCCGATATAGCTCATGCTGAGGAAGATCTTGAACTTGTCGTCCGCGTCCGCCGGGCCTGCGAGCAGGCTGCAACTCACCGCCACGGCGGCCAAGGCGGTCTTCACTCTGCGATTCAGTCGAAACATCGTTTGCTCCTCCCAGGATTATCTCGTTCTGACCGCGCGTTAACCGGCGTGCCAGCAGCCAACCCGTCTCGAAATGCGCCTTGCGGCCATCGCGGAACGAATTTTTTGGGAGGGCCCTCATGACCCCCCTGGAATCAATATCCGCGAGAAGTCGAAACGAGTCAATATTACGTATAAATTATCTGTGATCACAGATACCATCGGTGTGATATACGAAATTGTTCTTGCTGGGTCTTGATCGCTATGTGACCAAGAGCCGGGTTACAAAGGGAAACTCGATCATGGCATGGCTTGGCCTATCGCCGGCGCGCTGCAAGGCATTGCCCGCTCTGTCAGCTGTCGGCGCGGCGCGGGTCTTCCATGATCGACTTTCCTAGAGACCCCGGGGCGACGGCAGTCAGGACGGCCGACATGTAAACAGTCCCGCCGGGGTTCGGCTGAGTACGTGCAAGGACACAAGTATGGACGATAGAGTCAGACCGATCGATATCAGCACCATGCAGGAGCGGGTCTACCAGGAGCTCCGGAATGCGCTCTATCAGGGGCGCTTCATGCCAGGCGAAGTGCTGACCCTGCGGTCGCTCGCGGTCGCTCTGGGCACCAGCCCGATGCCTGTCCGCGAAGCCATTCAACGCCTTGTCAGCGAGAAGGCACTTGTTCAGATGCCCAATCGCACCACGCGGGTCGCGGAACTCACCGCCGGCAATTTCGAACAGTGGACCAGAATCCGCGTGGAAGTCGAAGGATACGCCGCCCAGCGCGCGGCCCTGCGCGCCACGGCGGGTCTCTGCGCAGAATTGCGAACGATCAACGAGCGTTTTCACGCAGCGGTGGAGGCTGAGGACGCAACTGGGATGCTGGAAGGAAACCAGCACTTTCATTTCGCTGTCTACCGAGCGGCCGAGGCCGACGAACTCCTGAATATCATCGAATCACTATGGCTGCGTTTCGGGCCAATCCTGGCCTTCGTGCGTCGGCTGCCCGGTTCCAAGATCATGTTCGACCGCGGCGTCCTAGTCCACGAACGGGTCATTGCCGCGATGGAGCGGCGCGACGCCGCAAGCGCCCGATTTGCACTTGCTCTCGACATTCGCGCGGCCGCCGCTTGGTTTCGTCGCCATTATCGGTTCGAAACGACCCTTGGCGGCAAGCCCTCTTCCTAGGCGTTGCTGGCGCCTGATCGGTATGGGCATCATCAACAGCGCTTGCTGACTTGATCAGCGGCGATCACCAGAACGGATTTCGCTGTCACGGGCTGGAACCCTGGCGATCTGGAAAGGAGCCTAGGCGGCAAGGACCCGCTCGCTAGTCAATGTGGCATTCAGAGTTCAGGCTGACCAACCAACGCGCGGCGCATCAAGCGGTGCATAAGGTGATCCACCACCTTCAACGGCGGGGCCAGATCTCCATCGGCCAGATCCGAAGTCGGCCAAGGTTCTCATGCGAATGTACGACAACCGCAATATGGTTCGGAATTGTTCCTGGATATCGATATGAAGCATATCGCGCTTGCCTGGTTCTGAACGAAAGGAACGTGCCTTCGTTCAGGATCGCAAATCTGCTCTCATATAGTTTCGATTTGCCACGTGATTCCGGAAGCCCTGCCTCATTGAGGATCAGAACAAGCTGGTGCGTTCGGTCCTGTCGGCAGACCATTCCTCGTTCTGCTACCGTGGGGCGCGACCCGCAACACGACACTGCGCACGAGGCTTCGGGATCTGGCGGCGGGTCCAAAGCATGAGCCCGACTAGGACTCCCAGACAGATTCCAGCCCAACTCATTTCAATGACTTAGCTTTTTCTTCGAGCCATCAAAAAGCGGACTGACTCCCAGAAGGTGGACCAGCCGGGTGGCCATGGCCTGCGCCGACTGGCGTCAGACATGCTGATTTCTGCTCGAAGAATCAATGACTTAGGTGGGTTTTTGGCTGGGGGACTAGGATTCGAACCTAGACTGGCGGAGTCAGAGTCCGCTGTCCTACCGTTAGACGATCCCCCAAGCGCGGCGCTTGAAGAAACCAGCTATTTGCCGGGCAAGGTCGCTTGAAGACACCACCAGGGCGTTCGCGTTCTGTTTCCAGCGTGGTTTCGGCGTTCTTCTAGTCGATATGGAGGGCGCCGTCAATGTCATCGCTTTAATGGCCTGGCATCGTGCAAACGGGTTTTTTATCGGCGTTCGACCGCCCCAACCAGGCTAGGCGTTCGTCCGCCATGATTTCTGTTTGAGGCCGGCGATGACGTCGTTGCGTGCCTCGGCGATGTGGTTCCTGAGGAGCCGCGCGGCACTTCCGGCATCGCGCGCGGCAAAGGCCTCCGTCAACGCATCGTGATCGTCGATCGCCCGCAGCTGGGCGGTCTTCTCGTCGATCTGCAGGCGCAGGTAGCGATCGGCGGAGTTATAGAGGGACTGCAGCACGGCCAGCGTGCGCGGCCGTTGCGCCGGCCGCGACATCGCTGTGTGCAGCGCCCAGTTGAGACGGCTGAGTTCGGCCGGGCTGGCCCCCGCCTTGATACCCTGACGATAGGCGGCCAGCGCCGAGCGGACATCCGCCACATCGTCCTCTGTTGCCTTCTCGATCGCGCATTTGATGATGAAGGGTTCCAGCAACAGTCTTGAGTCAAAGATATCGATGGCGTCCTCGATCGTCAGTTCGGCGACGACCGCCCCGCGATGGGTGTGAATGACGACCAACCCTTCGGATTCGAGCTGCACCAGCGCCTCGCGGACGGGGATGCGGCTGACGCCCAGTTCGGCCGCGATCGCCTCCTGCCTGATCTGGTGCCCGCCCGGAAATGCGCCGGAAATGATGCGCTGCCGAATGCTGCCGGCAACCGACGACGTGACGGTGTCTCGTTTCACGCCAGGTTCCACAATCGGCCTGGCCATTTTATCGACCCGCGCGCTTGTTCCTGCTCTGGCGTGCCGCCAGATCCTCGATCGCCTTCTGCAGGATGGCGGTGACCCGCGCACGTTCTTCGCCCACCAGGGGCAGGCGCGGCGCCCGGCACCATTCCGGCGCGCCATAGACCATGTGTTCGGCGAATTTGATGTACTGGACCAGCTTCACATGGGTATCGAGATGGAAGGACGGCGTCATGATGTGATAAATCTCGCGCGCCTCGGCATAGCGGCCGTCGCGGCACAGTTCGAAGATCTCGACGCATGCCTGGGGCCATGCATTGGTCATGCCCGACACCCAGCCGACAGCGCCCAGTGACATGCTCTCGACGATCTGGTCATCGACGCCGCAGAAGATCTGGTAGCGGCTCCCGAGTTCGACATACATGTCGGTGACACGGCGGACATCGCCGGTCTCTTCCTTCACCGCGACAATCGTCGGCAGGTCGGCAAGTTCCTTGAGGATCGCCGGCGTCACGTCGACACCATAGGCGATCGGGTTGTTATAGATCATGATCGGCAGGTCGCTCGCATGCGCGATGCGGCGGTACCAATCGGCCGTCTCACGCGGATCGGTCTTATAGCCGATGCTGGGGAACACCATCAGCCCTTCGGCGCCATAGCCCTGGAATTTCCGGGCCGTCGCGGCAGCGGTCTCGGTGGTGATTTCGGCAAGGCCCGACAGCAACGGCACCCGCCCGCGCACCACTTCCTTGGCGGCGCGGATGACCTTTTCCTTTTCGTCCTGCGACAGGGAGGCATTCTCCCCCAGCATCGGCAGGACGATCACCCCGGACACGCCCGAAGCGACCAATCGCTCGATGCTGCTTTGGGTCGCCTCGAAATTGATCGTGCCGTCCTGGTTGAGCTTCGTCGTCACTGCGGGGAAGACCCCGGTCCATCGCACCATGATCTCTGCCTCGCCTTGCATTCTGGAAGATTCATCTTTGTAAGATTGGATCCAATCTACAATATCCGAACAACGGACATCAACGGCCTTGGCGGTCCCTCGGCCCCGGCCCCGCCCCCCCGCAACTTTATCTCGCCGTCCGATCCATGTAGGATATGTGACGACGATACCCGGCAGGGGTCGCCCGGAATGGCGGCGGTACACATTTTCCGCGCTGTTTCAATGGGTTGACCCTCGGGGCAGAGGAGCATTTACGCGTGAACGGTGCATTATCCGGGTCGCCGGCACCTGCGCTTTGGCGTACGCGTGCGGCTAAGCCCGGTCAGATCATGGCCGCCTTGGACCTTGGCACCAATAACTGCCGTCTGCTGATCGCTCGGCAGGGAAGCGGCGGCTATCAGGTGATCGACGCCTTTTCGCGCATCGTGCGGTTGGGCGAAGGCGTGTCGCAGAGTGGTCGCCTGTCGCCCGAGGCCATGGACCGCACCATCGAGGCGCTCAAGATCTGCGCCGCCAAGATGGAGCGCCGCGGCGTGAGCCTTGCCCGCGCCGTCGCCACAGAGGCTTGCCGCCGGGCCGACAATTGCGTGAGCTTCGTCGACCGCGCCCGTGAAGAAGCCGGCATCGCCCTCGACATCATTACCTCCGGCGAAGAAGCGGATCTTGCCTTCAAGGGCTGCACGCCGCTCCTCGACCGCAACACGGCCCATGCCATCGTCTTCGATATCGGCGGGGGCTCGACCGAACTCGGCTGGCTGCGCCTCAAGCCGGGCAAGCCGCCGCAGATGGTCGCCTGGCATTCCATGCCCTTCGGTGTCGTCAGCCTCACCGAGGAATTCGGGGCCGAGGCCGCGGGCGGCGAGAATCCGACGGCCTTCTATCGCCGCATGGTCGACAAGGTCGCAAACGAGCTCGATCCCTTCCGCCGCGCCATCGGCGCCGGTCGTCTGATCAACGAGGGTGCGGTGCAGATGCTGGGCACCTCCGGCACGGTGACGACCCTGGCTGGCATCCAGTTGGGCCTCGCGCGCTATGAGCGCAGCCTGGTCGACGGGTCTTATCTGAACTTCGGCGATGTCGAGCGCATCAGCAGCGATCTTGCCCGGCGCGATTGCCGCGGCCGCGCGACGCTTCCCTGCATCGGTGTCGAGCGTGCCGATCTTGTCCTCTCCGGCTGCGCCATTCTTTCGGCCATCTGCCGGCTGTGGCCGGTGGGCACATTGCGTGTCGCCGATCGCGGCGTGCGCGAAGGCATCCTCATGAGCCTCATGACCGGCACGGCGCCGGACAATGTCTATGGCGATTTCGACGAGCCGGCCGCGCCGGCCTTGCATTCAGCTGGCTTGGCCTCAGACCTCGTCACCGCCAGCGACTTTTGATTTTTTGGAGTTTCAACATGCGTAACAACCGGGGATCGGGCGGCCGCGGCGGCCAGCGTGGTGGCGCGCGAGAGGAAAGCGCCCTCACCGGCCGCGGCATCAAGACCCGCGTGAAGACCGCAGCCAAGCGATCGCTCTCCTCGGCGCGCTGGCTCGACCGGCAGCTCAACGATCCTTATGTCGCCGAAGCCAAGAAGCGCGGCTATCGCTCGCGCGCGGCGTTCAAGATCCTGCAACTCGACGAGAAGTTCCGCTTCTTCAAGATCGGCGGGCGTATCGTCGATCTCGGCGCCGCGCCCGGTGGCTGGACCCAGGTTGCCGTCGACCGCGTACATTCGGCCGACGGCCGCGGCAAGGTGATCGGCATCGATCTGCAGGAAGTGGAGCCCATGCCCGGCGCCACCATCATCCAGCTCGACTTCATGGATCCGTCGGCGCCCGACAAGCTGAAGGCCCTGCTCGAAGGCGAGGCCGATGTCGTGCTCTCCGACATGGCGGCCTCCTCCACCGGCCACGCCCAGACCGATCACTTGAAGATCATCGATCTGGCCGAGACGGCCTTGGCCTTCGCCATCGAAGTTCTGACACCCGGCGGTACCTTCATCGCCAAGGTGTTGCAGGGTGGCGCCACCAATGAACTGCTGGCGCAGCTGAAGAAGCATTTTTCCAGCGTGAAGCATGTGAAGCCCGATGCCAGCCGCAAGGATTCGGCCGAGATCTATGTCGTGGCCCAGGGTTTCCGTCGCTAAGTATTGATCACGGGCACAGCGTCATGGCTCTTCCCCTCATCATCGACACCGATCCCGGCGTGGACGACGCCATCGCCATCTGGCTGGCCCTTGCGGCACCTGAGATCGACCTCCTGGGTCTCAGTGTCGTTTTCGGCAACGGCCATGCAGCACCTTGTGCCGAGAATGCCATCCGCATCCTTGATGCGGCTGGAAAGAGCCATATCCCCGTCCATGTCGGCGCCGATCAGCCCTTGCAGCGCAGCTATGCCCGCGCCGGCTGGGGCGTTCATGGTGCCGACGGCCTGGGTGGTATCGGCCTGCCCACCGCCTCGCGCAAACCGGACGGCACCAATGCGGTCGCCTGGATGGCCAAGCTACTGAGTAAGGCCGCACCGCACAGCATCACCCTGGCGCCGATCGGCCCGCTCACCAATATTGCCCGCCTGCTGCAAGATCATCCGACCGCGCGACGTGGCATCAAGGAAATGATCGTCATGGGTGGTGCTGCGGCCGAGAATGGCGGCAATGCGACACCCCATGCCGAATACAATTTCTGGCTCGATCCCCATGCCGCCGAGATTGTCTGCGCAAGCGGTGTCCCCATCACGCTGGTGACGATCGAGACGGCACGCCCCGTGAGCGCCACCCCGGCCAGGATCGCCCGGATCGAGGCGGCAAACACGACCATCGCCCGCGCCGTCGCCGATCTGTTGCGCGCCTATGTCCACGAATCCAAAGCCGATGCCCTGTTCGATCCGCTGGTGATCGCCTATCTCCTGCAGCCTGGCTTCTTTAAGAAGCGGCACGGCCATTTCCGCGTGGTGGCGGGGAACAATGCCGAACTCGGCCGGCTGATCGTCGCACCCAGCTCCGATCCGACCGCGCATACGCTCCTGCAAGCCCCTGATCCCGATGTGATTTTCGACTTCCTGAGCGATCGCTATCGGAATCTCCCATAAAAAGCGGCTTTCTCAGCGGCGCATCCCGGCCCAGCGCATAACGCAGACCCCAAAGACTTGTGGGAATCCGGCCGATCTGTATGATGAGGCGCCAACCCAGACCGCCCCTTCGCAAAGAGGGCGGTTTTTCATATCCGTAAGGTTGGTGCGATGCAGATCCGCGACGCTTTCACATTCGACGACGTTCTTCTCGAACCCGCGCATTCCCAGGTGCTGCCGGCTCAGGCCAATACGGCCACACGGCTGACCAGCCGCATCAACCTCCATATCCCCCTGCTCTCCTCGGCCATGGACACGGTCACCGAGGCCAAGATGGCGATCTGCATGGCGCAGAACGGCGGCATGGGCGTCATCCACAAGAACCTCGATATCGCCAGACAGGCCGAAGAAGTCCGCCGCGTGAAGCGGTTCGAGAGCGGCATGGTCGTCAACCCGCTTACCATCCACCCCGACGAGACCCTGGCCGATGCCTTCAGGCTGATGGAAGCGCATTCGATTTCCGGCATTCCAGTGGTCGAGCGCAACACCGGCAAGCTCGCCGGCATCCTCACCAACCGCGACGTGCGCTTTGCCACCAAGATGGATGAATCCGTCGCCAATCTCATGACCAAGGATGAGCTGATCACCGTGAAACCCGGGGTCAGCAGCGACGAGGCCCGCAAGCTCCTCCATCAATACCGCATCGAAAAGCTGCTGGTCGTGGACGAGAATTACCGCTGCATCGGCCTTATTACCGTCAAGGACATGGAAAAGTCCCAGGCCTATCCCCATGCCAGCAAGGACGAGAACGGGCGTCTGCGCGTCGCCGCCGCGACGGGTGTCGGCGAGGACGGCATCCGCCGCGCCGAAGCGCTGCTCGAGGCAGGTGTCGATGTCGTCGTTGTCGATACCGCCCATGGCCATTCCGCTGGCGTGCTGTCAGCCGTCAGCGCGGTGAAGCGTCTTTCGAACGGCGCCCAGGTCATCGCCGGCAACGTAGCGACGGCCGACGGCGCCCAGGCGCTCATCGATGCCGGTGCGGATGCCATCAAGATCGGCATCGGCCCGGGCTCGATCTGCACCACGCGCATTGTCGCCGGCGTCGGCGTGCCGCAGCTCACCGCCATTTCCGATGCGGCCGAGCGCGCACATAAATCCGGCATCCCCATCATCGCCGATGGCGGCATCAAATATTCGGGCGATGTCGCGAAGGCGATCGCCGCCGGTGCCGATTGCTGCATGGTGGGCTCGCTCCTCGCCGGTACCGACGAGGCGCCGGGCGAGGTGTTCCTGCTCAACGGTCGCTCCTACAAATCCTATCGCGGCATGGGCTCGCTGGGCGCCATGGCACGGGGCTCCGCCGACCGCTATTTCCAGGAAGAAGTCTCGGACAATCTGAAGCTGGTGCCGGAAGGCATCGAAGGCCGCGTCGCCTATAAGGGTCCGGCCGGCACGGTGATCCATCAGCTGGTCGGCGGTCTGAAAGCCTCGATGGGCTATACCGGCAACGCCACGATCCCCGACATGCAGACCAAATGCCGTTTCGTGCGCATCACCAATGCGGGCCTCCAGGAAAGCCACGTCCACGACGTGCAGATCACCCGCGAGGCGCCGAACTACCGGCAGAATATGTAAGCAAGGCCTCGCTCTTACTTGATTCGTCATGGTCGGCGAAGGCCGACCATCCACGAGTTTGACCGAAACTTATGAACAAAACTCGTGGATCCTCGGCCTTCGCCGAGGATGACGGTGTTGTTAGGATCTGGACCCATGACTCCCGGCGCGCGCCTTCAGGCGGCCATTGATCTTTTGACCGACATGCATACCGGCACGGCGCCTGCCGACCGGTCTGCGGCGGCCTTCTTCCGCAACCGCCGCTATATCGGCGGCTCGGACCGGCGCGCGATCCTCGACCATGCCTATGCGGTCCTGCGCCAGATGGCCAAGCTCGATTGGTGGATCGGCGAATTCGTCTCGGAACAAGGCCTGCCGCATCTCGAGCGCGCGCGCATCATTGCCAAGCTGATCCTCATCGACGGTTGGACGGCGGACAAGGTCGCCGGCAGCTTCGATGGCGGCGATTACCGGCCCAAGCAGATGAACCGCACCGAACGATCCTTCGCCCTCTCGCTGGAAGGGGCCGACATCCGCAATGGCGCGCAGCCGAAATGGGTGCGCTTCGAATATCCCGAATGGATCGAGAAGAGCCTCGTCAAGCGCTTCGGCCCCGGCTACGAGCAGGAAATGGCGGCGCAGATCGACGAAGCCGCGACCGACATTCGTGCCAATGCCTTGAAGGCGACGCGCGAGGAAGCTATCGCCGCATTGGCGGCTGAAAATGTGACGGCGACGGCAACGCATCTCTCGCCGCTGGGCTTGCGTCTCGACGGCCGCCCGCCGATGGGCGCCTTGAAATGTTTCCAGGACGGCCTCATCGAGGTGCAGGACGAAGGTTCGCAGCTGGCGGCCTTGCTGGTGGATGCGAGGCCCGGCCAACGCGTGGTCGATTTCTGTGCTGGTGCCGGCGGCAAGACGCTGGCCATCGCCGCCGCCATGAAGAACAAGGGCAAGATCGTCGCCTGCGATACGCTCAAAGGCCGCGTCGAGCGCGCCGGCGATCGGTTGAAGCGCGCTGGCGTCTTCAATGTCGAGCGGCGCGGGCTGGAGAGCGAGCGTGACCCTTGGGTGAAGCGCCATGCAGGGAGCTTCGACCGCGTGCTGGTCGATGCGCCCTGTTCCGGCACCGGCACCTGGCGCCGCAACCCGGACGCCAAATGGAACCTGCAGCCCGACGATCTGCCGCGCCTGGCCAAATTGCAGGCAAGCATTCTGGATTCAGCCCAGCGCCTGGTGAAGCCGGGCGGGCGCCTCGTCTACGCGACCTGCTCGCTGCTGGCGGAAGAGAATGATCACCAGATCGATGCATTCCTTGCGAGCCATCCCGATTTCGAGCGCTTGCCCATCGCCGATGTGTGGCGTGACGTCATCGGCACCGATTGCCCGGCCGACGGCCCGACACTATCGCTCACCCCCATGCGTCATGGCACCGACGGCTTCTTCGTCGCGGTGATGACGCGCAAGGCTTCAGGCGGTGCGGCGCAGACGGAAGAGCCGGCCGTCGAGCAGGAGTAGGCCGAAGCCGATCAGCGCCATGCCGATAAGGTGATGGCGCGAGAGTTCCTCGCCAAGGAAAAGGACGCTGAGCATCAATGCGCTGGGTGGAATGAGCAGCGTCACCAAAGAGAGATTGGTCGACCCGGCACGCTTCAGGATGCGGAAGAAGATCACATAGGCCAGGGCCGTCGAGAACAGCGCCAAGGCGAGAATGGCGGCCATCGGCGGCCAGCCCGGCAGCGACAGGTCCCAGGGACGATCGCGAAACAGCACCGGCAACAGCAGCAGCACCGACGACCCGGTGAGCTGGCCGCTCGCCACCACCAGCGGTGGCCGGTCACGGAAGCGCCGACCAAAGACGCCGGCAAAGCCGTAGGAGAAAGCCGCCCCCAGCACGGCCATCTCGGCCCAGAAATGCCCACCAAAACCGGCCACGACATCGCTGCCGATCATCACGGCGACGCCGACCATGCCGGCCAGCACGCCAGCAACTTTCAGCGGCCCCGCGCGCTCATCCGCCGTGAAGACATGCGCCACGATCACCGTAAAGAGCGGTGTCGTCGCGTTGAGAATCGAAGCGAGGCCGGCGCCGATCTCCTTCTGCCCCCAGAAGATGAGGCTGAACGGGATCGCGTTGTTGAGCAGACCCATGATCAGCGCGTCGCGCCAGAAACCGACATCGCGCGGTGCCGCGATCTGCAGGGCCAGCCGCACCAGATGCAAAGCAAGGGCCGCCAGCACGACACGGCACAAAGCGACAGTCAGCGGCGGCACGGCGCCGACGGCGATCTTGGCGCAGATGAACCCACCGCCCCAGATCAACGAAAGAAGGATCAACAGCGCCCAATCCTGGGCCGCCATGCGGGGCGCGGTCATGATCGGTCTCTCCCTCGTGATGACGGTCAGCTATGCCCGACCGAGGGAGAACGCGCTATCCGGGAATTGCTTATGAGAGCCGTCAGTTCTTGCACCGCCCCTGACCCCCGGCGGTGACCTGGTGACGTTGCTAGTGGACTTGGGAAATTCGCCCCAAGAGATCGCTCGCCTCTGCATCAGTCATTCCCCTCGCAGACACGCTAGGGTCGATGCAGGAGAAGCCAGAAACTTGGTGGCGAAATCTGTCGCCGTCACCGCCGCCATATCGTGAGAATGCAATGCAGCGCGTGTCCCAAAACGGGTCGATCTTCAACGCCCCCTGAAACTTCCAAACCTGGTAGCCGCTCACCGGTAGCGGCGCGGACCAGGCCGATGTTCCAGTGAACATGCCGATGGCGCCGACAAAGTCCTTGATGTCTGAGCGAACAATCTCTGCGTCGAGACTCTCGACATGATAAAGCGTCGTAATGAACATAGAACTCGCCGCTCTCGCATTGATCATTTCGAGTCGGCCTTTGACCGATTTCAGTTGCCAGCAATCGGCACCTTGGGCGGAAAGCGTACCACCCGGATCAAACTGGATCGCCAGGCGGGCGCAATCCGCTTTCTCCCATTCCTGAGCGATCCCGCTCCTCGGCAGAGCAGAAACAAACAGCAAGGCAAACAGCGTCATAAGTGTGTTGCGCATGCCACGTGGTGTGTTCGCACGAGAGCATCGCAAAACAGTGTGCACAGGTCCCTCCGGGGTTAGTGTCAGGCCGCGCGCGCTTGCCGCCGTGCCTTCACCAGTTCCGCCCAGCGGCCGCCGACGACGCGGCAGAACTCATTGGCATCGCGGGCATGGGTCTTGAACTCACTCCGCGCGCGGTCGATGGCGCGTCTGCCCTCTTCCTCGCCCAGCTTCCCGATGATGACGTGGTTGAAATCCTCGATCCAGCTCGTGGCGTGGTCGAGGGAGACCTCGAAATGGCATTGGAAGCCATAGGTCGTGTCGCCATAGCGGAATGCCTGGTTCGCGGTGGTGGCGCCCGTCATCAGGCGCACGGCACCTTCGGGCAGACCGAAGGTGTCTTCATGCCATTGCATGATGTGATGGCGCGTGCCGATGCCGGCCAGCAGCGGATCGCTTTTCCCCTCTGCCGTGATGTCGATCGGCAGATAGCCGTATTCGAAGAAGTCGTTGACCCGCACCTTGGCCCCGAAGCTGCGGGCCAGCAACTGGCCACCCAGGCACAGCCCCAGCAGCGGCTTGCCTTCGTCATGGAAGGCCTGCAACAGCGCGCAGGTCGGCACGAAGGCCGGGTAGTCCTTGTCGTTATGGGCATGCTGTGGCCCACCCAGGATCACGGCACCATCATAGCCCGCCGGCGTTTCCGGCAGATCCACGCCATGATGTGGCTGCACCGTCACCAATTCCGCGCCGTTGGCCCTGAGATGTTCGCCCAGCAGCGAGACATGGGAGGTCGGTTCATTCTGGATCACCAGGACGCGCATGCGGCAGGAACTCCTCTTGGCCAAATCATGGAGCGGATCATGCGGTCTCGCAGGACCTGTGACAAGCGAAGGGCAATGCGCCACGCGCATGACGGCCCCGCCCATGCAGCACGTTCAGGCGGCGTACTTAATGCTGCAGATGCGCACCCGGGAAGAGGCGCCGCGCCAGCCCGCCGATGCGGCCGAAGATGACTGAGGCGAGATAGACCAGTCCGGCCACCAGCACGATGGCTGGTCCGGGCGGCAGATCGGCATGGTAGGAGCCAAGCAGGCCGACAACGCCCGCGACCAGCGCGATGCCGCTTGAAAGCGCGATCATGCCGGCGACCGATCCCGCCCAGAAACGCGCGGCGGCAGCGGGCAGGATCATGAGGCCCACGGCCATCAAGGTGCCGAGCGCCTGGATGGCCGCCACCAGGTTGACGGCGATGAGGACAAGGAAGGCCATATGCGCGGCGGCACCCCGCCCGCCCACGGCGCGCAGGAACATGGGGTCGAAGCATTCAACGACCAGCGTGCGGTAGATGACGGCAAAGACGACCAGCGACAGCACCGCGACCACCACGACCAGGACCAGCGCATCGCCACCGATCGACAGCAGCGAGCCGAACAGGATGTGCAGCAGATCCCGTGTGTTGCCGCGCAAGGAAACGATCAGCACGCCGCTTGCGAGAGAGACGAGATAGAGTGCCGCGAGACTGGTGTCTTCCTTCAGCGCGGTGAGACGCGCGATGGCGCCGGAAAGCAGCGCCACGGCCAGGCAAGCCACCAGCCCGCCGACACTCATTGCCCAGAGATCCAGCCCGAACAGGAAGAAGCCGATGGCGACGCCTGGCAAAATGGCATGGGCCAGCGCGTCGCCCATCAGGCTCATGCGGCGCAACTGCAGGAAGACGCCCAAAGGCCCGGCCACCAGCGACACGGCAATGACCGCCACCAGCGCGCGGCGCATGAAGGCGAAGTCGACAAACGGCGTCAGGAGAAGTTCGGTCAGCATGGTCGGCGTCAGGCGGCGCAGATTTCGGCCGGCATCACCCAGCTTTCGGCGGCGATGCGTGCCTTAGCCAGATTGTCGGGGCTCAACACGGCCGGCGTCTCGCCCCAAGCCACCGGCTCCCGCGCCAGCAACAGGCAATGCGGAAAGTGCCGGCGCACGAAGTCGAGGTCATGAAGTGCTGCGATCACCGTGCGGCCGTCGCGGTGCCAGCTCTCGATGAGCGCCATCAGATCGGCGATGGTGCGCTGGTCGACAGCATTGAACGGCTCATCGAGCAGGATGAGCGCCGCGTCGGCAGCGATCAGCCGCGCAAACAGCACACGCTGAAACTGCCCGACCGAAAGGCTGGCAATCGGCCGCGCATCGAAACCGGCGAGCCCCACTTGGGCGAGTGCCGCCGAGGAGGCCGCGCGCATCGCTGGCGTCAGCCGGCCAAAGGCGCCGATCTTGCGCCAATGACCGAGATCGACCACCTCGCGCACCGACATGGGGAAACTGCGATCCACATCCGTCACCTGCGGCAGGAAAGCCAGCTTGTCGCGCGCCGCAATCGAGATTTCGCCGCCGTTCAAGGGCAGCAGACCGACGATGGCTTTCAGCAGGGTGCTCTTGCCGGCGCCATTGGGGCCGACCAGGGCGGTGAGGCTGCCCTTGGCGAAACTGCCGCTCAAATGATGGATCGCCGGATGCCGCTGATAGGCGACGGTGACGTTTTCCAGGCGGATGGCTGGATCGACACTTTGGGGTCCATGGAAATGAACCCCATGCTCATGGGCCTGGATATGGTCCATCAGGCCAGCGCCCAGCGCAGCAGGATGAGCAGGGCGACACCAAGTCCCGCCGCCACCGCCAACCGCCCCGCCATGCTCATGCCGAATGCCATGATCGCTCCCGAAATCGCTCTCGCCGGATCGTTATAACATAACGCAACAATGGGACCAGCGGACTCATAGGGGGGGGGTGAATCTTTAACACAAAAAACGTCTCTCTAGATGTTTCACGTGAAACATTTCAGGAACGCATCTGCGCCAAGATGGTATCGTGGCGCCGCCGCAAACGGCGGCACTGCCTAATATCTGAGCAAAGAGCGCGGCCGGCTCTGCCTTTCTGCAAAGAATCCAAGGGGCGGAACATGGCACAGCCCTTGCTGTTTTATCTCCAACCGCTGGCGGCCCAAACGTCCGGCCGGAAACAGATTACCCCGGGGGACTTCGTATGCCTTTTGACGAGATGCGGCTGAAAGACGGCTCGGTCCGCGCGCCCTATCTCGAGGTGGCGAAATGGCTGGAGGGTGTCACCTCCGCCCAGCTGGAACGCCGCCGCGCCGAGGCGGAGCTCTTTTACCGCCGCGGCGGCATCACCTTCGCCGTTTATGGCGACGCCCAGGGCGAAGAGCGCATCATCCCCTATGACATCATCCCGCGCATCCTCGCCGCCCAGGAATGGGCCAAGCTCAAGGCCGGGCTCGAGCAGCGCATCAAGGCCTTGAACGCCTATCTCGCCGACATCTACGGGTCGCGCGAAATCCTGAAAGCCGGGATTGTCCCTGCCGATCTGGTCTGGCGCAATCCCGCCTACCGCCCCGAGATGGCGGGGCTCACGGTGCCGCACGGAATCTACATCCATATCGCCGGCATCGACATCGTGCGTGTCGATGGCGACGATTTCTATGTGCTGGAAGACAATGCGCGGACACCTTCCGGCGTTTCCTACATGCTGGGTGGGCGCGAGATTTCGATCCGCCTGATGCCGGAGCTGTACGGCGCCCACCGCGTCGCTCCGGTCGAAAACTATCCCAATGAACTCCTCGCTACCCTGCAATCGGCCGCACCACGCAACGCGACCAAGGATGTGACGGCGGTGCTGCTGACCCCTGGCCAATTCAATTCGGCCTATTACGAACACTCGTTCCTCGCCGACAAGATGGGGATCGAACTGGTCGAAGGCTCCGACCTCTTTGTGCGCGACAGCGTCGTCTTCATGCGCACGACCGAAGGACCGAAGCGGGTCGACATCATCTATCGCCGGCTCGACGACGCCTTCATCGATCCGCTGGTCTTCGATCCGCATTCCATGCTGGGCGTTCCTGGCCTCTTTGCGGCCTATGCCGCCGGCAACGTGACGCTCGCCAATGCCGTCGGCACCGGCGCCGTTGACGACAAGGTCGTCTATTCCTACGTCCCCGACATGGTGCGCTTCTATCTGGGCGAAGAACCGCTGTTGAAGAACGTGCCGACCTGGCGCTGCCGCGATCCCGAAGACCTCGCCTATGTCCTCGACCATCTCTCTGAATTGGTGGTGAAGGAGGTGCATGGCTCTGGCGGCTACGGCATGCTGGTGGGGCCGCACGCAACCGGTGCCGACATCGCCCTCTTCCGCGACAAATTGAAGGCCGATCCCACCAACTACGTGGCACAGCCCACGCTGGCACTGTCGACCTGCCCGTCCTTTGTGGAGATGGGGATAGCGCCGCGCCATGTCGATCTCAGGCCCTTCATTCTGACCGGTGCCGATGGCATCCGCATCGTACCCGGCGGCCTCACGCGCGTTGCCTTGCGGGCTGGGTCACTGGTGGTGAATTCCAGCCAGGGCGGCGGCACAAAAGATACCTGGGTCGTGGAGAGCTGACATGTTGAGCCGCACTGCCGATTCGCTCTTCTGGTTGTCGCGTTACGTGGAACGCGCCGATTACCTGGCCCGTGTTCTCGAAGCCGCCGCACGCCTCTCCGCCTTGCCCAAGGCCTATGGCAGTGGCACCAACGAATGGGAAAGCGCTGTGGCCACGGCCAGCTGCACCGACCTCTTTCACCAATTCTACGAAACGCCGGACGCAGCCAATGTCATCCACTTCCTGGCCTTCTCTGACGACAACCCCTCGTCGATCAAATCGTGCCTGGAAGTCGCCCGCACCAACGCCCGCGCTGTGCGCACCGCGATCACAACGGAAATGTGGCAAACGATCAACGGCGCCTGGCTGGAACTGCCGCAGATGGCGGCAAAGGCCACCGACCCCGACAGCCTGATGGATTTCCTCGACTGGGTGAAGGAAATCTCGCTGCGCTTCGATGGATCTGGCTATCGGACGATGCTGCGCAACGACGCCTACTGGTTCGCGCGCCTCGGCATCTTCATCGAGCGGGCCGACAACACCGCGCGTATCCTCGACGTCAAATACCACGTCCTGCTGCCCGAACATGCGGCGGTGGGCGGCGGTATCGACTATTCGCAATGGGCCGCCATCCTGCGCGCGGTCTCCGCCCTCACCTCCTATCACTGGGTCTATCGACAGGGGCTGCAGCCCTGGCTCATTGCCGATCTTCTCATCCTCAACCAGCAGATGCCGCGATCGCTGGCGTCCTGCTATGGCGCCATCGCCGCCAATCTCGAACGGCTCTCCAGCGCCTATGGAAGGCACGGGGAATCGCAACGTCTCGCCCGGTCGATCCTGGTGCAGCTGGAGAACAACCGCATCGAACAGATTTTCCAATCCGGCCTTCATGAATTCGTCACCGGTTTCATCGCCAACAACAATCGCTTGGGCGGCGCCGTCGCGGCGCAATACCTGAGCTAGAAGGGACGAAATGCTGATCCATGTTCGCCACCGTACGCGCTATACCTACGATCGTCCGGTACAGTCGATGATCCAGGCCCTGCGCCTCAGCCCACGCAATCACGAAGGGCAATATGTGCGGCGCTGGCAGATCGATCTCGACCAGGACGGCACGTTGCGGCCGGGCGAGGATTCCTTCGGCAACGTCCTTCATATGCTCTCCCTCGACGGCCCCTTGTCGAGCCTTTGCATCACCGTCGAGGGCGAGGTCGAGATGCTGGACACCAACGGCATCGTGCGCGGCGCCCTCGAAAAATTTCCAGCCGAACTCTATTTGCGCGAGACGCCGCTGACCCAGGCCGACGCAGCCATTGTCGAGTTCGCGGAAGGCATCGCCGGCAAGGCCGGCAGCAACAAGCTGAAAATCCTGCACGGGCTTCTGGGCGCCATCCATGCCGACATCGTTTTCGACACCCAGCAGACGGACACCGCCACCACGGCCGCCGACGCCTTCCGCATGAAGCAAGGTGTCTGCCAGGACCTCAGCCACGTCTTCATCGCCGCCGCGCGGCATCTCGGCATCCCAGCGCGCTATGTGGGGGGCTATCTGATGCGCTCGGATGACAACATCCATCAGGAAGCCGGCCACGCCTGGTGCGAGGCTTATATCGAAGGTCTCGGCTGGGTGGGCTTCGATCCCGCCAACGGCATCTGCCCGACGGAAGCCCATATCCGGGTCGCGGCCGGCCTCGACTATCTCGGCGCCTCACCCATCCGCGGGGCGAGGCTGGGGGGCCTCGCCGAACGCATGGAGGTGCAGGTGACGGTCGCAGATTCCTATCCCCAGGAGCTCGCGCAGCAACTGCATTGGGCCAAACCGATCGATGCCATCCAGCAGGCCAGCCAACAGTTCCAGGCCTAGTTCGAGCTGCCGCCGGAATCGCCACCGCTGCCGGAATCGCTGGTGCAGGAATCACTACCAGTGTCATAGCCGGGCTGATTGTCCTCGACGACACAGGCGTTGTCGTCATGCGTCACTTCATTCGCTCTGTTGTCAGAGCCTTGAGCGTCGCTGCCATAGCTGTTCCAACTCGCATAAGTATTGGTATCAGAATAAACCGGCACGTACGTGCTATCATCCACCCGCCGACGCCGACGGCGGGCACTATTCCCAGTCCGGCGTCGCGCGTCGAAAACTGCCGATAGGAAGATCGCAGCAACACCGAGACCAATGGCAACTGAGGCAAACATGTAAGAACTCTCCGGTGTCTTTACCTTGGAAGCCGAGTGAATTCTAACGTCTTTGCAACCGTGGGTCGATCAAATTGAATGGGCGCCGCCGATTGGCAGGGCGCAGCAGCGGCGGTATAAGGGAACCTGCCCCGGGAGGGCGCCTTTGAGTCTCGACAAAGACAACGACCCGAACCAAAACATGACCTATTGCGTTGGATTAAAGCTGCGCGGCGGCTTGGTGATGATCTGCGATACCCGGACCAATGCCGGGATCGACAATATTTCGTGCTTTCGCAAGCTGCATCTCT
Organism: Dongia rigui; assembly: GCF_034044635.1. NCBI lineage: Bacteria > Pseudomonadati > Pseudomonadota > Alphaproteobacteria > Rhodospirillales > Dongiaceae > Dongia > Dongia rigui. The sequence continues at coordinate 548,102 of NZ_JAXCLX010000003.1, forward strand.
TCGGCGTTCCAGGCGAACGTTCGATGGCACTGGCATCTTCGGGCAATCTCTCCGTCACCCAATCGGTCATCAGCCTGCTGACCGAAGGGCTGCCAGACCCGGATTCCGACGAAAAGCGCACCCTCCTCAACGTGCCGTCGATGTTCAAGGCAGCGCAATTGGTGGGCGAGGCCGTGCGCGAGGTCTATCGCACCGACGGTCCCAGCCTGGAACAGCATCAGGCCGGTTTCGACGTCTCGCTGTTGCTGGGCGGCCAGATCAAGGGGCGGCGCATGCGCCTCTTCATGCTCTATTCCGCCGGCAACTTCATCGAGGCAACCGGCGACACGCCCTATCTGCAGATCGGCGAGCACAAATATGGCAAGCCGATTCTGGACCGTGCCGTCACCTATGAGACGGATCTCTATGAAGGGTTGAAGCTGGGGTTGCTGTCGATGGATTCGACCATGCGCTCGAACCTTGCCGTAGGCTTGCCGCTCGATATCATGGTTCAGCCGATCGACGCCTGTGCACCGGAACTGGTGCATCGCATCCATCACGGCGATCACTATTTCGAGGAGCTGAGCCGCAAATGGTCGGAAGCCCTGCGCGCCAGCCACCAGGCGATCGCGCAGCCGCCTTACAAGGGCGTCACCGGTGCGGCAGCCATCGCCGGTGCCGTCGGCACGAGCAAACTCGCCAAGGCCACAAAGGCCAAGCAGAAGGCGAAAAAGAAGTAGATGGATATCGCGGCCTTCCAACAGGCCGCCCTGGCGCTGCTGGGGCCCAAGGGCTTCATCACGGCGGCAGACGATCTCGCCCCGCATCTCACCGATTGGCGCAAGCTTTATCATGGCAAGGCCTGCGGGCTGGCCCTCCCCGCCAGTACGGACGAGGCTGCGGCACTGATCAAATTGACAGCGCAATACAATGTTCCGGTCGTACCGCAGGGCGGCAATACCGGCCTCTCGGGTGCTGCGACCCCGGATCAGAGCGGGCAGACGCTCATCGTCAACATGAAGCGCATGAACAGTATCCGCGCGCTCGATACCGCCAATGACACGATCATCGTCGAGGCGGGCTGCATCCTGCAGCAGATCCAGGAAGCAGCGGCGGCGGCTGACCGCTTCTTCCCCTTGAGCCTCACCGCCGAAGGCTCGTGCCAGATCGGGGGCAACCTCGCGACCAATGCCGGCGGCATCAACGTGCTGAAATACGGCAATGCCCGCGCCCTCACCCTGGGGTTGGAAGTGGTTCTGCCGGACGGATCGGTGCTGGATGCCCTCACCACCCTGCACAAGGACAATACCGGTTACGACCTCAAACAGCTTTTCATCGGCGCGGAAGGCACACTGGGCCTCATCACCGCCGCGTCCTTGAAGCTCTTTCCGGCCTTCCGGGCACGCGCCACGGCCTTTGCCGGGTTGGCTTCGCTCGAGGCCGCCATTCCGGTGCTGGCGCGGCTGCGGGCCGCCACCGCGGACCAGTTGGTGAGTTTCGAATTGCTGCCGCGTTTCGGCCTCGACCTCGCGCAGAAGAATTTCAACCTGCGCCAGCCTTTGGACATCGCACCCGATTGGGTATTGCTGATCGAGGCGGCGACACCCTCGGCCGATTTCGACATCGCCCTCGCTTTGGAACGGGCATTGGGCGAGGCGTTGGAGGCAGACGAGATCGTCGACGGGTTGATGGCGGAATCCGACGCCCAACGCCAGGCGCTGTGGGGCTTGCGTGAGGGCATCGTCAACGCCCAGCCCAAGGAAGGCGCCAGCATCAAGCACGATATCGCCGTGCCGGTCGCCAGCATCCCGGCCTTCGTGACGGAAGCCAGTGCCGCACTGGCGAGAGACTTCCCCACGGCGCGCCTGCTCTGCTTCGGCCATGTCGGCGACGGCAATTTGCATTTCAACCTGCTGCAGCCCAAAGGCGGCGATCCAGCAGCATTCTTGGGGCTAGCCCCAGCGATCAACCGCCTGGTCCACGATCATGTTGCAGCGCATAAGGGCTCGATCAGCGCCGAACACGGCATCGGCCAATTGCGCCGGGGCGAACTTCAGCGCCTGAAAAGCCCGGTGGCGCTGGGCGTGATGCGGGCGCTCAAAGCCGCCCTCGACCCGGACGGGCGTTTTAACCCTGGTAAGGTTCTTTAACCTCTCCCAGAGGTATAGAGCCGATGTCGTCGATCGATGTCTGAAAGTGCGGACTCACCGGCGTGACCGCTTCTGGCACCGCGAACTCTTTGGCAAGAAATCGCCGTTGCGCCTCATTTAGGCAGCGAAAGAGCGTGCTCGCGCGTGACTTAGGTGAAAGATGGCGCACGTAAACCCTGGGATTTAGCGAATGCCATTCGCCGAACGTATTCTTGCCCGGAACGCAAAAGGTGACCCGGTATTCCGACGGCCCGGTCTCCTGCTCGACCTCCTCAATAGCCAGTGACGAAATACGAGCCCACGCAATTTCCTCGTCACCCAGCCATAGAGAATCATGGGCGATGATCAAACTGCGATCGGCGTCCTTGCCTCGTTTGACATAGAGAGTCACGCCAATACCGGAAATGAGGGTAGCGATGACGAAAATCGGAATGCCAGCCCTTTCAGAGAATTGCCATACAATCGCGACACTCATGAACATCATGACAGTGGCAACGCCGGCGAAAAGAAGAAGAGCGCTTTGCTCAGCAGCCTCGGCATTGTGAAGGGGCAGCAGCAGAACCGGTAACGGCAGCAGCCGGTCAGGTGGCATTAACTGGTCGTCCGGGGCAGATAGCATATCGGCAGGAAGCCCTTGGAAGAATTCGTTAACCAAGCCTATCCTATATTTTAAAGCTCGTTAAGCTAGGAACACTCGGTCAGGGGACGTCCATGAGTGCCTATGAAGCGCCGCTGAAGGAAATCCTGTTCACGCTGGAAGAGATCGCGGGTCTCCCTGAGATCGCGACACTGCCGGGTTATGAGGAAGCAGCGCCCGAAACCGTGGCGGCGATTTTTGAGGCGGCTGGCGTCTTTGCCGGCGAGATTTTGGCGCCCATCAACAAAAACGGCGACAAGGGCTGCGTCTTCAAGGACGGCCAAGTCACGACACCCGCCGGCTATCGCGACGCCTATCAGCGTTTCGTCGCCGATGGCTGGAACGCGGTCGGCTTCGACCCGGCCTATGGCGGCCAAGGCATGCCCTGGGCCATCGTCACGGCACTGCAGGAGATCTGGAACGGCGGCAGTGTTGCCTTTGCCGCCTGCCCGATGCTGACCCAAGCCGCGGTCGAGGCGCTCTATCACCACGGCACCGAGGCGCAGAAGCAGAAATATCTGCCCAAACTGGTGAGCGGCGAGTGGACCGGCACGATGAATTTGACCGAGCCGCAGGCCGGTACCGATCTTGGCGCTATTCGCACGCGCGCGGAAGACGACGGCAAGGGCGGGTATCTGCTCAAAGGCCAGAAGATCTTCATCACCCATGGCGAGCATGATTTCGTGCCCAACATCATCCACATGGTGCTGGCGCGCCATCCGGGTGGGCCGGCCGGGCATAAGGGCCTGTCGCTCTATGTGGCGCCGAAGTTCCTGGTGAATGATGACGGAACGCTTGGCGCACGCAACGACGTGACATGCGTGTCCATCGAACACAAATTGGGCCTGCATGGATCGCCCACCTGCGTCATGGCCTATGGCGAGAAGGGCGGCGCGCAGGCCGAACTCGTCGGCGAAGCGTTGCAGGGCCTGCCGCATATGTTCACCATGATGAACAACGCGCGCCTTACCGTCGGCGTGCAGGGCATCGGCATCGCCGAGCGCGCGACGCAACATGCCGCGGCCTATGCGCGGGCGCGCGTGCAATCCGCCGTGGTCGGCGCACCGGCGGGAAGCAGTCTTCCTATCCTGTATCATGCCGACGTGCGGCGGAACCTCGCCACCATGCGGGCGCTGACGCAAGGGTCGCGGGCGCTGGCGCTGTTCACCGCAGGCGCCCTCGACCGCGCCAAGAACCATCCCGACAAGCAGATCGCCGCGCAGAACCAGGCGCTGGTCGATCTCATGATCCCGATCGTCAAGGCGTGGAGCACCGACAACGGCATCCGCACCTCGTCGCTCGGCGTCCAGGTTCATGGCGGCGCCGGCTTCATCGAGGAGACGGGGGCGGCACAGCATTATCGCGACGCCCGCATCTTTGCGATCTATGAAGGGACCAACGGCATCCAGGCGATCGACTTGGTCGGGCGCAAGATCCAGCGTGACGACGGCCGCACGATGCGGGGGCTGATCGACCACATGACTGTCGATCTTGCAGGGTTCGGTGTCCAGGGCGACGACTTGCCGGCGCTCCATGACCGGCTGATGCCGGCCGTCCAGCGCTTAGGTTCCGGTACCGATTACATCCTGATGGCAGGGAAGAAAGACCCCAATCTGGGCCTGGCCGTGGCGCAGCCTTATCTTAATCTCTGCGGCACAATCATTGCCGGCTGGCTGCTGGCCAAAGAAGCCCTTGCCGCTGCCAAGCGCCTTGCCGCCGGCGATGGCGACGCCGCCTTCCTCAAAGGGCGGATCGCGATGGCCCGCTTTTATGCCGATAACATCCTGGCCGAAAGCGCCGGACATCTGGCGCAAATCCATGGTGGTGCCGAGAGCCTGCTGCGGATCGACCCGGAGAGTTTGTGACTCCTTCGTCATCCCCGGGCTTGACCCGGGGATCCACTGGTGCAGTTGAGAGAGTGGATGCCTGGGTCAAGCCCGGGCATGACGGCATTTTTTGATCGTCTTATTTCCCCAACACCAGCACGTCGGCCGGCGAGAAGGTCACGACAGCGGCGGTACCGCGTTCGGGGGGTGTCACGCCTGGATTGTTGAAGGTGTCGAGCGAGAGGAGATCGGTGCCGATACGCACCTTGATGCGGACGACGGACCCCAGAAAGGCCACGTCCTCGATCGCACCAGTGAGACGGTTGCGCGTCGCTAGGTCCGCGGTGTTCATTGTGGCACCCTGGCCGCCGAAGCCTTCCAGCGTCGCCACTTCGGGCCGAAGGGCGATGGCGCAGTCGGCCCCTGCGGCGGCACTGCCAAGGCCGCGGCCGACACTCACGCGCTGGCCAGCGATGTCGACCGTGCCGGCATCGACGACCTTGCCATTAAGCACGCTCAAAGTGCCGACGAAATTGGCGACGAAGCGGGTCGTGGGATGATTATAGATATCGAACGGCACGCCGACCTGGTCGACCCGGCCCTCATTCATGACCACGACCCGGTCCGACATGGAAAGCGCTTCTTCCTGGTCATGGGTCACATAGATGGTGGTGATGCCCAGTTTCCGCTGCAGCGAGCGAATTTCCTCGCGCAGCGAGACGCGGATCTTGGCATCGAGTGCCGACAAAGGCTCGTCGAGCAACAGCACCTGCGGCTTCACCGCAATGGCGCGTGCCAAGGCGACGCGCTGCTGCTGGCCGCCGGAAAGCTGATAGGGATAGCGTTCGGCAAGATGCGGCAGCTTGATGATGTTCAGCATCTCGTCGACGCGCGGTCCGATATCGGCCGCCTGCCACTTCGCGACCTTGAGGCCGAAGGCAACGTTCTGCGCCACCGTCATGTTGGGGAAGAGGGCATAGGATTGGAACACCATGCCGACATTGCGCTGGTTGGGTCTGAGATGCGTGATGTCCTTGCCTTCGATCGTGATCGAACCCGAACTCGGCAATTCAAACCCGGCGACCATGCGCAATGTCGTGGTCTTGCCGCAGCCGGACGGCCCAAGGAACGAGACGAATTCGCCCCGCTCGATGGCAAGGTCGAAATGCTGCACGACCACGTTCTGGGCGAAGGATTTGCGAACTTCCTTCAGTTCAAGAAACGCCATGACTCTACCTCTGTTCAAAACATGCTGGTGATCCGGGCGACCGGATCAGCCCGCATGCTTGGTCTGTTTCGCGCGGCCGAAGACATTGATCAGGCCCATGCATGCCCAGGTGAGCACGAAGGCCATGACCGCCAGGGCCGATGGTTCATAGGCGCGGTTGGCGCCGACAAGCTGCAGATAGGGACCGAAAGCCGGCCGATTGAGCAGGCTCGCCATGGTGAATTCGCCGATGACGATGGCAAAGGTGAGGAACGCGCCGGATAGGATGGCGCTGCGCACATTCGGCAGGATCACCTTGAAGAGGATCGTCGTCCAGCCGGCACCAAGATTTTCGGCAGCCTCGGTCAGCGTGCGCACATCAATGGCCCGCAGACCCGTATCGACGGCGCGGTACATGTAAGGGAGCGCCAGTGTCACATAGGAGAGTGCCAGCAGCAGATCGGTCGACCACACCTGCGCCGTCAAGGGAAGGATGGACGAGCTGTTGTAGAGCCGAAGATAACCGAAGACGATGACGATGGCCGGGATGACCAGCGGCAGCAGGGTGATGAATTCGATCACCGGGCGCAGCTTGCGCAGGCGCAGCTGCACCCAATAGGCCGTCGGTACGACGATGAGGACGCCAATGACGATTGTGGCCAGGGCCATACCGCAGGAATAGAGGAAGGAATCCTGGAAGGCCGTATCGGCAAAGACCGAGCGATAGGCGTCAAAGCTGTATTCGCCGCGACGCATGCGCAAGCTGAACTCAAAGGTGCCGATCAACGGCACCACGAAATAGAGCGTGCCGATGACAAGGGCGATCCAGGAACCGAGACGGGATTGTTTCATCGTGAGGACCTTTCCCGCCGCGTCATCGCAACCATCTTTCGCTGCGACCGCGCAGCCAGATATAGGCGCCGTTGGTGCAGCCGGTGATGAAGATCATGCCAAGCGCCAGGGCATAGCCGAGATTGGGGTTGTGCAGCACGTCACCGCGGATCTGCGCATAGAGCAGGATGGTGATGATGTTGAGCGAGCTGCCGGTCAGCGCATAGGCCGTGGCGATGGCACCAAAGGCGTTGGCGAACAGCAGCAAAGTGCAGCCCAGGATGCTGGGCCACAGGATCGGGAAGGCGACATGCACCCAGTATTGGAAGACGCTGGCGCCCAGGATCTCCGACGCTTCGCGCCATTCGCGCTTCAGCCCGTCCAGGGCCGGCGTCAGGATGAGGACCATCAGCGGAATCTGGAAATAGAGATAGGTGAGCGTCAGGCCCCAGAAGGAGAGCAGGTTGAAGCCGGTCGCATAGATGTTGAAGCCGAAGAATTTCACCAGAATCACGGTCACCAGGCCGGTGCGCCCCAAGGTTGCGAGAAAGGCGAAAGCAAGCGGCAGGCCGGCGAAATTGGAGGCAACACCTGAAAAGGTCATCAATGTCGGGCGGATCCAGCCGGGCAGGCCACCGAGAACAACGGCATAGGCAAGACCGAAACCGATGAGCGCGCCGACGATGGCAGAAGCGCCGCTCACCTTGATGCTGATCCAATAGGCACTCATGATCGAGGGCTGGAACAGATCGAAGATATTCTGCAGCGTGAAATTGCCGTCCGGATCCTGGAAACCGCCGATGATGAGATAGAGCGTCGGCAGAATGAGGAACATGAGGGCGAAGACCAGGAAGGGGGCGACCCCCACCCAGGCCCAGGCGGCCTGCATGAATTGAAGGCGCGCGACGCCGGCCGGCGCGGGCGGATTGCTGTTCTGCTGCGACATCTTCCCCAAGATCCAACGGCCGAATACCTGGCGCGCACCGCACGCCCCTCGATCCGGCCTCTACTTAAACGAAAACCGCGCCAGCACCGGGCATGCCCGAATGCTGGCGCGGCTCATCTTACCCCGCGCAGTGTTACTGCACGTTGGCGCCGACCACCTCGTCCCACTTCTTGGTGATCACTTCCTTGGCCGCACCCTGCTCCTCGAGCGTCGGGAAATAGGCCTTCGCGTAGGCATCAGCCGGCGGCAGCTTGTCGAGCATTTCCTGCGGCACCTTGCCATTGGCCACCAGATCGTTGAAGCGGATCGGGTGGCAGTAGCCCTTCAGCCAGCCGAGCTGACCTTCGTCGGAATAAAGGTATTCCATCCACAGCTTGGCGGCATTCGGGTGCGGTGCATAGGCGCTGATCGCCTGCACGTAAACGCCCGCCAGAACGGTGCTGGTCGGCACGACGACTTCCACCGGCGGGTTGCCCTTCAAGGTGTCGCGATCGGCCAGCGCCAGGTAATCCCAGCGGATGATGATCGGGGTCGACCCCTGCGCGAGGCTCGCGGCCTTGCCGATCACCGGCACGAAATTGCCGGCCTTGTTGAGGTCGGCAAAGAACTTCAGGCCAGCTTCGCCGGCTTCGGCGCCAGCCTTGGCGCCGGTGGACATGCCGGCACCGTGGACGCCGATGATGGCGGCGTTCGAGGCGCGCGGGTCACCGGCAAGCGCCACGGAGTTGGCGTATTCCGGCTTCTGCAGATCGGCCCAATCCTTGGGCACGTTCTTGACGATATCGGTGTTCACTTCGAAGGAGAGCACACCGTAGTAATCGCCATACCAATAGCCGTCCGCATCCTTGGCACTCTCCGGGATCGAATCCCAGGTCGCGACCTTGTACGGCTGAATGAGGCCCTCGGCCTTCGAAGACGGACCAAAGGCAAGACCGACGTCGATCACGTCCGGCGCCTGCGGGCCCTTGTTGTCCTTGTTCGCCTTGATGGCTTCGATCTCGTCGCCCGAACCCGCATCCGGGTTGAGCTCGTTGACTTTGAGGCCGTACTTCGCCTTGAAGCCTTCGATGAGGTCGCCATAGCCGCACCAGTCATGCGGCAGCGCGATCGTGGTGAGTTCGCCTTCGGCCTTGGCGGCCTTCACTAGGTCTTCCATCGAATCGGCAGCGGCGAAGCTGGTCATCAGCGCGGTCGTCGACATCAACGTCGCGAGCGAGAGCGCAACGGAGCGCGTAACGAATTTCATAGGTACCTCCCAAAGGTCCGGTAAGAGTGATCTACCAAGCAGGCTTATTGTTGTGGTGTCATGCAAACTTCACTTGACAGTGTTTCACATTGATCACGCCACCTTCGTTTGTCAAGGCGACCCGAAAGTGAAACGAAAGTCCAAACCTGCGGTGCGCGCTTAAAGCATGGGATCGATGACAGTTTCGTGAAGCCATCTTCGATTTTGCATTGCGGCAGAAAATTTGGTGGCGAGAAGAGGGTGCCGGCCAAAGCATTGGCCGACACCCGTTCTTGCATCGGATGACGGCCCTTACTTCACCTCGGCGCCGACCACCTTGTCCCAGTTCGTGGTGATGTATTCCTTGGCGCCGTGCTGTTCGTCGAGCGTCGGGAAGCTTGCCTTCTCATAGGCGGCGGCCGGCGGCAGCTTGTCGAGCATCTCCTGCGGCACCTTGCCGTTCTTCACCAGATCGTTGAAGCGGATCGGGTGGCAGTAGCCCTTCAGCCAGCCGAGCTGACCCTCGTCGGAATAGAGATACTCCATCCACAGCTTCGCGGCATTGGGATGCGGCGCGTAGGCGCTGATCGCCTGGACGTAGACGCCAGCCAGCACGGTGCTCTCCGGCACGACGACCTCGACCGGCGGGTTGCCCTTCAGCGTGTCGCGATCGGCGAGCGCCAGATAGTCCCAGCGCAGGATGATCGGCGTCGTTCCTTGCGCCAGGCTGTTGGCCTTGCCGCCCACCGGCACGAAGTTACCCGACTTGTTGAGCTTGGCGAAGAAATCGAGCCCCGCCTTGCCGGCATCGTGGCCGGGCTTGGCGCCGGTCGACAGACCCGCCGCATAGATCGACATGATGCCTTCATTGCCGGTGCGCGGATCGCCGGAGAGGGCGACCATGTTGGCGTATTCAGGCTTCAAGAGATCGGCAAAATCCGTCGGCACATCCTTGACGATGTCGGTGTTCACCTCGAAGGAGAGCACGCCGTAATAGTCGCCATACCAATAGCCCTCGGCATCCTTTGCGCTGTCGGGGATCGTTGCCCAGGTTGCGACCTTGTAAGGCTGCACCAGGCCCTCGGCCTTGGACGACGGGCCGAAGCCCAATCCGACATCGATGACATCCGGCGCCTGCGGACCCTTGTTGTCCTTGTTGGACTTGATCGCCTCGATCTCGTCGCCCGAGCCGCCATCGGGGTTGAGCTCGTTGACCTTCAGGCCGTATTTGGCTTTGAAGTTCTCAATGAGCTCGCCATAGCCGCACCAGTCATGCGGCAAAGCGATGGTGGTCAGCTCGCCTTCGGCCTGCGCCGCCTTTACCAGTTCATCAAGGGGTGCCGCCCCGGCAAAGCCGGTCGAAAGTGCTGTCGTCGTCGTCAGCGTGGCAAGGCCAAGGGCTGCCAGGCGTTTCATGGATGTCATCTCATATCTCCCCAAACGGTATCTCGCCTGGCGCCGATTGCGCGAGGGCGACGGGGCTTAGACCATGTGCTTAGTGACGCCTTGGTGAAGGCCGCGTGGCATTCTGGCGATTCCCGATGCTGATCCAGGTTCGCTACAGATGGTGTATTTCGTGCCCGCTGGCGCAGGGCTGCGCGGAAAGCTAGGATGCCGGCCGTTTTGCCGCACCACCTTCAGGAATGCTCCATGACCGCCTTGCGCAAGATCCTTTTCATCTCGGCCGATCAATGGCGTGCCGAATGCCTGTCCGCCCTGGGCCATCCCACGGTGAAGACGCCGCATCTCGATGCGCTGGCGGCGGATTCGGTGCTGTTCAAGCGCCACTTCACGGTGACGGCGCCCTGCGGGCCGGCGCGGGCCAGCCTCCATACGGGGCTCTATCTGATGAACCACCGCTCGGGTCGCAACGGCACGCCGTTGGATGCGCGGCACACCAATGTGGCGCTGGAGGCCCGCAAGATCGGCCTCGACCCGACGCTGCTTGGCTATACCGATACCAGCGCCGATCCGCGCGGACGCCATCCCAACGACCCGGCCTTGAAGACCTATGAAGGGCCGCTGCCCGGCTATAAGCCGACCATGATCTTCCAGGAATACATGGCGCAGTGGATGGCCGACCTCAAAGCCAAGGGCTATGACTTCGAAGGCCGCCACGACGTCTATAAGCCCAAGCCAGGTTTCGAGAAGCCCGCGGATCGCGGCCACCGCTTCATTCCGACCTTCTTCAAGAATGAGGACAGCGACACGACCTTCATGGCCAATCGCATCCTCAACTGGCTGGACGATCGCAAACAGGAAGAATGGTTCCTGCACTGCGTATTCCTGCGCCCGCATCCGCCGGTCATCACGCCGGAACCCTATAATGCGATATATGACCCGACGGACGTGCCCTTCCCCAACCGCAAGGCAACGCCGGAGGAAGAAGCTGAGCAGCACCCGCATTTGAAGGCCATGATTGGGAAGCTCTCGAAACCCAATTCCTATGACGAGCACAACCCCAACAACCTCGTCACCATGTCCGACCTGGAACTCCGGCAGATGCGGGCCTGCTATTACGGCATGATGAACGAGGTCGACGATGCGGTCGGCCGCATCATCGCCCACCTCAAGGCCACCGGCGAATATGACCACACGCTCATCATCTTCACCTGCGATCATGGCGAGATGGGTGGCGACCATTACACCTGGGGCAAGGAAACCTATTTCGACCAGAGCTTCGCCATTCCGCTGATGATCCGCGACCCGCGGCATCTCGCCGATGCGACGCGCGGTTCGATCGTCGATGCCTTCACGGAATCAGTCGACATCATGCCGACCATCCTCGACTGGCTGGGTGCCGAGATTCCGGCCCAGGCTGACGGCCGCTCGCTCATGGGCTTCCTCACCGGCGCCCCGCCCGCCAGTTGGCGCCAGGAAGCGCATATGGAAATCGATTTCCGCTCCGGCCCCTATGGCGGCATCGATGCCGAACGCGCCTTCGGCATCGACAGCCACGAATGCCAGATGGCCATCATCCGCGGCAAGCGCTGGAAGTATGTGCATTTTGCGGCGCTGCCGCCGCTGCTGTTCGACCTTGAGAACGATCCGGCCGAGATGAACGATCTCTCCAAGGATCCGGGCCATGCCGGCATCATGCTGGAAATGGCGCAGAAGATGCTCTCCTGGCGCCTGCGCCATCAGGAACATGTCCTGACCGACCTCCACAACAGCCCGAACGGCGTGGAGGATTGGGGCAAAAGGCGGCGGGGGTAGAAGCCCCCTCTCCCCCACCCTCCCCCACGTTGGGGGGAGGGAGTTCCATCGAGTTCGCAAATCAGATCGCGTTCAAGCTGGCTAGCGTTCCCTCCCCCCAACGTGGGGGAGGGTTAGGGAGAGGGGGCTGTTTTAAAACGGCGTCGGATCGACGAAGCGTTTCACGACGTTCTCGGTCAAGCGGCTGACATTGTTCTTGTAGTCGCTATGCGCCAGCGAGCCGCCATAGGAGATGGAGCCCGTCGAGAAGACGGCACCGCCATTGGGCGTCTCAAAGAACATCATGTCGCAGCGGACGCGTGGGTTGGTGTCGCCGTTGACCGCCGAGTGGGTGTGGTTCATTTCCTCATTGACCCAGTGATATGAGTCCGGGAAATCGGTTGCCGCTGCGACGATAAGCGCGTGCGGCGGGGTGCCGAGGCGCGTATCGGCGCGGTCGACCTCCCAGCCGGCGGCACCACCACCGACCGTGCCGAAATCGCCGATCGGCTCGTCGCCGATGCCTTCGAACATGAAGGCCGCGCGTGGGTCACGGCTGGCCTCGGTGCGATGATAGGGGACCGCATTGACGAAGCCCTGTGCCGCGAAGGCATTGCCGACCAGCATGTTGGGCGGGCGGCCGTTGCGTGCCCACAGGCCCGACATCTCGCCGGTGAAGCTCATGAAATTCTCGCCCGCCTCCGAGAACCAGGCGCGCATGCCATCTTCGGCGCGGCGATGCTCGATGACGCCGGGCAGGCCGGCATGATAGGCGATGCGCCAGTAGAAGCCGTTGGCGCCCATATACATGAGACGCCCGCCGCCATTGGTATAGGTCTGCAGCGCGTCCAGCATCTGCTTGGTGTAATATTCGGGATGCGTGCCGGTCATGACGCAGCGATAGGGTCGGAGGCATTCCACGCCCTCGGCATGCAGATCGTCATCGGTGATGACGTCATAAGGCAGCCGCAACTTCTCCAGCCAGTCGGTGAGATGCGTGTCGGCATTGAACTGCCACAGATCGGTCTTCGGTCGCATGTTGAGGATGGGCCGCAGATGCGATGAATAACATACGCCGCTGCCATCGGTGTGTTCGTCATAGACCGAGAGGCCGAAGCTCTCATGCTCCTCGAGGTAGCGATCGACCTCGCTCATCGTGGCGAATTTGCAGGATGACAGCTCCTCGAACCACCAGGATGAAATCATCTGGTGATTGGCATAGGCAAGATAGCTGGCGGTGGGGATCAGCAGCGCCAAGGGTGCCGTCGCCGTGCCGCGTGGCGGGCGCACGAAGAAGGGGACGAAATCCTCGGTTTTGTTGCCTTGCGCATCCTTCTGCCAGATCTGGGCGCAATAGATGCCGGATTTCAGACCTTCCGGAACTTCGAAGGAAAAGTCGGTGCGCCAGCCGCAATCATAAAGGTCGTCATCGTGGAAATGGATGGCGCCGTAATGCTCGGGCTTGGAGCGGAAGTCGAAATCCGAGGAATCCCAGTTCCAGCCGGTCATGGCACGGGTCGGCAGATTGATCGTGCGGCCGTGATGGCGGTTGCCTGAAACGTCCGACACTTTCACCGTGGAAATGCCGCGGGAAAAATCCCACGCCGCCACCACATGCTGGGCCAGTTCCACATCCAGCGGCAGATCGCGCAAGCGCTCGATCTCGGCAGCCTTCAATGCCCGCGCCGAGACACGCGGGCCGTCAATCTTGCCGTTGTAGTGAGCGGTTGCAAACTTGTCGTCATTCCAGGCGGCAATCAGGAAGCGCCCGCCTTCACCCACCGGATCGGCGAGGGTGAATGTCTCGCTGACGCTGGCGGGAATGCCGTGATAGCTGAGCATCATGTTGTGGCCCAGTGTCACGCGACCGGTGCCCGCATCGAAGACGGCGTAGACTTCATACCAGTGCCGCGAGAGAAGCTTCACACCCGTCGAAACCGGCGCATTCTTGCCGGCGCGAAAGGCGAGGCAGCCGTTTTCATCGATGAAAAGCGCATAGCCAGACCCGGTCGCGGCATCGTAATTGCCGAGGATCGCCTGCGGCTTGCCATTGCCGGGGAGCGTCGGCCAGACCATGGCCTGGACCGTGAAATTTGGGAGGTCGAAAGGCTGGCGCGCCGTCACCCAGACATAGGAACCGGCCAGGATCGGCTGCTGACGCGCCGGGTAGGCCCCGTCGATGGCACTGTCGATCTTTTCGAGCTTGAGGCCCGGGCCTTCGGGTGAATCATCGCCGCAGATGAGGCGCACCAGGCGGGCCTTGAACTTGCCCTGCAGCGGCGCGCTGATCTTGAATTCGACCACGTCGCCGGGCACGGCGCTCAGGCGGTCGGTATAGCCGAGAATACGTTCGTTCATGATCTGGGTACTCTTATTGCACGGGGCAGGCCCCTATTGAATTGGACAAGACTGGCCGGTCACTTCCTGGAAGCGGGCACGGAAGCAGGCCCAGACGGCGCTACCGTAATCGGTGAAGGCTTCTGATTCGTCGATCTCGACCTTCATGCCGCGCACCGGACCCATGCGGCCCAATCGCCATTCCTTGTAAGGCACCGTGCAGACGATGATGGTACGCCCGCGTGCAAAGCCCCAGCGCAGCAATTGCAGCATCTTCTGCAGATCGGCACTGTAGGGGCCAAATGGCGCCGCCTTGAATTGGCGCGCCAAGGCAGCGCTTTCGGCGCTGCCGGGATCGATTTTCAACATGTAGCCACCCCTGTTCCGGCGGCCCGCCCGTCGCGCCGCCCACGCACGCTATTTTCTGTGCGTATAACGATCATATAGGGCCATGAGGCCGGCTGTCGAGGAATCGGCAGGGCCACCTTTGCCGGCAAGAAGCGCGTTCGCCATCTCCTTGCCGAGCTCGACGCCCCATTGATCGAAGGGGTTGATGTTCCAGATGGTTGCCGCGACGAAGACCTTATGCTCGTAGAGCGCGATGAGCGCACCCAGATGATAGGGGTCGAGCACCGGCAGCAGCAATGTCGTCGACGGACGATTGCCGGGGAAGGTGCGGTGTGGCGTCAGGAACGCGACCTCATCGGCTGCTTTTCCGGCGGCCTTCATCTCGGCACTCACCGTCTCGGCGGATTTGCCGAAGGCAAGGGCCGCCGATTGTGCAAGGCCATTGGCGAACAGCATCTGGTGCTGTTCCGGGAAGGCCGAGCGGTCGCGGGCGGTGAGGATGAAGTCGCAGGGCACGGGCTCCGATCCCTGGTGCAGCATCTGGTGGAAGGCATGCTGCCCATTGGTACCCGCCTGGCCCCAGATCACCGGCGAGGTCTGCCAGGTAACCGGCTGGCCCTCGCGCGTCACGCGCTTGCCGTTGCTCTCCATCTCCAGCTGCTGGAGATAGGCCGGAAGGCGCCACAGATCCTGCGCGTAAGGCAAAATGGCCTGCGAACCGAAGCCGCAGAAATTGCGATGCCACACCTGCAGCAGCCCCATGATGACGGGCAGATTCTCTGTGAGCGGCGCCTCGGCAAAATGCCGATCGACAGCAGCGGCACCGGCAAGGAGGTCGCGGAATTTATGAGGGCCGACGGCAAGGATGATGGAAAGGCCGATCGCCGACCAAAGGGAGTAGCGCCCACCGACCCAGTCCCAGAAGCGGAACATGCGGTCGGGGTTGATGCCGAAGGCCGTCACCGCCTCGATATTGGTCGAGACCGCGACAAAATGCCGATCGACTGCGGCCTCGCCGAGCTTGCCGGCAAGCCATTTCCGCGCCGCTTTGGCATTCGCCATGGTTTCGGCCGTGGTGAAGGTCTTCGAGGCGACGATGAACAGCGTCTTTTCCGGAACGGCGCGGCTCAGCACCAGATCAAGATGCGCCCCATCGACATTGGAAACGAAATCGAGCTGCAGCTTGCCGCCGATATCGGCGCGCAGGCCGTCGACGATGAGGGCCGGTCCCAGATCGGAGCCGCCGATGCCGATATTGACGATATGGCGGATGCGCTTACCCGTCGCCCCCTTGAAGGCGCCCATGCGCACTTCATCAGCGAAATCGCACAACAGATCGAGCTCGCGCTCGACCTGGGGTGCCACATCCTTGCCGTCGATGGCGAAGGCGAGGCCATTGCCCGCATGGGCGGCAGGTGCGCGCAGCGCCATGTGCAAAGCCGGACGGTTTTCAGTGTTGTTGACGCGGGCGCCGCCGAAAAGCTTGGCGCGCGCCTCTTCAAGCCCCGCATCACGCGCCAAATCGAAAAGCAGTCCCATCGTGACATCGCTGACGCCGTTCTTCGAATAGTCGAGAACGACATCGCCGAACGTGGCCGAAAAATTTTTGAAGCGCGCCGGGTCGGCCGCAAAAAGCGACGCGAGGGTCGTGCCTTTCAGCTTCGCCTGATGCTCGATGAGAGATTTCCACGAAGAGAATTCGGTCGGTTTCGTCATGTCACCACATCCGGTTGGGCACGGCCAGAAAGTCGCTTGATGCCGATAATGTCTTCGGCTTGGGCGATCAGGTCTGCCAGCGCCACTTGCGCGTCCAGCTGAAGATTGCCCGTGCGGGGCTCGAAACGTTCAATATAGAGGCGCAAGGTCGCACCTTCCGTGCCGGTACCGGACAGGCGCAAGACCAGACGGCCGCCATTGCCGAACACCAGGCGCACGCCCTGTTTTTCGCTGATCGAATTATCGATCGGGTCCTGATAGCGAAAATCGTCGGCCAGTTCGATGCCGCCGCGACCTTTGAGATCCTGCAGGCGCTGGCGCAGACCGTTCATGATGTCATTGGCCTTGGCGCTGTCGACCGCCTCGTAATCGTGGCGCGAATAATAGTGCCGGCCGAAACGGCGCCAATGCGCGTCGAGGATGGCAGGCACGGTTTCGCCCGTGGCGGCCAGCAGGTCGAGCCAGAACAACACGGCCCACAGCCCGTCCTTTTCGCGCACATGGTCGGAACCGGTGCCGTAGCTTTCCTCACCGCACAAGGTCACGCGGCCGGCGTCGAGCAGATTGCCGAAGAACTTCCACCCCGTCGGCGTCTCGAAGCTTTCGATGCCGAGTTCTGCTGCCACGACATCGGCCGCCCGGCTGGTCGGCATCGACCGCGCGACGCCACTGATCCCCTTGGCATAACCCGGGATGAGTTTTGCATTGGCTGCCAGTACGGCAAGGCTGTCGCTGGGTGTGACCGCGAGTTTTGGCCCCACGATCATGTTGCGATCGCCATCGCCGTCGGATGCCGCACCCAAGGCGGGCGCATCCGATGCCCACATCGCCGCCATCAGGGCTTCGGCATGGGCGGGATTGGGGTCAGGATGATGATTGCCGAAATCGGGCTTCGGCACGAAGTTCATGATCGATCCGGCCGGGGCGCCGAGACGCTTGATGAAAATCTCCTCGGCATAGGGGCCGGTCACGGCATGCATGGCGTCGAAGAGGACGCCGTTCTGCTTGATCCAGCTGCGCATGCGCGCAAAATCGAACAGCTTCTCCATCAACGCCGCATAGTCGGCGACCGGATCGATCACCTCGACCGTGAGCGCGCCGAGGCGCTGCGTGCCAATCTTGTCGAGATCGATGGTGCCCGCCTGGGCATCGAGAATGTCGTAGCCGGATAGGCGCTGCGACAAGGCGAAGATCGCCTCGGTCACGCTCTCCGGCGCCGGGCCGCCATTCGCCACATTGTATTTGATGCCGAAATCGCCATCGGGCCCGCCCGGATTATGGCTGGCGGAAAGAACGATGCCGCCCTTCAGTTGTCGCTGCCGAATGATGTTGCTGACGGCCGGCGTCGACAGGATGCCGCCCTTCCCCACCACGACCTTGGCGATACCATGGGCCGCCGCCATGCGCAGGATGATGGCGCTGGCCTCGCGGTTGAAATAGCGCCCATCACCGCCCAGCGCGATGGTACTGCCTTTGAGGTCGCCCACGCCGTCGAAGATCGCCTGCACGAACATGGCGAGATAATGCGGCTCGGCGAAACGCGTCACCTTCTTGCGCAGGCCCGAGGTGCCGGGCCGCTGGTCCATGAATGGCGGGCAATCGATATGGGAAACCTGCAAAACGTCAGCCGCCATCAAACTCATCCCTTTCTGTCAGCCATGATCTTCGCCCGCGTCTCCGACACGGCGTTGGCATGGGCATCGAAACCTTCATAGCGCGCAAGCACCTCGGCGGCCTTCGCAAGGCCCGCATAACCGGCCGGCGTCACCTGCGCCACGGTCGCGCGCTTCATGTAATCGAACACCGACAGCGGCGACATGGTCTTGGCCCAGCCGCTGGTCGGCAAGACGTTGTTGGGACCAATCACAAAATTCGCCAGCGTGTTGGAGCTGTTCTCGCCGAGCAGGATCTCACCGGCATTCCGGATCTGCCCCAGATGCACATAGGGTTCCTTGGCGTGGATCATCAGATGCTCTGGCGCATAGTCATTGACGAAGTCATAGGCGCTCTGGATATCCGGCGTCAGCACGATGCCGCCGCGGTCGGAACTCAACACGGTCATGGTGTAGTCGATCCGTGTTTCACTCATTTGACCGAAGAAACCGGGAATGGCTTTCAGCGCCGCCTCGGCGACAGCGCGCGACGGCGTCACCAGGAAACCGGAAGAATCCGGTCCATGTTCGACCTCGACCAGCAGATCGAGGGCGGCGAGACGCCCATCCGCCGTGTCATCGGCCAGAACCAGCGCCTCGGAAGGGCCGGCGAGCATGCCCGGATCGATCCGGTCGGCGAGCAGCTTCTTGGCGGCGATGAGGTAGGGCGAGCCCGGCCCCACGATCTTGAGGCAGCGCGGCACGCTTTCGGTCCCAAAGGCCGCAGCCGCCACGGCCTGCGCCCCGCCGACGCGGTAGACTTCGGTGACACCGGCAAGTTCGGCCGCAATCAAGGTCGCGGCATCGGCGCGGCCATCGGCACCCGGCGGGGTCAGCATCACGACGCGCCTCGCACCGGCAACGACGGCCGGGATCGCCGTCATCAACGCCACGGAGGGAAAAGATCCCTTGCCGCGCGGCACGTAGCAGGCAACCGAATCCAAGGGCGACCAGCGCTCACCCGCAAAGACGCCGGGCCGCATTTCCTTCAGCCACATTTCCTCGGGCATCTGCGCCTGGTGATAGCGGCGGATGTTGTCGGCGGCGAATTCCAACGCTGCGACGACCTCGGCCGAAACGGCTTTGCGCGCCCAGGCGAAATCTTCCGCCGGCGTCTTGATCGCCTTGAAATCGGCCGGCGCCCCATCGAAGCGCTGCGCGCAGCGGATGAGCGCCGCATCGCCCTCTTTTTCGACGGCACTGAGGATCGGTTTCACTGCTTCGATGAAGGAGTCGAGATTCTCCTCCGAGCGCACCAGCAGGCGGGCGCGGGCTGCCTCGTCCAATTGGGCGAGTTCATAGAATCGGATCGAGCGGTCGGTCATGGCAGGGAAAAGGTCCGGGCGAGAACGGGTGAAGGGAAAGTCGGGTCCCAGCTTAACCGGGCCCGGTCCCGCCTTGCCACCCGAAAACGATGCAGTGCAGCAAACCCTCGCGCTTCAGCGGGTTCTCACATTATTTGCCCAAAAAAGATCGCCCAACCGCAAAGAGGAAGCGGTTGGGCGCGTGGGCCGATCTCGGCGGGGGTTCCCTTTCGGGGGGTAGGTCCGGCTGGGGTCACCAAGATCGGCCGACCAGTCAAGCAACGTTCAACCAGTTGGGGCCGGCAAAGCGAGAAACTGAAAGATGGGAGGGTTGATCAGGCCAGGAACGACAGACGCGAGCGGGCGAGGGAGATGCGCGAGCGATACGTCAACCGTGAGCGAAGGACCTCGCGAGACCGCTCAAGCAAGCGCGAGCGTGTTGTCACGGGGCCGAGCCAGCCCGGCGTCAGGCCCAGGGCGATGACCCAGGTAACCAATGCCAACCCGACAATCGTCTCGATCATGGCTTTCTCCTCCAAGCATTCGGGCCGCGCCAATCCGGCCGACCCAAATGGATCCGACATCTTTGGAAATCTTGTGAGACCAAGCTACGAGACCGAGGGCGGCCTCGCTGCCGACAAGCCGGTGACCGACGTGACAAGGCTGTGATCCTGGATTTGCATTTTAGGACAAAACTTTAGCGTCCAGCGGGCGTGACCGCACACGATCTGTGCGGTCACGCCAAAAGTGTTTAACGGGCGCCTTTACTGGGAGAGCAAATATCCAGTGCCGGCGCCAGCGGCGCCGCCAATGAGCGCCCCCATACCGGCCGATCCGCCAGAAAGTGCGCCGATGGCCGCACCACCCGCGGCACCGATGGCGCCGCCGGACAGGGTGCGCTGCTGGGTTGACGACATGTTCGAACAGGCGCCGAGGCTGACGGCCAGCAGACCAGCCGCGGCGAGCATCTTGGCGGGGCGGGTCAATGAGTGGGTGGCAGGCTGTTGGATCGGTGACCCTGACATGGCTCTCTCCTGTCTCGTTCTAGCCGCCAAATGAACGGCGGCCGGTGCGATCAGTGCCAGGAACGCGGCGTCACATCGCTGTGAGGCGATAAATACTGAATTATTTCAATATATTAGAAGCCATCTTGCCGCTCGGTTAAAATCGGGATAGGTCACGGCTGAAATGGGTGGGCTCCATGAGAGCCTGACGCCGCCGGTTGATGTAGGGCGCGCCCGCAATTTTTGGATTTTCAAGATCATGAGCAAAAGCCAGCCGCGCGTCGGCATCGTCAGCCTGGGCTGCCCCAAGGCGCTCGTCGATTCGGAACGGATCCTCACCCAGCTGCGCGCTGAGGGGTATGAAATTTCCGATACCTATAGCGGGGCCGACGTCGTCATCGTCAACACCTGCGGCTTCCTCGATTCCGCCCGCACCGAAAGCTTGGAGGCGATCGGCGAGGCGCTTAACGAGAACGGCAAGGTCATCGTCACCGGCTGCCTGGGTGCGACACCCGAACTCATCCGCGGCGATTATCCGAACGTCCTCGCCATCACCGGTCCGCAGCAATATGAGACCGTCGTGAATGCGGTTCACGGCGTCGTGCCGCCCAAGCATGACCCCTTCATGGATCTGGTGCCGCCGGCCGGTCTCAAACTGACGCCGCGCCATTATGCCTATTTGAAGATTTCGGAAGGCTGCAACAACCGCTGCACCTTCTGCATCATTCCGTCCCTGCGCGGCGATCTTGCCTCGCGCCCGGCGCGCGAAGTGCTGATCGAAGCCGAGAATCTGGTGAAATCCGGCGTCAAGGAATTGCTGGTCATCAGCCAGGATACCTCGGCCTATGGAATCGATATCAAATACGCCGAGAGCAAATATCAAGGCCGCATGGTCAAGGCGAAGTTCCTGGATCTGGCGCGCGAATTGGGCCAGCTCGGCGCCTGGACGCGCCTCCATTACGTCTATCCCTATCCGCATGTCGACGATGTCATTCCGTTGATGGCGGAAGGCCTGGTGCTCCCTTATCTCGATATTCCGTTCCAGCATGCGAGCCCGAAGGTCTTGAAGGCGATGAAGCGGCCCGGCAACCAGGAGAAGGTGCTGGAGCGCATCAAGAAGTGGCGCGAGATCTGCCCCGACCTCACCATCCGCTCGACCTTCATCGTCGGTTTCCCCGGCGAGACCGAGGATGATTTCAACTACATGCTCGACTGGCTGGAAGAAGCGCAGCTCGACCGCGTCGGTTGCTTCAAATACGAACCCGTGGACGGCGCCAAGGCCAATGATCTCGGCCTTGAGCAGGTGGATGAGGACGAGAAGCATGACCGCTGGGACCGTTTCATGGAAACCCAACGCCAGATCAGCGAAGAGCGCATGCAGAAGAAAGTCGGCAAGACGCTCGACGTGCTGATCGACGAGGCCGACAAGGTGCAGGCGATTGGCCGCTCGTCGGCGGATGCGCCGGAAATCGACGGCCAGGTCTTTGTCGGCAATCTCGGCAAGAAGCGCCTCAAGGCCGGCGACATGGTGAAGGTGAAGATCGAGCGCGCCGAGGATTACGATCTCTGGGGCGACCTCGTCAGCTAAGGAACCTAATCCAGCGTCATCCCCGGGCCCTGTCGGCGCATGCCGACATGCCTCGGCCGGGACCCGGGGATCCACTGATTGCCTGGAGGAAGTGGATGCCCGGCCAATGGGATCAACGCTGGGCCCGGGCATGACGAGCATAAACTGCCGACGATTGTTGTCAGCCACCTGCGCGGCGGCTAGGTTTGCCCCGTCGTAAAGCGGGGGATGAAAATGGACGAGGCTGAGTTCCAGCGCAAAAAGGCGGAGATGGAGCCCTGGTATTGGTGGGGCATCCAGACCTTCTTTAAATGCAAGTTCGACGAGAACCCGGCCAATTGCGACATTGCGTTGGTGGGCGTGCCGCATTCCTCCGGCAACGGCTCGACCGAGCGCGACCAGCACCTGGCACCACGCGCTGTGCGCAATGTTTCCGGCTGGTATCGCCGTGGCCATCAGCATTACGGCATCGTTCCCTGGGAATCGGCGCGCATCAACGACATCGGCGATGTGCCGCTGCCCCATGCCATGGTCAACGACATCTGCGTCAAGGATATCGAGGCTTTCTATAAGCGCGTCGATGCGGCCGGCGCCCGGCCCGTCTCGATCGGCGGCGATCATTCGATCACTGGGCCGATCCTCAAAGCGCTGGCCGGCAAGGACGCCAAGACGACCAAGGGCCGCAAATGCGCCCTCCTTCATTTCGATGCCCATCGCGACGATTACGAACACATCCCGCATTGGCTGGGCGCCGAGCGATCAGCGGCACATTGGGCCGCCTATACCGTGACCGAGCAGCATGTCGACCCGGAACGCAGTGTGCAGATCGGCATGCGCGGCAACCCCATTCGCCCGCGCAAGGACCTCAATTTCAGCAAGCTCGGCTATCGCCTGATCCCGGCCGATGAATTCTTCGAGATCGGCATCGAGAAGACCATCGAGATCATCCGCGAGCGTGTCGGTGACATGCCGCTCTACATCACCTTCGATCTCGACTGCCTGGACCCGGCCGATGCGCCGGCCGTCTCCAATCTGGAACCGCTGCATGAGGGCCTCCGCGCCTCGCAAATCGTCAAGATCTTCCACGGCCTGCGCGGGCTCGACATCATCGGCGGCGACATCGTCTGCATGATCCCCACCAAGGACAACCCCAACAACATCACCGCCATGAACGCGATGGCGATCATGTTCGAAATGGCGGCGCTGATTGCCGACAACATCGACAAGGGGCGGCGGTAGTTCCCTCCTCAACGAATAGTCAGGCCCGGGCCAAGCGTTGGTCCGATTGGCCGGGCATCCACTCCCTCAAGGCGGTCCTTGCGGGATGGGCTGCACCTCGCAAGAATGCACGCCATGCTACGGAAAGTGTTCTGGGAAGACCCTTATCTCGCGCATCTCGATACCGAGGTGGCGTCGGTGGATGGCGATGCGGTGACGCTGGCCGCCACCATCATCTATGCCGTCTCCGGCGGGCAGGAGAGCGATCAGGGCACGATCGCCGGTCACGAAGTCCGGGAGGCGAGGAAGGCCGGCCAGGACATCATCTATACCCTGCCGCCCGGGCACGGGTTGATGCCTGGGCAAAAGGTTGCAACCACCATCGATTGGGCGCGCCGCTATCGGCTGATGCGCCTCCATTTCGCAGCCGAGATCGTGCTGGAGCTCGTCTACCGCGACCTCGGCCCGATTGAGAAAATCGGCGCCCATATTGCGGCCGACAAGGCACGCATCGATTTCGCGCGGGAGCAGCCCGTGACCCAGGAGCTTCTCCGCCTCACGGCGCGGGCCAACGCCGTCATTGCCGCCGATCTGCAGATTACCAGCGCCTTCAGTGACGAAGCCGCGGGGCGCCGCTTTTGGCAGGTGCCGGGCTTCGACCCGGTGCCCTGCGGTGGTACACATCTGAAACGCACCAGCGAAGTGGGGCCTATTGCCCTCAAGCGCCGGAATATCGGCAAGGGCAAAGAGCGGATCGAAATAGTGTTCGCTGCGGATGCATGCTAGGGTTGTATCGAACATCATTCCTCAACGCGATCGGAACCATGCTGACCCCATTTTCCCTGCGCGCGATGTGCATCATTGCTTTGTCCGTCGTGACCGGCTGCCAATCGGCGTCACAGTGGACGCCACCCGCTAGCCCCACTTTCCAGAGCTACGAACTCACCGACGACCCGGCCTATACCGAGGCGGCGCGGGAACATTGGTCTCTTGTCGTCGCGCGCTGTAGCAATGGGGGTAGCGATGCGCGCGCGGCATGCAGCCTTGATGTGGTTAGCCGCTCGCTACCGGATGGCGCCACGGTCACAGATTATTGCCGCTGGAATGGCGGGTACATCATCGAAAGTGACTGTATCATCAAGATGGCCCTGACACTGGATCTTCGACGCCTCGCGCGGGATCCGGACCCGACATCAATCCTTACCGGCATGCCTCGGGATTCTTATCCATTCGGCCCAGGCCGGGCCGCCGATGGCTTTGCCGCGACCGTCTGGCAGGAATGCGGGAACGACGCCCGGGAGTGCCACATCACCGAGGCCGCCGCCCGGCTTGGCCTCTCTGCCGGTGTAAAAGCGGTTTGCCAGCGCCTGGAGCGCGAACGCGCGACGCTGCGCTGCCTCATCAGCCATCGGCTCGCGGACGTGATGAAAGACGCAACCCGTCGTCTGCTGCCGTCCTGATCAACGAAGCTTTGGCGCGATATTTCCGCGCCTGACGATTCGGCCGCAGGCCTTGGATCGCCCATCCCCTTGGGCTTCCGGTCAAATTTTCATTGCAGAATTGTCATCGAAGTATAGCCTAGCGGGCGGCACGGGCGCTGGGGTATGCGCCCGATCGCGCTTGTGGGATGCAAGAAACAAGTCAGATCACAACCTGGAGGCTTCTATGAATATGTTGCTGAAGGCCGGCGTCGCCGGTCTGGCCCTGGTCGTGGCAAGCGGCTTTGCCGCCGAGGCCAAGACCCCCAAGGACACGCTGGTCATGGCCTGGGTGTTCGACGATATCATTTCGCTCGACCCGGCCGAGATCTACGAATTTTCCAGCTCGGAATACATGGCCAATGCCTATGACCGCCTCGTGGTCCAGGATCTGGACAAGCCGGGCGAAGTGAAGCTGCAAGCCGCCGAGAGCTATTCCGTCTCGGACGACGGCAAGGTCTTCACCTTCAAGATCCGTCCGGGCATCAAATTCGCTTCCGGTAACGAGCTGACCGCAGAAGACGTCGAGTTCTCCATCGAACGCTACGTGCTGCTCGCCAAGAATCCCTCCTTCATTCTCAATCAGTTTGGCTTGAAGCCCGAGAATGTGAAGGACATGGTGCGTGTGAAGGACGCTTCGACTGTCGAAGTCGAACTCGACGCCTCCTATGCCCCCTCGTTCTTCCTGAACTGCCTCTCCTTCACCTCGGCCGTGGTCGACAAGAAGGAAGCGATGTCGCATGAGAAGGACGGCGATCTCGGCTACGATTGGATGCGCACCAACTATGCCGGTTCCGGCCCGTTCGTGCTGAAGGCCTGGAAGCCCAATGAATCGCTGGTCCTTGAAGCCAACGAGAACTATTGGGGCGGCGCGCCGAAGATCAAGCGCGTGCTCGCGAAGAACGTGACCGAAAGCGCCACCCAGCAGCTGCTGCTGCAGAAGGGTGACGTCGATATGGCGCGCAACCTCACCGGCGACCAGCTGAAGGCGATTGCCGGAGACAAGAACGTGCATGTCGCAGCGGCACCCAAAGCGACCCTGTGGTATATGGGCCTCAACACCAAGAACGAATATCTGGCCAAGCCCGAAGTGCGCCAGGCGATGAAGTACCTGGTCGACTATGACGGCCTTGCCAACACATCGTTCAAGGCCATCGGCATCAAGCACCAGACCTTCCTGCCGGAAGGCCAGCTGGGTGCGGATAACGAGACGCCGTTCAAGCTCGACGTCGCCAAGGCCAAGGAATTGCTGGCCAAGGCCGGCCTGCCCAACGGCTTCAACGTCACCATGGACACGACCAACAAGACGGAGACCCGTCTCCTCTCGGCGTCGATCCAGAACACGATGTCCAAGGCCGGCATCAACATCATCATCAAGTTGGCCGACAACAAGACGACGCTGACCAAGTATCGTGCCAGCCAGCACGATATCTATATCGGCCAGTGGGGTTCGGATTATCAGGACCCGCATTCCAACGCCGAAGGCTATCTGATGGCGCCGCTTGCCAAGCGCAATCAGTGGCAGCTGCCGGAAAACGAGGCCGCCGTTCTCGCCGCCCGCGACGAGAAGGACGGCACCAAGCGTGCCGCCATGTACATGACCCTGCAGAAGCAGGCGTTGGAGACCAGCCCCTATGTCATCATGTTCCAGCAGGTCGAAACCGCGGCCGTGCAGAACAATGTGAAGGGCTTCGTCCTCGGCCCCACCTTCGATCTCAACCTCTATGCGAATGTGACGAAGGAATAACGATCTTCGTTCGACAGCCCTCTCCCCTGACCGGGAGAGGGCCTTTTTCATTTTGGGTGGAGATGTTGTTGCCGATGCCCGGACCTAAGACATGCTGATCAAGTCACGTCGCTTGCGCGGATTTCTGCGCACGCTCGCTTCCGTTCTCACCACCCTGTTCGGGCTGCTGCTGGTGACCTTCATCATCAGCCGGATGCTGCCCGCCGATCCCGTCCTTGCCATCGTCGGCGACCACGCGACCGAGGACTATGTCGCCCGCGTACGCGAGGAACTCGGCCTCAACAAGCCGATCCTGGTCCAGTTCTGGATCTATTTCACCCATGTCATCCAGGGCGATCTCGGCCAGTCGATCCGCACCAGCCAGCCCATCGCCCATGAATTGATGAACGTCTTCCCGGCGACGCTGGAACTGGCCACACTCGGCACCATCATCGGCATCATTCTCGGGATTCCCTTGGGCGTTCTTGCCGCTGTGCGCAAGGACACCATGGTCGATCACGTCGTCCGTTTCCTCGGCCTCGTCGGTTATTCGGTACCGATTTTCTGGCTGGGGTTGATGGGCCTCCTTGTCTTCTACGCCAAGCTCGACTGGCTGCCTGGGCCCGGGCGCCTCGATTTCGGCTATGAGGATATGATCACGCCGGTCACCGGACTGATGACCGTCGACACGCTGATCGCCGGCGACATGGACCTCTTCAAGAACGCGCTGGGACACCTCATCCTGCCGGCAAGCCTGCTCGGCTATTTCAGCCTCGCTTATATCAGCCGCATGACCCGCTCCCTGATGCTGGGCCAGCTCTCTCAGGAATACATCCTGACGGCGCGGGTCAAAGGCGTTTCCGAAGCGCGCATCATCTGGAAACACGCCATGGGCAACATCCTGGTGCCGCTCATCACCGTCATCGCCCTATCATATGGCAATCTGCTGGAAGGCTCCGTGCTGACCGAAACCGTTTTCGCCTGGCGCGGGCTTGGCCTCTACATCACCGATTCCATCTTCGGCCAGGACATGCCGGCCGTCATGGGCGGCACCATCGTGGTGGGTGCCATCTTCATCGTCATCAACATGCTGACCGACGTGGCCTACCGGCTGCTCGATCCGCGCGCAAAGTAAGGGAGGGACAAAGTGATCTCTGCTTCCCTCCGCTCCTGGCTCCTCTCCGACACGCCGGATTCACGGTTGCAGGCGCGCGCCGGACGTTTTTATCTGGGCTGGCTGACCTTCGCCAAGAATCCGCTCGCCATGCTGGGGCTCATCATCCTGGTCGTGCTGGTGGTGATGGCGGTCTTTGCCGCCTGGATTTCGCCGCATGACCCGCTATTCGGCAATCTCGAAGACCGCCTGCTGCCACCGTCCGGGAAGTTCTGGCTGGGCACCGACGAGAACGGCCGCGACATCTTCAGCCGCATCGTCTTCGGCGCACGCACGACGCTCTATATCATCGGCCTGGTGGCCGTGACGGCAGCGCCCATCGGCCTCCTCATCGGCACCACCGCCGGCTATGTCGGCGGCTGGGTCGAAACCGGCCTGATGCGCTTGACCGATGCTTTCCTCGCTTTCCCGAAGCTGATCCTGGCGCTCGCTTTCGCAGCGGCCCTGGGGGCAGGCCTCGAGAACGCGGTGCTCGCCATTGCGCTGACCGCCTGGCCGCCTTACGCCCGCATCGCCCGCGCGGAAACACTTTCCGTGCGCGGCAGCGACTATCTGGCGGCGGCGCGCATGACCGGTGCCGGGTCGTGGCGGATTCTGTTCGGCCATATCATGCCGATGTGCATCCCCTCGCTCATCGTGCGCGTCTCGCTCGACATGGCCGGCATCATCCTGATTGCCGCTGGTCTCGGCTTCTTGGGGTTGGGCGTTGCCCCGCCGCAACCGGAATGGGGTTCGATGGTCTCGGAAGGACGCTCGCAGATCCTGGAACAATGGTGGGTCTGCACCTATCCCGGCATCGCCATCTGCATCGTCAGCCTTGGCTTCAACCTGATCGGCGACGGCCTTCGTGACGTCCTCGACCCGCGTGGCAAGTGAGGTAACACGATGACCGACGCACCCGTTCTCGAGGTCCGCAACCTCAACGTCCGCTTCGACACGCCCAAGGGCGAATTCCATGCCGTGAAGGATGTCAATTTCACCATGGGGCGCGAGAAGCTCGCCATCGTCGGCGAATCCGGCTCCGGCAAGACGCAGACCGGCCGCGCCATTCTGGGCCTGACGCAAGGCCGTATCACCGCAGATAAGATGGCCTTCCACGGCACCAATCTGCTGGGGCTCAGCCCCGCCCAATGGCGCGAGATCCGCGGCAAGCGCATCGCCATGGTGATGCAGGACCCGAAATATTCGCTGAACCCTGTGATGACCATCGGCGACCAGCTGATCGAGGCCGGCAAGCGCCTGCTGGGCACCGCTGGAGCACACAAGCGCGCCCTTGAAATGCTGGCGGCGGTCAAGATCCGCGACCCGCAACGCGTCTTCAATGCCTGGCCGCACGAGCTTTCGGGCGGCATGGGCCAGCGGGCGATGATCGCGATGATGCTGATGGCCGAACCAGAACTCCTCATCGCCGATGAGCCCACCTCGGCCCTCGACGTCACCGTGCGCCTGCAGGTGCTGGCGATCCTCGATGATTTGGTAAAGACCCGCAATATGGGCCTCATCTTCATCAGCCACGATCTCAATCTGGTGCGCACCTTTGCCGACCGCGTCCTCATCATGTATGGCGGGCGCGTGGTCGAGGAAGTGCCGGCCAAGGACCTCATGAACGCAACGCATCCCTATACGCGCGGGCTTCTGGCCTGTGCGCCCGAAGTCGACCGGCCGACCAAGCGCCTGGCGACGCTCACCCGCGATCCGGCCTGGGCGCAGGGTCAGCAGGCGAACCAGGGAAGCACGCGATGATCGAGATCGAGAATCTGACCGTCGTCTTCGGCGATGCCGACAACCGCGTTACCGCCGTCGATAACGTCAGCCTCAATGTCGCGGCCGGCGAGAGCTTCGGCCTGGTGGGTGAATCCGGTTCCGGGAAATCGACCATCCTGCGCGCCGTCGCCGGTCTGGTGGACAGCGCCGGTCGCATCACCATCAATGGCGTGACTCAGGGCAAGAAACGCGACAAGAACTTCTACGCGCAGGTCCAGATGGTCTTTCAGGACCCCTTCGGATCGCTGCACCCCAAGCACACGATCGACCGCATCCTCACCGAACCGCTCATCGTCCATGATGTCCCGGACCGCGAAGCCAAGGTGCGCGCCGTGCTGGATCAGGTGCAACTCGGCCCCTCTTTCCGTTTCCGCTATCCGCACCAATTGTCGGGTGGGCAACGCCAGCGCATCGCCATCGCGCGGGCGCTGATCCTGCGCCCGCAGATCATCCTCCTTGACGAGCCCACCTCCGCCCTCGACGTCTCGATCCAGGCCGAGGTGCTCAACCTTCTCGACGACATCCGCACCGAACTGGGCGTCACCTATCTGATGGTCAGCCATGATCTGGGCGTCGTCGCCCATATGTGCCAGCGCTTTGCCGTCATGCGGCAAGGGAAGGTGGTCGAGGTGGCAGAGAGCCGGCATTTGGGAACCGGTACACTGGATCATGCCTATTCGCGCCAGCTGCTGCTGGCATCCAAGGGATATGACCGCGCGGTCATCGACGCCTTTGCAGATCTGTAAAGGTGGATAAAGTCAATAATTTCAGCAAGATAGATTTGCGCAGGACGGGCGCAGGGCAGCTCTGTGGGGATTGGGCTTGAATGCCCCCACAACCTGCTTTATTCCATCGGCCATTCGCGGCGAAATCGGACCCGAATCCGCCCGTCAGGCCTTTGGCCCGGCGGGATAAATCCGCCTAGCCGCCTGGAAATGAAAGAGACCCATGTCCAAAGAAGACGTCATCACCTTTGACGGTACCGTCACGGAGATGCTCCCGGACCTGCGTTACGTGGTGCAGCTCGACAACGGCCACCAGACCCTCGCCTATACCTCAGGCAAGATGCGCAAGAATCGCATCCGCATCCTGGAAGGCGACCGCGTCACGGTCGAAATGACGCCCTACGATCTCACCAAGGGTCGCATCACCTTCCGCTTCAAGGACGAGCGTCCGGCCGGCGCCGGTGCCCCGCGCCCGCAGCCCTTCAAGCGCCGCCACTAAGTCAAGCTCAGGGTACCGGCCGGCGCTGAACCGGGCTGGCCGGCTTTAACCCACGCGCCTTAAGCGCCGCCCAGGCCTCGGCGCCGGTATCGACGATATCGAAGATTTTGAGATCGTCGGCCTCGATGAGGCCGCTATCGATCATGGCGTCGAAATTGATGACGCTCTCCCAATAAGCCTTCCCCACCAGGACGACCGGCGTCACGCTGGCCTTCTGCGTCTGCTGCAGGGTCAGTAGCTCGAACAATTCGTCCATCGTGCCGAAGCCGCCGGGAAACACGGCGAGAGCCCGGGCGCGCATGGCGAGATGCATCTTGCGCATCGCGAAGTAATGGAAGCGAAAGGTGAGGTCGGGCGTCGAATAGGCGTTGGGTTGCTGCTCGCCAGGCAGCGTGATGTTGAAGCCGATCGATGGCGCCCCGGCATCATGGGCACCCCGATTGGCCGCCTCCATGATGCCAGGCCCCCCGCCCGTCGCGATGACATTGTCGCGCCAGCCCTCGACGGGTTTGAGCGCACCGCCTTCTTCCGAGACCAGTTTGGCAAAGGCCTGTGCCTCCTGATAATAGCGCGACCAGGCGCCGAGCTTCTCGGCCCGCGCGCGCGCTGGTCCGGCGGGTGCCGCGGCGATACGTTCCGCCGCCAGTTCCGGGGAGGGGATGCGGGCGGAGCCGAATACGATCACCGTCGAGCGTACCCCCCAATCGCGCAGGACCAGATCCGCCTTGGAATATTCCAGGGCAAAGCGCAGGCCGCGCAACTCTTCGCGGTTGGCGAGGAAATCGGTGTCCTGTACCGGCAGCAGATAGCTCGGCGCATGAAGTTGCTGGGAATTGTCAGGGCGCTCGGTATTGCTCATGGTCATGCTCGTCGCTCAGCCGTGGTTCGGGAATCATGCCCGCATCGGCCCGATTTGTCTCAGCACAATTTATCTGGGAGAGCGCACCGCCGATGATGCTAAAATCCGTACCCACCGCATGACTTCCGAGACGTGCATGAGACCCGCCCAGGCTGCCTTGATCGACGACATGCTGCGCCGAGTCCTTGCCGGGCAACCGGCACATGAGACCGTGCCCCATCTGCGGCGCTGGCTGGACTTCAACAATCATCGCTTCGGGCCGGTTGTCGACGCCCCGCTTGATCGCGACCACGTGGCGATCCTCGATGCGAGCCTGGCGCCGGAGAGGCTTGCGCATCCCAGCCAAAACGGCGGCGAGAACCTGACCGCCTGGTGGCGCGCCCAGTTGGCCCGCATCGCGCCCCGCATCGGCATCGGCCGCTATGCCGAAGATCGGGGCATCTACGATCACCCCGAGGCACCGCGTGAGGCCAATCCGCGCAAGATCCACCATGCCATCGACATCTTCCTGCCGGCTGGCAGCAAGGTCCTCTGCCCCTACCCCGGCACGGTCGCGGATATTGGCAATGATACCGAACGCCACGGGTTCGGCGGCATCCTGATTCTGCGGCATGAGACCGATGCCGGTGTCCCGTTCTGGACCTTCTATGGCCATCTGGCCCCGGCGGGTCTTGCTGGCTGGAAACCCGGTCAGGTGGTAGCGCAAGGCACCCTCATCGGCACGCTTGCAAGCGAGGCCGAGAACGGCGACTGGCCGCCCCATCTCCATTTCCAGCTGATGACGCATCTGATGGGCTGGGAAGCGCTGGACGTCATCGGCATTTCCTGGGCGAGCCAATGGGAGCTGTGGCGCGAGATCTGCCTGGACCCCAACATCATCCTTGGCATCGGCGCCAATTGCGCCGCACCCGTTGCCCGCAGCCCTTTGCAATTGGTGGCGGAACGGCGGCGTCATTTCGCGCCCTCGGCGAGCCTTGCCTATGCCCAGCCGCTGAAGATCGTACGCGGGGCCGGCTGCCACCTTTATGACGAGACCGGCCGCGCCTATCTCGACATGGTCAACAATGTCGCGCATGTCGGCCACAGCCATCCGCGCGTGGTCGAGGCATCGGCTCGGCAGATGGCGGCGCTCAACACCAACAGCCGCTATCTCCACGACCATCTCGCCGGGTATATCAAGCGCCTTGCAGACATCCTGCCGCCCGAGCTGTCGGTCATCTATCTGGTGAATTCCGGCAGCGAGGCCAACGATCTCGCGCTGCGCCTCGCGCAAGCCCACACCCAGGCGCGGGACGTGGTCGTGGTGGACCATGCCTATCACGGCCATCTCTCGAACCTCATCGACATCAGCCCCTATAAATTCGACGGCCCCGGCGGCGGCGGTCGCCCCAGCCATGTCTGGGTCGCCGAGATGCCGGACACCTATCGCGGACGGTTGCGCGATGGCGGAAAGGATATCGGCGCCGGCTACGCCGAAAGTGTCGCCACGCTGCTGATGGATATGATCGGCCTCGGCCGCAAGCCCATGGCCTTCATCGCCGAATCGATCCAGGGCTGCGGCGGGCAGATCCCCTTCCCGCCCGGCTATCTCGATGCCGCCTATCGCCACATCCGGCGCGAGGGCGGTGTCTGCATCGCTGACGAGGTGCAGACGGGCTTTGGTCGCGTGGGGACGCATTGGTGGGCGTTCGAGACGCAAGGCGTGACGCCGGACATTGTCACCATGGGCAAGCCGATGGGTGCCGGCCATCCGTTGGCGGCCGTCGCCACGCGACCGGAGATCGCCGCCGCCTTTGCCGGCGGCATGGAATACTTCAACACCTTCGGCGGCAACCCGGTGTCGGCGGCCATTGGCCTTGCCGTGCTCGACATCATCCGCGATGAGCGCCTGCTCGCCAATGCGCGGGCGCGGGGGATGCAGTTGATGGATGGGTTGCGGGTACTGGCCGGTCGCCATCCGGCCATCGGCCATATCCGCGGCCTCGGCCTCTTCATCGGCGCCGAATTCGTCCAGGACCGCACGACGCTGCAGCCGGATGCTGCGGCGCTGAAGACGGTGATCGAAGGCATGAAGGATGCTGGCGTGCTACTCTCCAGCGAAGGGCCGCACCATAATGTGCTGAAGGTCAAGCCGCCTATGGTTATCAGTGAACAGGAATGCGCGCATTTCCTGGGGCTGCTGGACCGCGTCCTCACCGAACTCGGCCGCTAGGAGATTGCGATGACCTTTCCGATCGAGAGCTATTCCTCCTTCGGTGAGGATCGGTTGATCCTGAAATTCCTCGCCAAGCTGCCCGCCGGCTTCTATGTCGATGTCGGTGCCCATGCGCCGAAGGATTATTCCAATACCTACGCGCTTTACCAGCGCGGCTGGCGCGGCATCGCCATCGATCCGGATCCCGATGCCATCAAGGCGTTTGGGCAGGAGCGACCGGAGGATATTGCCCTGCAGGTGGCGATCGGAACCAAGCCCGGCAAGGTCACCCTGCATCTCTTCAACGACCGCTCGATGAACACGGTCGATACGGCGCTCTATGAAAAGACGCTGCAGAACCCAAGGAAGCGGCACCAGGGCGATATCGAGGTCGAACGCCGGACCTTGGCTGATGTCCTGGCGCGACATGTGCCTGCGGGCCGCGCGGTCGATTTCTTGAATGTCGATTGCGAGGGCGCCGATCTCAACGTGCTGCGCTCGAATGACTGGGCGCGCTTTCACCCGAAGCTGCTGGCGGTCGAGGATCTTGACCTTGATTTGGAGCGCGTCACCGAAAGCCGCATCTTCCGCTTCCTGCGCCCGCTCGGCTATCGCCTCGTCTCACACCTTCACTACACGTCGCTCTATCGCCTGAGCTGATGGCTCATGCCTTGGGATGCGCGTGGTAGAAAATTTCCCAGCGCACCTTGGCCCAGCGATAGGCATCCATGATGGCCACCGCATAGATGAAGAAGCCGCCGGCATAGCGCCCGACCAGGCTGGCATCGGGTGCCGCGTATTTGGACGTCACATAGCCCAGCGCCACCGTCGTGAACGCAAAGAGCAGCCCGCGTGTCGGCTGGTTGTTGGCGATCTGACCCATGCCCGGCAGGACCACGGCGATGAGGAGCACCAGCAAGGGGTGCAGCGGGGCTTTCAGTTTTGTGTCGGTCATTTCACGCTTCCCTTGGCAAGATCATCGGCCAATGCGATGCAGCGGTCCATCATCTCGGCCAGGATCTCAGGCTTCAGGTCGACGGCACGAAAGTCGGCAATACGCAGCACCATGTATTCGGCCCGTTCGCCCTGGTGGATCATGCGGACCAGCCGCACGCCCTTGGCCGTGACCAGCATTTCCTTGGATTCGATCGCGCCGAAGAAATCGATATGGCGATCGAGAAGGTCAAGTGCCGGCGCCTGGTCGGGGTCCTCGGTCTTCACCTGCGCGCCGGGCGGCCAATGGCCAGGCACCGGCAGTTGAAAGGCCAGATCATTGGCCGGCGAATAGAACTCGTTGTTCTGCACCCGGACCAGGATATCGGTCGCCGCCACGCCGGGGAGCGCACGCAGCAAGCTGACGCGCAGCCACAGCACGGGAATCTTGCGGAAGGTCAGCGTGTCGATGATGGCATCGATCGCAAAATCATGGTCGCGGTAGCGCCCGCTGAGGACCGGGAAATCGGCCCGTTCCTGCACCACGCGGTAGGATTGGAACAGATCATAAGCCGGCTGAAACAGCGCGGCACGCAAGGCGCGGCGCCGTTGCTGGTCGCGCCGGTAATAGAAGATCAGAACGGCCAAGGCCGCCGCGATCAGCAGCACCAGGACAGACAAGGAAGCGGAAGAGGTCGTCGGCATGGGCGCAATCTGATGAAAACAAATCGACCGGCGGGCACGCCCGCCGGTCGTGTGAGAGGTATCTTATAGAGGACCTTCTCGAAAATCAGTAACCCTTCAGCCTAGTAACCCTTGGGGCGCGGCCAGGCCATGGTGAACTGGTCGCCGCGCCGCACATATTTATAGCGGAAGAGGACGAACCAGACGGAAGCGACGATGTAGAACACCATCATGGCGAGGAGCTGCGTGCCGAAGCCGAGGAACACCGCGATGTAAGTGGCCGCGCACAGTGCCAGCAGCACCAGCGACGGAATCGGGTGGAACGGATGGATATAGCCCCGCTTGATCGTGTCGAGCGGCCATTTCCCGCGGAAGCGGAACATGTTGATCGGCATGAAGGTATAGCCGAGCAGACCCGACAGGATCGAGAAAGTGATCGTCGGCGCCAGCAGCTGCAGGAAGCCGAACGATGCCGCGATCGGAATGAGGAAGATGATCGCGCGGTAAGGCGTGCGGTATTTGGGATGCACCGCCGCGAAGAATTGCGGCAGATAGCGGTCGCGGCCCATCGAGAACCAGGCGCGCGCCGCATCGTTGATGCAGCCATTGGCCGAGGCAAGCGCCGAGAACACGGTGCCGACCCACAGCAGCACGATGAGCACGGTGCTGCCCGAGACACGCGCCGAGTCATAGAGCGGTGCCAAGGCGGTGCCGAGATATTCCCAGGGCAGCGACCCGGCGCAGACATACCAGGTAAGCGCCGCGGCAATGAGCAGCGTGATCATGCCCGTCATGGTGCCCAGCGGCAGCGACCGACCGCAGGAGCGCACTTCTTCGGCCGCCTGGCAGGTACCCTCGATGCCGAGGTAATACCAGATGCCGAATTGGAAGGCGGCCAGCACGCCCATCCAGCCATAGGGCAGCGAGCCCATGCCGAGGCCTTCATGCTGCAGCGGTTCGGCGGTGAAGATACCGAACTGGTAGGCCACGACCAGCACGATGATGGAGAAGAACGCCACCGCCGTGATCAGGAAGTTGACCGACAGCGCCATGAAGACGCCGCGGTAATTGAGGAAGGCGAGGGCCGAGACGGCCAGCAGCACGAAAGGTCGTGCATCGACCATGCCGGGTTCTGCGCCCAGGCTTTCCGACGCGATGCGGATGAGATCGCCGAAGACGAAAATGTCGGCAGCTTCCAGCATCGTATAGGCCAGCACCAGATAGAGGCCGACATTGAAGGCCATCAGCGGTCCAGTGGTGTGCTTGGCCTGGGTGTATTGACCACCGGCGGCGGCCACGGTCGATGTCACTTCGGAATCGATCATGGCGACGCAGGTATAAAGCAGGCCGATAATCCAGCAGGCGATGATGGAACCCAGCGCGCCGCCTTTCTCGACCGAATAATTCCAACCCATGAACTCGCCGACGAGCACGATGCCGACGCCCAACGCCCAAACATGGGTCGGACCCAGCACCTTCACGAGGTTGATGGAGGATGGCTTTTCGCCGTTCGCAGTCATGTCTGTCATGGCGGTGCCCCTCAACCCCTCTTATGGCCGTCTTGCTGCATGGCAAGCTCGTCGACGCCTTCCTGAGAACTGGTCAGGATGTCTTCGCTGTATTGCTGGCTGACGCGGATCGCATCCCAGATCATCCAAAGCAGCAGCAGGATGGAAACGAGCCACGCGCCTGCCTGGATAAGGTCCCAGGGCCCGCGGAATTGCAGAAAATCAAGCATGGTTTCCCCCGTCCCTTAAGAACCGTTGCCGAACTTCTCGGCGATGACCTGGCGATATTCGCGGTCCGATTGCCAGACCAGGAAGATGAAATAGCCAGCGATCGCGGCGAGCGTCGCGATGAGGCCACCCCAACTGAAGGAATAGTCGTAGCGCAGCGTGATCGCCGCGGCGGCAGTTTCGAGATCCATCCCGAGCTTGCCCCACTGCGCCTGCATCACCGGGGTCTGCTCCAGCGCTTCCCAGGTGAGATTCTCGAAGCTGATCGTGCCATCCGGCGCGGTGCGCTTGATCAGGCCCTTGTCGTTGCTGACCACGGTGGTGCCGTCGGTCGCGGTCTCGACGGTCATTTGCCCCGGCAGCCAATCGCCCTTCGCTGCACCGGCCAATTCCATTTCCAGCGGCACCAGCAGTGCCAGGAACACGAGCACCAGCAGGAACACGGCGTCGAATGCCTGCCCGAACCCGCTTTGCTTTGGTGGTTGATATTTTGCCATTGCCTTCCTCCCCTACTCGGCTCGGCCGATAGCGCTGCCCCAGCCGCTTATGGTGCGGCCGCGATTATCGTCACGCGGGCAGCCTTAACGGTTCGCGTCCAGATGCTTGATGTCGAGTTCGTAAATGAACTTCTTGTCATGGCCGTAATGCGAGATCATTGCGGCGATGGAAGCGGTATTGAAGATGCCGACCAGGAGGCCGGCGACCGCCAGCAGGATGCGGGCACTGCCGTCCTGGATGTAACCGCTGACCGCGAAATAGACGAAAAGCAGTGTCGCCCACAGGACCACGACAAAGGCCCAGGCCCATAAGCGATCTTTATTGAACATGGAATCAACGCGCGACTGAAGGTCGTTCGCCATATCACTCTCCCCTGAGACGGCGACCGACTTCCTTGCGGCCGCTTCATCCTGACTGAAACGTCCCGTTCTTTTTTCGGGACGGCACTCCCATTGCACGCGCCCCTTTGGGGTCTTCGTGGCGCTCCCTTCCTTGAGGAGCGACTTGGATCCGTTATCGGCCCTCAAGCCGATTCGGACGTGTCATTCATGGCACTTATTAATTTTTAACACGCCATGTATGACTTTACTAGACTTAAATGAATTTTCCTATGCGGAAACATCGCAACCGGGAAGAAAAACGCCCGGACCACATGGACCCGGGCGTTTCGCCTGTCATCAGCAATCGAGCGTGTTGTGCCGCTCCCACTCGGTGAGGTGCTTGGTGTAGCTGTTCCATTCCTCGGTCTTCATGCGCACATAGGCGTTGACGAAGCTGTCGCCGAATTGCTCGCGCACCACCTTGCTGCTGTCGGTGAGGCGCAGCGCGTCGAGAAGATTGAGCGGCAGCTTGCGCCCGCCCTTCACGGTATGGCCTTCGGTATACATGTTGATGTCGAGGCGCTTGCCCGGATCGCGCTTGTTGTCGATGCCGTCGAGACCCGAGGCGACGATGCCCGCCTGCAGCAGATAGGGATTGGCCGAGCCGTCGGCGAGGCGCAATTCGAAACGGCCTTCGTCCGGCACGCGGATCATATGCGTGCGGTTGTTGCCGGTCCAAGTGATGGTATTAGGTGCCCAGGTGGCACCCGAAACGGTGCGCGGCGCGTTGATGCGCTTATAAGAATTGACCGTCGGGTTGAAGAACGAGCAGAGCGCATCGGCATTGTGCTGAATGCCGCCCAGGACCTGATAAGCGAGCTTGGAAAGACCCAACTCGCCCTTCGGATCGCTGAAGAGGTTCTTCTTGCCAGACGCATCCCAGAACGAGATATGGGCGTGGGCGCCGTTGCCGGTCAGCGTGCTGAAGGGCTTGGGCATGAAAGTGGCGCGCAGGCCGTGGTTCTCGGCAATCGACTTCGCCATGTATTTGAAGAAGACGTGGCGATCAGCCGTCTTGAGGACGTCGTCATATTCCCAGTTCATCTCGAACTGGCCATTCGCGTCCTCATGGTCATTCTGATAAGGCTTCCAGCCCAAGGTCAGCATGGCGTCGCAGATCTCGGTGATGACGTCATAGCGGCGCATCAGAGCCAGCTGGTCATAGCAGGGCTTATCCGCCGTATCGGCGTCATCGGCGATCTGCTTGCCATCGGGCGTGATGAGGAAGAATTCGCATTCGACGCCGGCCTTGGCGCGCAAACCCTTCTTGGCCGCTTCGGCGATCTTGCGCTTCAGCAAATTGCGCGGTGAATCGGCAACGGGCTTCCCGTCCATCCAGAGATCGGAAGCGAGCCAACCCACTTCCGGTTTCCACGGCAGCTGGATGAGGCTCTCAGGGTCGGGCTTGGCGAAGAGATCGGGATGGGCCGGCGTCATGTCCAGCCAGGTCGCGAAACCGGCGAAACCAGCGCCGTTCTTCTGCATCTCCGCGATCGCGGCGGCGGGCACGAGTTTGGCGCGCAGCGCGCCGAAGAGATCCGTGTACGAGATCAGAAAGTATTTGATCTTGCGGTCCTTCGCCACCTTGGCGAGGTCGGTTGCCATGCTAGTTCCCCTCTCGGTTAAAGCCTCAAACTACCTGTTTCGTCTTGTTCTTATGCCGGCGGGCGACCCCTATCGACCGCCGCCGGTATTCTTGCGTCTTCAGTAACGGTCCTTGCCCGGGATCCAGTTGGTGCCGGCCAGCGGCACCCCCGCCATCGCCGCCGATTCCACGGTGAGCGCCACCAGATCGTCTGGTTCCAGATTGTGGACATGGCTCTTGCCGCAGGCACGCGCGATGATCTGCGTTTCCATGGTGAGCACGGCGAGATAATTGGCGAGGCGATGACCGGCCTTTACCGGGTCGAGCCGCGCCGCCAAGGCCGGATCCTGCGTCGTGATGCCGGCAGGATCCTTGCCTTCGTGCCAATCGTCATAGGCGCCGGCCGTCGTGCCGAGCTTCTTATACTCGGCCTCGAGGCTCGGCGAATTGTCACCCAGCGCAATCAGCGCCGCAGTGCCGATGGCAACCGCATCGGCGCCCATGGCGAGGCACTTCGCCACGTCGGCACCATTGCGAATGCCGCCGGAGACGACGAGCTGCACCTTACGGTGCATGTCGAGATCCTGCAGCGCCTGCACGGCCGGACGGATGGCGGCGAGGATCGGCAGGCCGACATGCTCGATGAAGACTTCCTGCGTCGCCGCCGTACCGCCCTGCATGCCGTCGAGCACGACCACATCGGCGCCGGACTTCACGGCCAAGGCCGTGTCGTAATAGGGACGGGTGGCACCAACCTTCACATAGATCGGCTTTTCCCAATTGGTGATCTCGCGCAGCTCGGTGATCTTGATGGCAAGATCATCAGGGCCGGTCCAATCCGGATGCCGGCAGGCCGAGCGTTGATCGATGCCGATCGGCAGGTTGCGCATCTTGGCGACGCGTTCGGTGATCTTTTGCCCCAGCAGCATGCCGCCGCCGCCGGGCTTCGCCCCTTGGCCGACGACGACTTCAATGGCATCGGCCTTGCGGAGGTCGTCCGGATTCATCCCGTAGCGCGAGGGGAGGAGCTGATAGACCAGCTTCGATGAATGACCGCGCTCTTCCGGCGTCATGCCGCCGTCGCCCGTGGTCGTGCTGGTCCCCATGGCGGAGGCACCGCGACCCAGGGCTTCCTTGGCATTGCCCGACAATGCGCCAAAGCTCATGCCGGCAATGGTCACCGGTATCTTGAGCTCGATCGGCTTCTTGGCAAAGCGTGTGCCGAGCACGACGTCGGTGCCGC
The DNA here is from genome assembly GCF_034044635.1 of Dongia rigui. NCBI lineage: Bacteria > Pseudomonadati > Pseudomonadota > Alphaproteobacteria > Rhodospirillales > Dongiaceae > Dongia > Dongia rigui. The sequence continues at coordinate 588,722 of NZ_JAXCLX010000003.1, forward strand.
ATTTCTCGCGGTAGCCTTCCAGCGGATAGCGCGAGATAGAGGCACCAAGAAACAGCAGATCATCAAAATGCGGCACCCGGCGCTTGGCGCCACCACCGCGGATGTCGTAGATGCCGGTCGCCGCCGCGCGCTGGATCTGGGCGATCGCGTCCTGGTCGAAGGTCGAAGAGAAACGCGGCGGTGTATAGAAGGGGCTGTGGTCACTCATAATGCTACTCATCCCCCTCAATACGCGTCGACATTGTCGACATGGAAATTATAGAGGCTCCGCTTGGAGCCATAGCGCTTGAACTTGCTTGGATCGGCATCGATGCCGGCCTTCTTGAGCAAGCGGCCCAGCTTTTCGACGTGATGCGGCGTCATCTTCTTCTCGATGCAATCGGAGCCGAGGCTCTCGACCTTGCCCTGCACGTATAGCCGCGCCTCATAGATCGAATCGCCAAGGCTCGCCCCCGCATCGCCGCACACGACCAGCGCACCGCTCTGGGCCATGAAGGCGCTCATCGCACCGACCGAGCCTTTGACGACGATATCGACGCCCTTCATGGAGATGCCGCAACGCGTACCCGCATCGCCCTCGATGACCAGAAGACCGCCTTGCGCCGTGGCGCCGGCAGCGGAGCTTGCGGTGCCTTTGACGCGCACTTCACCGGACATCATGTTTTCGGCAACACCAACACCGCACTGGCCATGGATGACGACTGTCGCCTTCTGGTTCATGCCGGCGGCGTAATAACCGATATGGCCGTTGATATGAACCTCGATCGGCTGGGTCAGGCCCACGGCGCAGGCATGCTCGCCGTGGAGATTGTTCAGATGCCAGACCTTTTCATTGGTATCGGCCGGCAGGCTCTGGAGCTTCTGGTTGACGTCGCGGAGCGGCGTCTTGGTCAAGTCGAAGGCATTCATGATCAGTGCAGGCTCCAGCTATAGACGGTGGCGGGGGCCGGTTCCCAGATCTTGGCCTTCTCGATATTGGGGAGATAGGCGAGGCTGCGGAATTCCGACGCCATCGCCACCCAATCGTCGTTCTCGGCAAGGACCGCCGGCTTGCAGGCGACACCATCGCGCAGGACTGCGAAGCCGTCCTTGGTGCCCATGGTGAAGGTGAAGAAGCCGTCGAGATCGGAAAGGCCGGCTTCGAGCGCCTCCTTCAGCGTGGCGCCCTCGCCGAGGCGATGGGCGAAATAGCGCGCCGCCACTTCCGAATCGTTGTCGGTGTCGAATTCCTGGCCCTGCTTCCGAAGCCATTTGCGCAAATTGTTGTGGTTGGAAAGCGAGCCGTTATGGACCAGGCACATGTCCGGGGCCGGCGTGAAGGGATGCGAATGCTCGGTCGTCACGGCGCTTTCCGTGGCCATCCGGGTATGGCCGATGGCGTGGCTGCCCTGCATGCCGGCCAGGCCGTACTTCCTGGCGACATCGGCCGGCAGGCCCATGTCCTTGTAGACTTCCATGAGCTTGCCATAGCCCATGATGCGCACATCCGGCTGCTTGGCCTTGACCCAGGCGACGACAGCCGCCTCGGTGGTGTCGGCCGTCACCAGCGCATGGTTCCCACGCAGCTCGACATCCACCTCGACGCCGAGATCGGCACCCATATCGCCGGCGAGCTTGCGCCAGGGGAAGGCTTCGTTGGCGTTGAACAGCGTGATCTTGCTGCGCTTGCCGCTGACCGGGCTGTGATAGACGGCGATGCCGGCACTGTCCGGGCCGCGATCGGTCATGCCGATCAGCATGGTTTCCAGATGCTTGCCGAGCGTCGGCTTCAGCGCCGGGTTTTTGAGGAATAGACCAACGATGCCGCACATGGCGCATGTCTCCCTGTCAGAGGGCGAGAAGCGGCCGGGCCGGGCCGCGCTGGCCTAAAGATAGCCGGCAGGCAGCCCCTGTCAAGGATAATGAAACTTTTTTTACTGTGAGGAAACTCTATTCCTGGGAGATCTTTTCCGCTTTCTCGTCATCCCCGGGCGCAGACCCGGGGATCCAGTTCCAGCAGGCAATACTGGATGCCCGGGTCAAGCCCGGGCATGACGAAAGGTCAAATGCCGGATCACTCGTTGTCCCGGGCATAGGTGATGATGGAGAGAAACCGGATCGGCAGCTTGATCAGCTGTTCCGGCCCATGCGGCACGTCCGAATCGAAATAGAGGCTGTCGCCCGGTCGCATGTGATAGAGCTTGTCGCCGTGGCGATAGCCCACTTCCCCTTGCAAAATATAGAGAAACTCGACCCCATCATGCTGGAAGATGGGGAACACGTCGGAGTTCTCGGTAAGCGTCACCAGATAGGGCTCGACCGAGATGCCGCGGCTGAAACCGTGGCCGAGCAGCTGGTATTGGTGCCCGGCGCGCGTACCCCGGCGTTCGATCGGCAAACCCTGCCCAGCCTGGACGAAGGTCGCCGAGCGTTCTTCCTCAAAGCCGCGGAAGAACGAGGTCACCGGGACCTGCAGGGCCTTCGAAAGCTCATGCAAGGTGGCGAGCGAGGGCGAGGTCTGGCCGTTTTCGATCTTGGACAGCATGCCGGCCGACATGCCGGAGGCTTGCGACAGCTGCGCCACGGTCATGTTGAGCTGGTGGCGGAAATTGCGCACTTCACGGCCGATCGCCGCTTCCAGCGAGCGTCCCTTGCCGCTGACATGGTGCGGGTCCTGTTGCAGCGCCGCCGCCTGCTTGACCTGCTTGGGGGTCAGCTTTTCCGGGGCGCCGGAGATGGAGACGGTCGACTTTCCACGCCGCGCGGCATCGCCTTTCGCCACCTTCTTGCTGCTGGCATCCCGCTCGCTGCGCTCCCGCGCCATGGCCCCATCCCGCTGAATATTGTCCTTGGATCGACTTAAGGAGTCGATGCCGGAGCATAGCGGCAGAAAACGCCCCCGTCATGCCTCCTAACGTCGCGGTGCCGACTCAAGCGGCTTGCCGGTCCTGTCGCGGACTGACCGAGAATTGCCGCCGATAGGCCTTGGCGAAGTGCGAGAGGGAGACGAAGCCACAGGCAATGGCGATCTCAGCCACAGAAAGCTCGGTCTGGCGCAGCATCCGGCGCGCCCGCTGCAGGCGCAGTTGGGCATGAAACTTCGCCGGCGTGCAACCGAGATAGCGCTTGGAGAGGCGCTCCAGCTGGCGCTGGCTGACGCCCAGCTCATCGGCAAGCTTGGCCGGCGAAACCGGCTCTTCAACCGTCGCCTCCATGCGCTGCACGGCTTTCTGCACCACCGTATTGCGCACGGCGGCACCCAGCAAGACCTGGCGCTGGCCTTCGGTCGCCCCCCGGATGCCGCCATGCAGGAACTGGTCGGCGATCTGGCGCGCCAACTCACGCCCGTGATGGCATTGAATGAGTTCCAGCATCATGTCGAGGGCAGCGGTGGCACCGGCACAAGTCAGAATGCGCCCGTCGACGACAAAAAGGTCGTTGAGGAGGTCGACATCGGGAAAAGCCTCGCGGAAGGAATCGGCGTAATCCCAATGCACGGTGCAGCGCTTGCCGGCGAGCAGCCCGGCACGGGCCAGGACGAAGCTGCCGGTCGAGACTGCGGCAATGGCGAGCCCAGCGCGATGCAGGCGCCGCATCGCCGCTTCGACTGCCATGAAGCGCTTGGTCTCGGCATGGGTGGCGGCACAGACGATCGCCATGTCGAAATCGGCCGGATCGAGCTCGGCAACGGGGTTACTCGCCACCTCGATCCCGCTATTCGATTCGACGCCGCCCGGGGTCGTGCCGAACAGCTTCCATTCATAGAGCTTGCGGCCCGACATGCGGTTGGCGGCGCGCGCCGGCTCGATGACCGAGGCAAACGACATCAGCGCAAAGCCGGGGACCGAGATGATGGCAAGACGAAACGGCGCCGACCCGATGGTGCGGGCCGCCGCAAAATCAGCGATTTCCCGCTCGCTCATTGCTCCAGGTCGCGGAGGGCGGTGAGACCCACTGGCTTGATGCCGAATTCCTGGCCGGCATCCATCAGGCAGGACCACAGATATTCCGCCGAGGCGATATCCGCCAGCACGTGATAGGCGGCATGGGCGCGGCCGTCTTTGCCCTTGCGGTCGGCGCGGATGATGATGGCACTCATCTTGGCGACCGAGGTCTGGGCGATCTGGCCATCGGCAAAGCGGTCGCGGCGCAAATCGACGCCGCACATTTTCGAGAACATCTCCGGCGCGAATTCGCCGGCCAGCATGAACCAGCCATGGCTGTCCTGTCGGGGCAGCGGATAGCCTTGCTGCGGCCGGGGTGCGGCTGCCGCCCATTGCCAGGCCGCGTTCAAGCGCTGCATCAGCGCGCCCGATCCGGCAAGCGAATCCAGGAGGAAGATTTCGGTCGGCGCCAGCCGCGCTGCCATTTCCCCACCCGGCTGGGTATAGGCGACATTGCTGTCAGCGCCGATATTAAGGCCCTGAGCCGTCAGCCATTCGGCCGTGCCGCGGCCCTTGAAACCAGCATGCGGCATCACCGAGAGATCCGCCAGCGCCAGACGCCGGGCGCTCGCCAGTTCCGCCTCGCGCGCGGCACCGAAACTGAGTGCCACGGCGGCACCATTCACCTCGCCGAATTCGGCGCCGAGTTTGACCAGCTCACGGTAGATGAAGCTGCGGCGCTTGAAGCTCGTGGGATTGATCGCGTTCATCTCACATCTCCTGCCGCTTGTTCTCGGGGTCGTAGAACGGATATTTCGTCACGACACCGGTGATGCGCCGACCACCCTCGACCTTGATGGTGAATTCGGTGCCGGGTGCCCCGTCATCGCCATGCACATAAGCAAGGCCCACCACCTTGCCGACGCTGGGCGATTTCACCGCCGAGGTGACGCGACCCACGATCTCCTCACCCTTGAGCACCAGATGGCACTCCTCGGGACAGGGATCGGAATCGTTCTTCAATGTAAAGCCGACGAGTTTGCGCGCCAGTTTCATCTTGCCCATGATCTCGGTCGACTTGCCACCGACGAAGAACGGCTTGGTCTTGGCCAACGCCCAGGGCATGTCGGCTTCCCAGACATTGGTAAGACCGTCGGTATCCTGGCTGACGATGATGTGGCCCTTCTCCAAGCGCAGCACGCGCTGCGCCTCGACGCCGAACGGGCGGATGCCTTCGGGCTTCCCCGCTTCCATCAGCGCGTCCCACAAGGCTTCGCCATAGCCCGCGGGGACGTGGATTTCGTAACCCAACTCGCCGACGAAGCCGACGCGCATCAGGCGCGCGGGGATGCCGGCGACCGTGCCCATCTTGACGCCCATATAGGGAAAGCCTTCCGGCGACAGGTCGATATCCGTGCAGACCTTCTGCAGCACGGCGCGGGATTTGGGCCCGGCGATGTTGACGCCGCAAAGCGCTGCCGTGACATTGGCGACATCGACATCGAGCCGCCATTGCGCGTTCCAGAACAGCATCTGGCGATAAACGCTATCGACACCACTGGTCGTCGCCGTCACGTAGAAATGCTCGTCATGGAACCGGCAGGCAACACCGTCATCGGTAATGACGCCGGCATTGTCGGTCATCAGCACATAGCGCGAGCGGCCAATCGGCTGCTTGGTGTAGCTGAACGTATACATGCGGTTGAGGAATTCGGCGGCATCGGGCCCCCGCACATCGAGACCGCCCAGGGTCGAGACATCGATGAGGCCGACATTCTGGCGCACCGCCTTCACTTCCGTCTCAATCGCCTGCGCGCGGTCGGCTTTGCCGCCGTAATAGGCAGGGCGCCACCAGACACCGGCCGGCATCATCTGCGCGCCCAGTTCCAGATGGCGGTGATGCATCGCCGTGCGCCGTTCCGGGTCGAAGACGCGGCCGGCCAAGTGACCGAACTTCTCCGGCGTATAAGGCGGGCGCTGCGTCGTCACACTCATGCCGGCAATGTCGACGCCGGTCTCGCGCGAGACGATACGCACCGAGGTCACGGCCGAATGGCGGCCCTGGCTCGGCCCCATGCCGACGGTGGAATAGCGCTTCAGCAATTCGACATTGTCATAGCCGTCAGCAATGCCGTTGATGAGATCGTGATATTTAAGGTCCTCGTCGAAATCGACGAAGTCGAAGCCGCGATCATGCGGAAAGATCGGCCAGGGATGGGTGCGGCCGACATTGCCCCTCTCGGCGATGGGTGCCGGCACCGCAGCGACGGTGAGGCCCGCATCGCGGGCGGCCGCGAGACCCGCCCGCTTGCCATCGGCGATGACGGACCCCAAGTCATAGACATTGTTGACCGAACCCGCCGCATGGACCTTTGCCGGCAAGTCGACCGGCTGGAACATGTCGGATTGGCGGCAATAGCCGAATTTTGCGCCGGCATGATGCAGCAGTTGCCCGGCCGGGCTGAAACCCACCGACATCAGGATGAGATCGCAGGCAACCGACTTGCCGCCCGTTCCCAGCCTGCCCTCACCCGTGACCGGTGCCAGGGCAGCCCCTGAGATATGCGTCTTGCTGGCATAGAGCGCTTCGCTGATCGCATGGCCCGCCAAAATCTCGACACCGCGCGCCCGGACGGCGGCCACCAGAGGCGTCGCCGGGACGCTCTGCCGCAAATCGGCAATGGCTGCGACCGTGACACCCGCATCGATGAGGTCGAGTGCTGCGCCATAGGCATCGTCATTGGCGGCAAGAATGACGGCGGTGCGGCCTGGGCGCACGCCATAGAGCTTGATGAGGCGTTGCGCGGCCGAGGCCATCATGACGCCCGGCAGATCGTTGTTGCGGAAGACCGCCGGCTGCTCGATCGAGCCGGTCGCGACCACGATCGATTTGGCACGCAGCTTATAAAAGCGGTTGCCCCTGATCAGCGGAATCCAATTGTCCGAGAAAAGGCCGGAGCAGATCGTGCCGGTCATGACGGTGACGCCCTTGGCACCGCCCAGCACGCGCTCGAAATCGCCAAGCTGGCGCGTGGCCGAGATGCCTTCCGCGTCGAAGCGCGCGTAACCGAGCGAACCGCCCAGCGCCGCATTCTCCTCGATGAGGATCACATCGGCACCGGATTCGGCCGCGGCCTGGGCTGCCGCAAGTCCCGCCGGTCCGCCGCCGATCACGGCAACATCGGCAAAGAGGTATTGCTTGTCGTAATAGCTCTCGTGGAAATCGGCCTTGGGATCGATGGCGCCAAGACCCGTCATGGCGCGGACGACCGGCTCCCAGAACGACCAGGACTGCTTCTTCTCATGGAAGGTCTTGTAATAGAAGCCCACCGGCAGGAAGCGGTGAACAAGTTCCACCACCCGCGCCATGTCGTTGTCGAAGGAACCGAAATAGTTCTGCGCCTTGACCTTCAATCCGTTCTTGGCCGGGTATTTGTCAGCCAGGCAATTGGGTTCGTCTGAGAGCTGCACCAGCGTGTTGGCATCCTGCCCCGCCATGGTCAGCACACCGCGCGGGCGATGATATTTGAACGAGCGCGAGATCATCCACTGGTCGTTGGCACAGAGTGCCGAGGCGATCGTGTCGCCCTTGAATCCTTCGATAGTGCGGCCTTCGAAATCGAAAGTCACGGTCTCGCTGCGGTCGAGGAGGCGGCCGAAAGGTGCCGGCAGGCGGTTGACATTGCTCATCACTTCTTCTCCCCGGCGCCGGCCTTCGCCGCAAACTCGACACGCGTGTTGAACACCTCGGTTGCCGGATAGGTCTTGATGATCTCATCCGTGATGTTGTTGCGCTCGGCGATGAACCAGTAGGAGGTGGGCACATGGCACCACCATTCGCGCACGACGCCCGCCTCGTTGGCTTCCAGGAACAGCCAGGCGGCCCATTCCTTGTCGCCGACACCGGCCGGATCCGGCATCGGCTTCACCTCGCCACCCCAGGCGAATTCGCTGATATTGCGGGGCCCGTTCAAGGGGCAGTTCATGACTTTCATGGCTATGCTCCCTCTCTCAATGGCCGACCGAGGCCGCACCTTTTTCGCCGACCTGCTGATAGTCGACGAAACGGTCCAGATAGAACGGCTTGATGAGATCGTGCGGACTGTCATGGGCGATGGTGTGCGCCATGGTCATGCCGCAGACCGGCGTTGCCTTGAAGCCCCAGGTGCCCCAGCCGCTGTCGATGTAATAATTCTTCACCGGGGTAAGGCCCATGACGGGGCTGAAATCCGGCGTCATGTCGGTCATGCCGGCCCATTGCCGCATCACCTTCACCTCGCCCAGCATGGGCAGAAGCTCCAGCATGTGGCCGAGCAGGCCTTCCTTGAAGTCGAGTGTCGAGCGCGTGCCATAGAGGCCGTAGGGGTCGGTCGAGCCGCCCATCACCAATTCGCCGCGCGAGCTCTGGCTCACGTAAACATGGAGCGAGCCGGAGACGATGATCTGGTCGAGGAACGGCTTCAACGGCACGCTGACGCAAGCCTGCAGCGGGATCGTTTTGATCGGCAGGCGGAAGCCCGCCATCTTGGCGACGACCGAGGTATTGCCGGCCACCGCCTGCATCACCCGGTTGGCATAGACCGTGCCGCGCGGCGTCTGCACGCCCTTGATTGTCCCATTTTCGACAATGAGGCCGGTGACCGGCGTCTGCTGATGGATCTCGACGCCGTGTTTGGCGGCACCGCGGGCATAGGCCCAGGCGACCGCGTCATGCCGGGCGATCGACCCCGGTGGGTGATAGAGCGCCCCCATGATCGGATAGCGCACATGGTCCGACATGTTGAGATGCGGGCAGAGCTTGGCAATATCGTCCGGATAGATCAGTTCCGAATCGACCCCCAGCTGCTTGTTCACCTCGGCGCGCCAGCGGCTGGTGCGCACGGCAGCGTCGGTGTGGGCGAGCGTGAAATGGCCGCGCTCGGAATAGAGGATGTTGAAGTCGAGTTCCTGCGAAAAATCGCGGTAAAGCTTCAGCGATTGCTCGTAAAAGCGCACGCCTTCCGGCGTCAGATAGTTGGAGCGGATGATCGCCGTGTTGCGGGCCGTGTTGCCGCCGGCCAGATAGCCGCGCTCCAGAATGCAGACATTGGTGATGCCGTGGGTCTTGGCAAGATAATAGGCGCAGGCCAAGGCATGACCGCCGCCGCCAATGATCACCACGTCGTAGGATTTCTTGAGATCCTGCTGCTTCGGGATGAAGCGCTCGGCCGGATATTTCTTGCGGAAGCCGTAACGCAGGATCTTCAGTGGGACAAAGGCCGGGATCATGGGCAACGCCTCGCAAGCTGTATAATGGCCGCAAGGCTATCTCAGCCGATTTTCCTTCATTGTCAATTATCGACATACGATGACGTAAAATCGGCTAGCCGGCTTTGGGCCAATTACGGCAGCGGCGTCGCTTCGCTCTCGCGCGCTCGGTCGAGCAGCCATTTGCGGAGCAAGGTCGTCGCCGTCCGTGGCCTCGCGCCGATCGGCTCGACCAGATGGAAGGCGAACTCCGTCATCAGCACTTCCTCGACCGGACGTACCAGGCGCTGGTCGTGGAGGAATTCGTCGACGAAATAGCGCCAGCCCAGGCCAACGCCTTCACCTGCGATCGCCGCCTGGATGAGGAGCGGGTAGGAGTTGAAGCGGATGCGGGCCGCCGGCAATTTGGGGCGCTGCGGCAGGCTTTGCGCCCAATCCTCCCAGGACAGCCAGCGGGGGTCGGCCGATTCATATTCCAGCAATGGCAAGGCGCAGAATTCCTCGACGCTGAGCGGCAATTTCTTGCCTTTCAGCAGCGTCGGGCTCACCACCGGAAACATTTCGCCCCCAAACATGCGCGTGGCATTCAAGGCCGGCCAATGCCCGTCACCATAGCGGATCGCCATGTCGATGCGCTCTTCCGCAAGGTCACCGAGGGCATCGGAGGAAATGAGGCGCAGGTCGATGCTGGGATTGACGGACCGAAAGCCGGGCAAACGCGGCATCAGCCAGAAGGTGGAAAAGCCCAGGCTGGCGCCGATCGTGACGCTGCGCCGGCCCTGCTGCTGGCGCAGCGTCATGGCCGTGTCGGAGATCGACGTGAGGCCCGCCGTCACGGCGCGATAGAGAATGTCGCCTTCCGGCGTCAGGCGCATGCCGCGGCGCGAGCGGGAAAAGAGCAGCACGCCGAGATCGCCTTCCAGCTGCTGAATCTGCCGGCTGATGGCGGCCTGGGTCAGGCCAAGTTCGCGTCCCGCCGCCGTGAAGCTCTCCAGGCGGCCGGCGGCTTCGAAGGCAACCAATGAGTTGAGGGGCGGGAGCGAGCGGCGCAGCGACGGTCGGGCCATTTCCAGTTCCGTGAGCAAATGTTCGATTTCTCTATACCGCAGGGTTGCTGCGGCATAAAGCCCGCGTATGCGCGATCCGGCATCATGATCCTATCGCATGCCGCAATCACGCATCCCTGGATTTACAAGCCCCGCCATCCCCGTCATGAAAGCACCAATGCCCCCGTCCGGCATCCGCCTTTCATCGGAGTAACAGCCCGTGCAACCAGCACTCGCCAGCAATCATCCCCAGGGGCGCTTGCCTTTCGACCCAGCCGCTATCGCCCGTGTGCTGCAGCCGATCGAGATCGCCCGCGGCCTGCCCAACGAGGCCTATGTCAGCGCTGAATTTCGCGTGTTCGAACGCGACCGCGTCATCGCCAAGACCTGGTTCTGCATCGGCTTCGGCCGCGACGTACCCCATGCCGGCGACGCCTTCCCCAGCGACGTGCTGGGCCTGCCCGTCATCATGGTGCGGCGCGAGGATGGATCGATCGGCGTCTTCCACAACGTCTGTTCGCATCGCGGCGCACAGCTGCTGACCGAGCCCTGCAATGTCGCCAAGCGCTTGCGCTGCCCCTATCATGCCTGGCTATACGATCTCGATGGCAAGCTGATCGCCACACCCCATATCGGCGGGCCAAAGACCAATGCCGTGGATGGCTTCGACAAAAGTCAGCATGGCCTGAAGCCTGTGCGGCATGCGGTCTTCTGGGACATGGTCTTCGTCAACATCAGCGGCGATGCGGAACCGTTCGAAGATTTCGTGAAGCCGCTCACCGACCGCTGGGGCGATTTCGACATGCGCCAGATCCGTCATCCAGGTGCGGTGGGCAGCCTGAAGCTCGACGTCAATTGCAACTGGAAGCTCGCGGTCGAGAATTACTGCGAGGCCTATCACCTGCCCTCGATCCATCCGGGCCTCAACTCCTATTCCAGGCTCGAGGACCATTACAACATCGAGGAGCCGGATCATTTTTCCGGCCAGGGCAGCCACGCCTACACCCCGCTATTGGTCAAGGACGGCCCGGGCCTGCCGCAATTCCCGAACCTGCCGGCACGCTGGGACAAGGCCGCCGAATATACCTCGCTTTTCCCCAACGTGCTGCTCGGCATCCACCGCGACCATTATTACGCCATCCGCCTCGAGCCAATCGCGCTGGGACAGACCCGCGAGCATCTGGAAATCTATTACGTCGGCGACGATTCCGCCGACCCGGTCTATGACGCCACCAAGGCCGCCAATCTCAAGGCCTGGCAGACGGTCTTTGCCGAAGATGTCGACGTGGTCGAGCGTATGCAGCGCGGGCGCCAGTCACCGGCTTATGATGGCGGTGTATTCTCGCCCGCCATGGATGGGCCGACGCATTGTTTCCACCGCTGGCTCGCCAAGAGGCTCCTGGCGGCGTAATCGACGGGCGGAACTCAGGTAACGACGCTCACCCCAGCAGCCTCCAGTGCTGCTGCGAGGTCGCCGCCGGGCGGCCGGTCGCTGATCATGACGTCGAAATCCGTGAGCGGACAGGCCGTCACCAGACTGGTCTGGTCGAACTTGCTGTGATCAAGCAGGACGACGCGCTTCTTGGCGCGCGACAGCATGGTGCATTTCACCGCCGCGATGCCGGTATGGCTTTCCTGCAGCCCCGCCGTCGTGATGCCGGTCGAACCCACAAACGCCGTGGTGGCGTTGTAGCGTTCCAGAAAATCCTCGGCCTCGGCGCCGACCACGCTGCCTTCGCGGGCATCGAGAATGCCCGGGCACAAATGCACCTCGATCGCATTGTTGCGCCCCAGCACCAGCGCCACTTCCAGGCTGCTGGTGATGACGGAAAGGTCGCGACCGTTGTTCGCCAATGCTTCGGCCAGATGCATCACGGTCGACCCGGTTTCGAGAATGAGCACGTCGCCCGGATGGACCAGCTTGAAGGCAAGTTCGGCGATGATGCCCCGCTCGGCACGCAAGGCGTCGTGGCGGACGCGCCAATTGGGTTCATGCAGCACGGGCTTGGCGACAGCGCCGCCAAATGTTCGGCTGACGGCACCTTCATTGCCGAGTTCCGAAAGGTCGCGGCGAATCGTTTCCCCGGAAACCCCCAGCGCCTCGGCAAGCTCGCCCACGCGGACCGCTGCATTCACCTGCAACGCTTCCATAATGCGCTTGTGGCGCGCGACCTTGTTGCGGGCACTTCGCCCCATGATCAGACCTTCCCGAGGGGTGATATTGCGAATCACCACACTATGCCCTAGCGGGCAATTCCTGCAAATCCCCGTTAAATTGTTGAAAATGGCAACATAATTGCCGCTGCAGGGCATTAGCGTTCTCAAAAATGTGTGATCTGGCACACAAAACGAAAATATAATGTTGGATATTGGCCATCTAAAATACATCTTTCTCCGTGGGGACGTCCTTGATGGAGAGCCAAATGAACAGCCTTGCTTCTTCGACCAGCCGCCGCTTTGCCGGCGTCGCAATGATCGTCGCCATCTGGCTGGCGCTGCCCATCGCAGCCTCGGCCGAAATGAAAGAAGTGCCCGGCGCCAACAACCAGACCATCCACAATGCCTGCGCCAAGAAGGGCTCGTCCTGCATCCTCAGCGACATCGACATGGGCGGTGGCATCACCGGCTACATGGTCATCGGCCCGGGCGGATCCAGCACCAATGTCTATTGCAGCAGCACCACCTGTGTGCAGACGCCGACGCCAACCGGCGGTACCGGTGGTGGCGGCGGCAGTCCCGCAAAGACGATGCCGCCGGTGCCCAAAGGCATCTTCAAAATGGTCGACGGCAATGCCACAACATTGAACTGACGATCATGGTCAAGCGCGGCGGGCCGCTCGCAAATATGCGCTTTGGCTCCGCCGCGTTGGGCCGCTATGCTCCCACCCATGACTGACCCGATTCCCGTGGCCAATGCCGCGATCTTCTATCAACCAGAAGGCTATGACACCGGCCGCCAGAAGCTGATGGGCCGCCACGCCGCGGGCGAAGGATTCCTGAAAGGTTTCCTGCGCCATAGCGGCGTCGATACGCTTTATTGCTATGCCGCCACCAAGGAATTCGCCGGGCATTTCCAGCGCCTGGTGGGCGGCTTCGGCAACAAGCGCCCGATTCGCTGGCTCGATGAACGCGACGCAGCTGGTCCTAAGGCACCGGGCACGCTCTATTTGCCGGATCCCAGCCTGGTCGCCGCCGCCTGGCGCCGCCGCGCGGTGGGACAGCGGCTTTATTCGATCACCGGCATCACCCACACCACCGCCTCGGCCGGTGCCATGGACTGGATCAGTGGCCTGCTGACAGCGCCTGTGCAGAATTGGGATGCCCTCATCTGCACCTCAAGCGTCGTGCGCGAGACGATCGAGCTGGTGCTCGACCGGCAGCAGGAATATCTCGGTCAGCGCATCGGCGCCGCACGCTTCACCCGTCCGCAATTGCCGGTGATCCCGCTGGGCGTCGATACCGAGAATTTTGCGCCCGATGCGGCGAAGCGTGGCGCGGCACGTGCCGCACTGGGCCTGGGACCCGACGATGTTGCGGTCCTCTTCGTCGGCCGCCTCTCCTTCCATGCCAAGGCGCACCCTTTGCCCATGTATATGGGCCTTGAGCGCGCGGCACAGGCGCTGGCCAAGACCAGCGGCCGCAAAATTCACCTCATCCAGGCCGGCTGGTTTGCCAACGATTTCATCGAGAACGCGTTCAAGAGTGGCGCGGCACAGTTCTGCCCCAGCGTCACGGCGCATTTCCTCGATGGCCGCAAGCCGGATATGCGCAACTATGCCTGGGGTGCCGCCGACCTTTTCACCTCGCTCTCCGACAATTTCCAGGAGACCTTCGGCCTCACCCCGATCGAGGCGATGGCCGCTGGCCTGCCCGGCGTGGTCAGCGATTGGAACGGCTATAAGGATACCGTGCGGGACGGCATCGACGGGTTGCGCGTGCCGACGCTGATGCCGCGCGGCGGCCTCGGTGCGGATCTTGCCGATCGCCATGCCGCCGGCATCGATACCTATGATCTTTATTGCGGCTTCTCCAGCCAGTTTGTGGCGATCGATCCCAATGCCGCCGCCAGGGCCTATCTGAAGCTGATCGAGGACGCGGATTTGCGCCGGCGCATGGGCGAAGCCGCCCGCGCCCGCGCCGTCGAGGCCTTCGACTGGTCTGTCGTGGTGAAGCGCTATCAGGCGCTGTGGCAGGAGCTCGGCGAAATGCGCAAGGCCGGTGCGGAAATCGCGCCGCGCCAGGCGGGCGAGCCTGCCAACCCGGCGCGGCTCGACCCCTTCATCAGCTTCGAGAGCTATCCCAGCGACATCTTGAGCGAGCAGCATATCGTGGCGGCATCCCCCGGTGCCGATGGCGCCAAGCTGCAGGCGCTGGTGCAATCGCCGCTGATCTCCTTTGTGAAGCCGGTGGCGCCGGAACCCGACGATTGCGCGCGAATCTTAAGCGACCTGCAGCGCCGCGGCCCGATGAGCGTCAGCGACCTCCTCGCCGATACCGCGGATTCGCGGCGCAATCGGATTGAACGCGGCCTCGTCTGGCTGGCCAAGCTCGGCCTGGTGCAGATCCGCAGCCCACGCGCCTGACCGGCGCCCGTCCACATTTGTCTAAAGTTCCACCACACTCTCTCTTGAGAGGCGGTTTTTGTGTCGCCTGTCACGCATCGGTCCTCCCGCTCTCGTAAATCGGCGACGCGATCTATATCGCTTCGTCAGGGACGCCCCTCATCGAGAGCGAGTGGAGGAAATGCAGATGTCAATGAAATGGCGCGATATCCGTGGCAACATCCTGGTTGCCGCCATCACACTGGGCTTTATCGCCGGCCCCATTCCCGTTGCCCTGGCCAAGGATGGCATTGCCATCGTTCAACTGAGCAGCGCGCAATTTATCTCGAACTGCCAGCGCATGGGTGGAACTCTGTCTCAGCCGGCGGCCGGCGGGCTCAGCTGCAAGCTGCCGAGCGGCACGACCGTCAGTTGCTCGTTCAATGGCGACGGCTCGGCTTTCTGCAACTGGACGACACGGCTGACCCCAGCACAGTCGCGCGACCTCCTTGGCACCAGGCTCGATGGGACGACGACCCGGCCGCCCAAGGAGACGACGCCCGGCAGCGATACAGTGAACTGAGCTAAGCCCGCTCGCGCGACCACAGCGCCGTCACCTCGGTGACGGCGCTGGTGAGCTGGCGCAGATCCAGCTCATCGATCACGAAGGGCGGCGCCAGATAGACGATGTTGCCGAAGGGCCGGATCCACACGCCGCGCTTCAGGAAATGCGGCCGCAGCCAGGTTCCTTCGCCGGCACGGTCAAGTTCGACGACACCAATGGCGCCTTTGACGCGCACATCGACGACGCCTTTGAGGGCGCGGCAAGGTTCCAAGTCGGTGCGCAACTGCCGCTCGATCGCCGCCACCTGCGCCAGGCGCGGCTCGCGTTCGAACAGATCGAGCGAGGCGTTGGCGGCCGCACAGGCAAGCGGGTTGCCCATATAGGTCGGGCCATGCATCAAGGCCGTCTCGGCGCGGTCTGACAGAAAGGCCTCGAACACGTGTCGCCTTGCGATGGTGGCGGAAAGCGGCAGCGTCCCGCCTGAGAGCGCCTTCGAGAGCGTCATGATATCCGGGACGATTCCCGCCTGCTCGCTGGCGAACATGGTGCCCAGCCGACCGAAGCCGGTCATGATTTCATCGAGAATCAGCAGCTGCCCGCGCGCATCGGCGGCCTGGCGCAGAAAGCGCAGGACCGACGGATCATGGAACTTCATGCCGCCCGCACCCTGCACCAGCGGCTCCACGATGATGCCGGCGATCTCGCCCCCGCGCCGGTCGAGCATGTCGTTGAAGGCCGCTTCGCCGGCCGCATCGCGCGGCAGCGGCACCACGATCTGCTCCGGCAGATAGCCTTTGAAATGACCATGCATGCCCTCATCCGGATCGCAGATCGACATGCAGGCCATCGTGTCACCGTGATAACCATGGCGGAAGCTGACAAAACGGGTGCGGCCACGGGTGCCACGGTTGATCCAGTACTGGATCGCCATCTTCATCGCCACTTCGACCGAGACCGACCCGGACTCGCAAAAGAAGACATGATCGAGATCGCCTGGCGCCAGCTTGGCCAGACGTGTCGCCAGCGTCATCGCCGGTTCGTTGGCAAGCCCGCCCAGCATCACATGGGCAAGCTTGCCCAATTGCGCCGAGACGCTGTCCCGGATATGCGGGTGGTTATAGCCATGGGCCTGCGTCCACCACGAGGCGATTCCGTCGACCAGGCTGGAACCGTCGGCCAAATAAAGCCTTGCCCCTTCCGCCCGCAGGACAGGCAAGGGTGTGGGTGCCGTCCGCATCTGCGCATAAGGCAGCCACAGATGCTTGGAGCCTTCCTGCAGCCAGTCCGGCTGCACTTGGGCCGGCTGCACTTGTTCAGGCATGATGGCGATGAACCGGCATCGGCTTCAAGCCCAGCTTGTCGAACAAGGCTTCGTCCTTGGGCTGGGTCGGGTTGGCGGTGGTCAGCAGCTTGGGCCCGCAGAAGATCGAATTGGCACCGGCGAGGAAAGCCAGCGCCTGGATCTCCTCGCTCATCGTCTCACGCCCCGCCGAGAGGCGCACCATCGAGGCCGGCATCATGATGCGGGCGACCGCGATCGTGCGCACGAATTCCAGTGGCTCCAGCTGGTCGGTGCCATGCAGCGGCGTGCCCTTCACCTGCACCAGCATGTTGATCGGCACCGATTCCGGATGCTCGGCCATGTTGGCGAGCGTCACCAGCATGCCGGCTCGGTCGCGGCGGCTTTCGCCCAGGCCCACGATGCCGCCGCAGCAGACCTTCATCCCCGCATCGCGTACATGCTGCAGCGTCTCGAAGCGGTCCTGGATCGTGCGTGTCGTGATGATCTCGCCGTAATACTCCGGCGAGGTATCGATGTTGTGGTTGTAATAATCGAGCCCGGCATCGGCGAGGCGCCCGGCCTGCGGCTCGGTCAGCATGCCGAGCGTCATGCAGGTCTCAAGGCCCAGATCCTTCACGCCTTTCACAATCTCGCAGATCGCATCGACGTCGCGGTCCTTCAGCTCGCGCCAGGCAGCACCCATGCAATAGCGCGAGGCACCGCCCTCCTTGGCGGCCTTGGCCGCGGCGACCACGGCCTGCACCTGCATCAGCTTGTCGGCTTCGACGCCGGTCTGGTATTGCGCCGCCTGCGGGCAATAGGCGCAATCCTCGGCGCAACCACCCGTCTTGATCGAGAGCAGCGTCGACATCTGCACTTCATTGGCATCGAAGCGCCGGCGATGCGTTTCTTGCGCACGGAAAATGAGGTCGTTGAAGGGCAGCGCGAACAACGCCTCCACCTCTTCGACCGACCAATCGTGCCGCAAATCGAGTGCCTGCGGATTATCCATGGGGCGACGGCCTTTCCCTCTTAACCTAGATCGGGGCGGACGCTAAGCTCGGCCCCGCAGGGTGTCAAGCGATGCCGCCTTGCTTTCAGGCAACCTTGTGCAAGCGAATACCACCCGATCATGACTGGCTATTTCGTCACTGCCACCGGCACCGATATTGGCAAGACCTATGTCAGCGCTAACTTGCTGCGCCATTGGCGCCGCGAAGGCCTGGCGATCGCTGCCCTGAAGCCGGTGATGAGCGGTTTCGACCCGCGGGAGCTCGGCGCCAGCGATGCCGGCCAACTGCTGCTGGCCATGGATGCGCCGATGGACAAGGGCGGCCTCAACCTCATTTCGCCCTGGCGCTTTGCTGCCCCCCTGTCGCCCGACATGGCGGCGGCGCGCGAAGGCAAGACCGTGCCCTATGACAAGCTGGTCGAAACCTGCCGGTCTGTGGCCGGCATGATGCCGGCGGAGGGGCGCCTGATCATCGAAGGTGTCGGTGGCGTGTTCGTGCCGCTCGACGACAAGCATACCGTCATGGATTGGATGCAGGATCTGGGCATGCCGATCCTGCTTGTGGCCGGCTCCTATCTCGGTACCATCAGCCACACGCTCTCGGCCATCGCGGCGATGAAGCTGAATGATCTTGCTCCGCATGCCATCATCATCAACGAATCACCGACGAGCCCGGTGCCCGTCGCCGAGACAGTCGCGGTCCTGCAGCGCCATGCGCCCGGCCAACACATTCTGACATTGCCGCGCCATGCCGATGCGGCAGCCGTCGGCGCACTCGCCGCCCAACTATGAGCCGCATCGCCATTATCGGCGGTGGCGCCGCCGGAATCGCTGCTGCCCGATGCCTTGCCGAGCACGGGAAGGATTATGTGCTGCTCGAGGCGAAACCCTTCACTGGTGGGCGCTGCGTCACCGATCATGCAACGCTTGGCGCGCCGATCGATCTTGGCGCGCATTGGCTTCACTCGCCGGCACTCAATCCGCTGGTCGGTTACGCCGATCGATTGGGCATTCGCTACAGCCGCGCGGCGCTTGCCGGGCGCTACAGCCGCAACGGCGCCTGGCTGAATGCCAAGGAACAAGCCGCCTGTGAGACTTACGTCGAGGAATGCTTCGCCCGCATCGCCGCCTGCGACGGTGACGTCGCCATCAGCGCGCTTTTTCCCGACACCAACTCGCCCTGGCATGACGTGTTCCTGGCCGAACAGGGTGCCAAGCAGGGTGTTGCAGCGGCGACCAGTTCCAGCCGCGATTTCGCGAACTATGTCTGGGAAGGCGATGATTGCCCGGTGACGGATGGTTTCGGCACATTGCTCAGCCAACTCGCCGACGGCCTCAACATCCGCGTCGACACGCCGGTCAATCGCATTGACTGGTCCGGGCGCGATATCAAGCTTACCACCCCCGACGGCATCCTCGTCGCCCAGCGGATCATCCTCGCCACATCGACGGCCATCCTTCATGACGGCATCGAATTTGCGCCCGCCTTGCCGGATTGGAAGCGCCGCGCCATCGCCGATCTGCCCTTGGGCTCCTGCAACAAGGTGGCCCTGCGCTTTTCGCGGCCTGTCTTCGGTGATTGCCCGCCCAGCCTGATCCTGCCTTTGCGCGGTGCCCATGAGGCGGTGGAAATCGTTGTGCGTGAAAGCGACCTGGAAATCGCGACCTGCCTCTTCAACGGGCCGTTCGCCAAGGAATTGGCGGCGGCGGGTCACCCGGCGATGGCCAATTACGCGTTGGAACGCTTGAGCGAGATATTCGGCAGTGACGTGAAGCAAGCCTCCATGCCGCAGTACATCATCGCCGATTGGGATCACGACCTGCATATCCGTGGCTGCTACGCGGCCGCCCGGGTGGGCCGCGCCGATGCGCGCGCTGAATTGGCTCGCCCCATCGACGACCGGCTCTTCTTTGCCGGCGAGGCTTGTTCGACGAATTACATGGGCGACGTGCACGGCGCCTGGTTCAGCGGCATCGCCGCCGCCGAGGCAGCCTCAGCCTAGGCTGCTTCGAGGATGCGGAAGCCCTCGATTTCCTTGACGATGGGGAGCTTGGGCCAGCGCTTGCTGTCGTGAAGGATGATGAGCCGGTCGAGATCGCCGCCGATCTCGGTGTTGATCCGGTCCATCGTCTTCAGCTGTTCCCAGATGCTGCCCACCCCATTGGCGAGCGGCACATAGACGCCGTCATGGTTATGGCCCTTGATGTTGCGCCCGTCATAGACGCAATCGCCGGAGATGACGAGCCGCCCCTTACTTGTTTCCAGTATGGCGAATTGCTGGCCCATCGTGTGGCCTTGCCCAAAGCGCACATGGAGGCCCGGCAGGATATTGTCCTTATCGCCTTCGAGCAGCGTCAAGCGATGCTGCACAGAGGCGTCGAACGCGTTCCTGAGATCGTCCGGGTTGATGATGGCGGTCAGGAAACCGAATTGCGGCGGCAGCGCCATCGCCTCGATCCAGGACAGGATCTCGGCCTTCTGTACCCAGATATGGGCCTTGGGGAATTTGCCGATCGAGCCCATATGGTCGAAATGCGCATGAGAGATGACAATGTCGGTGACCATCTCCGGCTTGACGCCCAGTTCCGCCAGCATCCGCACCGGCGAAACCCAATCGGGGATGCCGAACTTGACGCCCATTTCGGCGCCGATCCCTTCCTTCATGAAGCCGGTATCGATCAGAACGATCTTGTCGCCGCGCCGCGCCATGACGAAGGAGAACGGCAGATCGACCACGCCGTCGTCATGGGCGCCACTGATCAGCCCGTCAAGCGGCTGGTCCTTCGAGCGAGCAAATTCGATGACGAAGACGTTCCAGAACTGATCGGCACCCATGGCGACCCCTTTTTAGTTTTCCGCCATCTGCCGGCCGAGGCTGGAAAGCCCCACCGCCACGATCAGGATGGCGCCCTGCAGAATATATTGCGAATAGGTCGGCGCACCGAAAATATTGAGGCCATTGAAACCGAAAGCGATGATGAGGGCGCCGACAAAGGTGCCGACGATGTGGAACTCGCCATCCCGCAACGTCGCCGAGCCTAAGAAGACGGCGGCAAAGGCGGTGAGCAGATAGGAATCGGCCGCACTCGTCGTCCCGCTGCCGAGCCGCGAGGCCAAGAGCGTGCCGGTCAAGGCCGCGCAAACGCCGGAGAGCACAAAGCCGAGGATCTTGATGCGGTCGACATTGATGCCGGCCAATCGCGCTGCCGCAGGATTGCCGCCCACGGCCTGGATCTCCTGGCCGATGGCGCTCTTCTCAACGAGCAGCCACAGCCCGCCCAATACCAGCACCATGATGACGATGTTGTTCGGGATGCCGAACAGCCAGCGGCCCAGGGACAATTGAAAGAATGCCTCCGGCACGCCGGCAACGATGGGCGCGCCGGCCGAATAGGCGAAAGACAGCCCCACCAGGATGGTGCCGACGCCGAGCGTCGCAATGACCGAATTGACCTTCGCCTTGGTGACGATGAGGCCGTTGACGACGCCGATCAGCGCACCCGCCAGCAGAATGACCGCAATTGCCGCCGGGATCGGCAAGCCGTGCCGCACGATGAGGCCGGTCACCAGCACGCCATGGAGGCTGGCGGCAAAACCGATCGAAAGATCCAGTTCGCCGACGATGACGGCGAGCGTCAGCCCGCCGGCGATGATCATGGCAAGCGACGCCTGGTTGATGACATTGGTGAAATTCCCGATGGTTGGGAAGGCCTGCGGCGACAGGATGGAGAAGGCGCCCAGCATCATCACCAGCCCGATGATGGTGGCATAGCGCGCAAAGAGGCTAAGCGCGCGCTTGGTTTCCGGCGACAGGCGGCGGTTGGCAAGGGCGGTGTCGCTCATGACTTTACTGTTCCTTCCTGTGCCACCTGCTGGCCATAGCTGGCCGCAACGATGGCATTGCGCGTGATGGCATCGCCGGCAAGTTCGCCGACGATGCGTCCTTCCGCCATCACCAGCACGCGGTCGCAGAGATCGGGGAGTTCGTCGGGTTCGGAGGAGACGACCAGTACCGCCATGCCATCCGCAGCCATACGGCGGATGAGGCGATGGATTTCACCGCGCGCGCCGATATCGACACCCCGCGTCGGCTCATCGAGAATGAGAATGCGCGGGTTGCGGCGCAGCCAGCGGCCGATCACGACCTTCTGCTGATTGCCGCCGCTCAAGGAACCCACCGGCGCGTGGATGCCGTTTGTTTTGACCGCCAATTCGGCCACCGTTGCCAGCGCCATCTGCCGGCTTTTGGCCGAACTCACCATCGGCAGCAGCGGCGAAAAGACCAGCTTGCGCAGATTGCCGAGCGACAGGTTGAAAGCGACGCTCTTGGTCAGCAGCAATCCCTCGCTGCGCCGTTCTTCCGGCACCAGACCGATGCCGGCGCGATAGGCGGCGTTGGGACTTCGCGGCGCGAATGGCGCGCCTTCCAATTGCATCGTCCCGCCATCCAGGCGATCGGCGCCGTAAATCAGATGCATGAGTTCGGAGCGCCCGGCACCGACCAGCCCGCCGATGCCGAGCACCTCGCCCCGAAAGAGATCGAACGACACGTCGTCGACCTTGGGGTATCGAACCAGATGAGAGACAGTGAGAAGTGGCGCGCCTTGCGGGCGCCGCCGCTCGATGACCGTTTCCGCCGCGGCACTATGACCGACAATGGCTTCGACCAGCACCGCCCGGTTGAGTTCATAGCGTGCGAAGTTTGCGACTGTGCGGCCGTCGCGCAAGACTGTCACCCGGTCACAAAGGCGCAAGATCTCGTCCAACCGGTGCGATACATAGAGCACCGCGACGCCGGAGCGCGACAGATCCTCGATGATCTCGAATAGTTTTTCGCACTCCGCCGCCGAGAGCGACGCCGTCGGCTCGTCCATGACGATGAAGCGCGCCTTGCGCACCAGGGCCCGGCAGATGCTGACCAGCCAGCTTTCCGCGGTCGACAATGTAGCCACCTTGGCATCAAGCGGGGCACGAATACCGATTCGGGTGGCAATCGGCGCCACGTCGCGGGCAATGGCCTTCCAGTCGACCAGGCCCGCCCAGGTTTTCTTCTCCACCCCCAGCATGATGTTCTGCAGGATGGTCATGTTGGGGACCAGCGCCACGTCCTGGTGAATGAAGCTCATCCCCAGTTCCGTGGCGACATGCGGCGTGGTGATGGCGACGGCCTTGCCGTCAAGATGAACCGTGCCGTTATCCGGCGTTACGAGGCCGGCCAGCACCTTGATCAGGGTGGATTTGCCGGCGCCATTGGCACCGACCAGCCCATGCACTTCGCCGGGTGCGATTTCCAGCGTGGCCACTTTAAGGGCCTGGGCACCGCCGAAGGATTTCGCAATGCCTTCGGCAGAGAGGAAGGGGAGCGTCACGGCTTCCTGCGATAAAGGCGAAAGATTGTTCATCGCTGGAACGCGCCGCTCCCCGCTCGATTACGCAAGGACGCCAAATTACTTGATGGCGTCAGGATGGTCTTTGATGAACTGGTCGACGCTGTCCTTGGTGACGACAACCGCCGGCACTTCGGCAGCTTTGGGCTGCCAGCCGTCGCCCGCCTTTTTGATCTCGTCCAGCATCTTCACCATGTTATAGCCCTCGGTGTAGCTGTCCTGCCAGGCGGTCGCGGTCATATGCCCGTTGCGGATGTTCTCCAGCGCCTGGGCGTTGCCGTTGATGCCATAGACCTTCACGTCGTCACGCCCCTGCGCCCGCAGCGAACCGATGGCGCCGATCGCCGGATCGTCCCAGCAGCCCCAGATCGCCAGCGGTTCGGAACCGGCCGGATGCGAGGTGAGCCAGGCATTGGCATACTGCGCACCGTCCTCGAAATAGCCGGGGATGCGGACTTCGTTCTTGGTCACCTTGATATCGGGATGTTGCGCCAAGATCTGGTCCATCACCACCTCGCGGTTCCGGCACACCTCGCCGGTCCGATAGGTAAGCGCGAGGACACTGCCCTTGCCGCTCATTTCCCTGGCCATCATCTCGACAATCGGTTCGGCCATCGGGCCGCCCGAACCATTGGTCGCGGCGACGGTCGACCCCAAACCGCCACCCCAGGTCACGACCGGGATGCCGGCGCTCTTGGCGGCATCAAGCCCCGCGCCGATCGACGAGAACGGGAACACCATGTCGATGATCACATGCGCGCCGCGCTGGGCGAAATTCTGGATGCCGGAATTGGCCTGGTCGGCGCTGCCGGCGGCATCGATGACCGAGACCTCCCAGCCGAGCTCGGCGGCGGCGGCTTCCGCACCTTTGATGTAGCGAACATTGTTCGCTTCCGTGGCGGCGATGGAAACGATCCCCACCAGCGGTTTGTCAGCGGCCGCAAGTTGCGCGCCGCCCGTCAGGGCCGCGCTGAGCACGCATAGAGCCAGTATCTTTCTCATGTCTTTTCCCTCCCACAGGAAACACGGGGCTGTGCGCCTTGATGTTTAGCGAACATGTCCTAACCGTTTCGCTAGAATTGCGCATCACCTGAGACTGATCAAGCGGATTCTATCGGTAGACTTTTAGTTTTGGCGCGTTAAATTGAGCGAAACGGTTCGCTGGACGGAAAATGGCAACGATTCGGGACGTAGCAAAGGCTGCCGGGGTATCGATCGCGACGGTTTCCGCCGTGATCAACGATTCCGCCTATGTCAGCCCGGAACTCAGGAAGCGCGTCCAGGCGGCGATCGACGAACTCAATTATGTGCCCTCGGCGGTCGCGCGCAACCTCAACCATGGGCGCAGCCAGCTCATCGCCATGGTGGTGGCCGATCTTGCCAACCCCTTCTACAGCCATCTGGTGTGCCTGGCCGAAGCGGCGGCGGCCGCCTGGGATTATTCGCTGGTGGTCTTCAACAGCGACGAAAAGCCGGAAGCGGAAAAGCGCATCATGTCGCGCATCCGCCAGCTCTCCTGCGACGGCGTCGTCCTGGTGCCCGTGGGTGAGACGGCGCAGCACCTGCAGCGCGACCACAGCGGCAAATCGATCCCGACCGTGCTGTTCGGCCGCGTCTTCGAGGACAAGAAATCGGACACGGTCACCATCGACAACGAATCCGCCGGCCGGCAGGCCACCAACTACCTGCTCGACCTCGGCCATCGCCGCATCGGCTCATTGATCGGCCCGCAGCACCTGACGACGGGGCGCGGCCGCTATGAGGGCATGATGCAGGCCTTGCAGGCGCGCGGGGTGACACCCCTGCCCCATCACATCCGCCAGGGCGAGTTCCGCGAGGAAGTGGCCTATACGATGGCGCGCGAGATGCTGCAGGCGCCGGACCGGCCGACGGCGCTTTATGTCGCCAACGGGTTGATGGCGCTGGGGCTGATGCGGGCGCTGGCCGATCTGGGATTGAAGTGCCCGGACGACATTTCCATCGCCTCGACCGACACGATCACGGGTATAAGCGGGTTGCGACCGCGTCTCACCCGTACCGAGCACCCGATCGGCGACATGGTCAATGAATCGTTCCGCATGCTGGTCGGCCGCATCACCAACAGCGCGCCGCAACAGCAGCCGCGCCATGTCATCTTCCAGCCGACCCTCGTCGTCGGCGAAACCTGCGCACCGGTGACCGGCGCGCCGGCATCGTTGGTGGGTTGAAAAAGACCCCTCACCCCAACCCCTCTCCCCAGAGGGGCGAGGGGCTTTGCGTTGAGCTCGTTCGAAACTCCCTCGCCCCGCTTGCGGGGAGAGGGCCGGGGTGAGGGGCCTTAGTAGAAATAGTTCCGGTCGTTGAGATCGGGATAAAGGCTGGCAACGAACTCGCCATAGCCGTTGAAGATCTTTGTCGGTACACGCTCGCCCGACCCCAGCACGCGTTCCGATTCCTGGCTCCAGCGTGGATGCGCAAAGGCCGGGTTCACATTGGCGTAAAAGCCGTACTCGCTGCTCTGCAAGGCCTGCCACAACCCCACCGGCTGTTCGTCGGTGAAGGTGATGCGCTGGATGGCCTTGGCGGATTTGAAGCCGTATTTCCACGGCAGCGCCAAACGGAAGGGCGCGCCGTTCTGCTTGGGCATCGCCTTGCCATAGATGCCGGTCGCCACGAAGGCGAGATCATTGGTCGCCTCGGCAAGCGTCAGGCCTTCGATATAGGGCCAGGGATAAAGCGGGTCGCTTTGCCCCGGCGCCACATCGGCATTCATGAAGGTCTCGAAGCGCAAGAATTTGGCGCCCGATTGCGGCTCCGCCATCTTCACCAAGGCGCTCAAGGGGAAGCCGCTCCACGGCACCGCCATCGACCACGCCTCGACGCAGCGATGGCGATAAAGGCGCTCTTCGAGCGGCATCGCCTTCAGCAGTGCGTCGATGTCGATGGTCTGCGGCTTGGCCACCAGCCCATCGATGGTGATGGTCCAGGGGCGGATGGGCAGGGCCTGCGCTGCATCATAGATGTCCTTGGATGTGCCGAATTCGTAGTAATTGTTATAGGTGGTGGCGTCCGCTTCGGCCGTCAGGTCGCGATCGAGCGTGTATTTGGGGTTGCGCTTGACCGGATAAAGGCCGGCACTGGGATCAGGGGTCGCATCCCCTTCGGCCGCCGCCTTCTTCTCACAAGCGAGCAAGGCGGGGGCGAACATGGCGCCGGCCGCCCCGGCCAGGAACCGGCGTCGGTTACGGAAGACGCTTTCCGGCGTCGCCAGCGATTCCTTCATTTCCCAGCCGCGAGTCTTCCGGATCCACATCTTCATCTCCGTTGAGGTGCTACGACGTGATACGTGGGCGCTGGGCGATAGATTACAGCCACAAAGGCAAGCGGCGCGGGAAAGTTTCCCCGCGCCGCCCTAACCCAATGATCTGGATGGATTACTTGCTCAACAGGGCACGCAGCATCCAGGCCGTCTTTTCGTGCACCTGCATGCGCTGGGTGAGGAGATCGGCCGTCGGCTCGTCGCCCGCCTTGTCCGCCGCCGGGAAAACCGAGCGCGCCGTCTTCACCACCGCTTCCTGGCCGATGACCAACTGGCGGATCATGTCTTCGGCGGAAGGAACGCCCTGCTCTTCCTTGATCGAAGAGAGCTTGGCATAGGCCGCATAGGTGCCGGGTGCCGGATAACCCAGGGCGCGGATACGCTCGGCGACGAGATCGACCGCCAGTGCCAGCTCCGTGTACTGCGTCTCGAACATCAGATGCAGGGTGTTGAACATCGGCCCTTCCACGTTCCAGTGGAAGTTGTGCGTCTTCAGATAGAGCGTGTAGGTGTCGGCGAGAAGGCGCGACAAGCCATCGGCGATGGCTTTGCGGTCCTTCTTTGAAAGGCCGGTATCGATGTCCATGGGTGCCACCCTTTTGATTGGTTTATTCGGCTCTAAATTTGGCCCTAAACCATGACAATCGCAAGACTTCGGTGGCAGATCCGGCGATGAATATTGCCGCAGGTGGTGATCGATCCGCTCGATCACCACCTCGGCGCAAGGGATATTACGTCAATTTCTCGCAAGCGCGGATGATGCGCGTGCAGGCATCTTTCAACGCCTCGGTCGAGGTGGCGTAAGAGATGCGGAAATGAGGGGAAAGGCCGAAGGCCGAACCCTGCACCGCCGCGACACCTTCCGATTCCAAAAGATAGGTCACGAAATCGTCGTCGGTCGCGATCTTCTTGCCCTCGGGCGTGGTCTTGCCGATGGCACCGGCGCAGGACGGATAGACGTAGAACGCCCCTTCCGGCTTGTGGCAATGCAGCCCCTTCGCCTTGTTCAGCATCTCGACCACCATGTCGCGGCGTTCCTTGAACGACACATTGTGCTTGGCGATGAAATCCTGCGGGCCATTGAGCGCTTCGACCGCGGCCGCCTGGCTGATCGAGGAGGGGTTCGAGGTGGATTGCGACTGGATCTTCGCGATCGCCTTGATGAGGTTCGTCGGACCACCGGCATAGCCGATGCGCCAGCCGGTCATGCAATAGCTCTTCGAGACGCCGTTCATGGTCAGCGTGCGGTCATAGAGCTTCGGCTCGACCTCGGCGATGGTCGCGAATTTGAAATTGTCATAGACGAGATGCTCGTACATGTCGTCGGTCAGCACCCAGACATGCGGATGGCGAAGCAGCACGTCGGCAAGGGCACGCAATTCCTGGGCGGTGTAGGCGGCACCAGTCGGGTTGCTGGGCGAATTGAGGATCAGCCACTTGGTCTTTGGCGTGATCGCAGCTTCGAGCATTTCCGGCTGCAGCTTGAACTGATGGTTCTGGCCGCATTCGACGGCGACCGGCGTTCCTTCCGCGAGATGCACGATGTCGGGATAGGAAACCCAATAGGGCGCCGGAATGATGACTTCATCGCCCGGGTTCACCGTGGCGACCAGCGCGTTATAGAGCACCTGCTTGCCGCCGGTGCCGACCGTGATCTGGTCGATCTTGTAGTCCAGATTGTTCTCGCGCTTGAACTTGGCGATGATCGCTTTCTTGAGCGCGTCGGTGCCGTCGACATTGGTGTACTTCGTGTCACCGGAATTGATCGCCTTGATCGCCGCCTGCTTGATGTTCTCCGGCGTGTCGAAATCCGGCTCGCCGGCACCCAGGCCGATGATGTCGCGGCCCTGCGCCTTCAATTCGCGCGCCTTCATGGTCACGGCGATCGTGGGCGAGGGTTTAATGCGGTCGAGGCGGTCGGCGAGGAAAGCCATGATCTGGGTCACCTGTTGAGGGGTAAAAATCGGGCCGGAAGATAGCCCCCACCCCCCTGCCAGGCAACCCAAAATGCCCCTATTTCAACGCAAAGCGGCAATGCGTCGCCGATGATGTGACGCCTCAAGCGTAGCGCCTGGCCTTGGCCACCGAAATTGTCACCATGACACTGCCGATAAGGATCCCCCACCCCACCTGCTCGCCCAGGAAAACGGCAGCCAAACCTAGGCCGATGAAAGGCTGGAAGAGCTGGATCTGGCTGACCCGGGCGGTGCCGCCCAGAACCAGGCCGCGGTACCAGAACAGAAAGCCGATAAACATCGAGAACAAGGTCACATAGCCAAGCCCGATCCAGGCCGAAACAGCGACCGTTTGCGGTGCGGCGGGCCAGGTTAGAATGAGGGCCGGCAGCGAGAGTGGCAGGCACACCACCAGCGCCCAGGAGATGACGGCCGCCGGTTTCATGTGATGGGACAATCTGGCCCCCTCGGCATAGCCGATGCCAGTGACGGCGATGGCGCCGACCATGAGGAGGTCCGCCGGCCCGAAATCACCGCCGCCCTGCAAGATCGCATAAGCGGCGACCGAGACGGCACCCACGGCCGCCCACAGCCAGAAGGGCCGCCGCGGCCTCACCGTGCCGAGCAATGCACCCACGAGGCAGGTCGCCAGCGGAATGAGGCCAACGAAGAGAATGCCATGGCTCGCCGGCACCCATTGCATGGCAAGGCCCGTGAGGACGGGAAAACCGACGACGACACAAAGGCCGACGACCACCAGCCCCAGCCAATCGCGGCCGCTGGGAAGGGGGGCGCGCTGTGCCAGAAGCCAGCCCATCCCCAGCAAGGCCGCACCCACGGCACGGGCCGAACTGACGAACCAAGGATCGAGCGCCAGAACGGCCGCCCGCGTCGCCGGCAGCGAGCCACCGAAGATGATGACGCCGATGAGGCCATAGATGAGGCCGCGCGTGGCGGGTGCGAGGCCAGCTGTGGGCCTTGGGGTGGTGAGTGCTTCCGAGCTCATGGGTATCCAATGTGCGAAACGGGCCGATGCGGGGCAGCATCCGGCAGCAGCGTCTGGCGCGACAGACACACATCCGATACAATCCATCAATCTATACCAGTACAATGACCGATACAGATGGATCTCGACCTCACCTTGGAAAGCGGTTCGCTCACCCAGCGCATTGCCGGGGCGCTCGGCAAACGCATGGCGAATGGTGCACTTGGCGCCGGTGAACGCCTGCCCTCGGTGCGGCGCCTCGCCGGGCGTCTCGGGGTCAGTCCCTTCACCGTGGTCGCCGCCTATGACCGGCTGGTGGCGGATGGGCTGGTGGTGGCGCGGGCGAAATCCGGCTTCTTCGTCGCCGGCCGCACCCAGACCCCACCTTTGTCGCTCGACCCGCTGCCCAGCGCCAAAATGGGCGTCAACCCGATCTGGATGATGCGCCGGTCGCTGACCCTTGACCCCAAGCAGCCCAAGCCCGGCTGCGGCTGGCTGCCCCAGGACTGGCTGCCGGATGCCGCCTTGCGCTCGGCCCTGCGTGCCCTGTCGCGTGCGCCGGAAGCCGGCCTTCTCGAATACGGCGTGCCGCTGGGTTTCCGCCCTTTGCGCGATCTCCTTGCCCGGCGCCTCAACGAGATCGAGGTGCCGGCGGTCCCCGAACACATCCTGCTGATGGATGGCGCCTCCCAGGCGATCGATCTCGTGTGCCGCTATCTGATCCAGCCCGATGATGCGGTGCTGGTCGACGATCCCGGCTATTTCAACTTCCACGCCGCCGTGCGGGCCCAGCGCGGGCGCCTACTGCCGGTGCCGATGACACCGCAGGGGCCGGACCTCGCCGCCATGGAGCAGCTCGCCAAGACACACCAGCCCAAGCTCTATCTGACCAATGCAGGTCTGCAGAATCCGACCGGGGCCAAGATCAGCCTTGCCGTCGCACATCGGCTTCTCGCTCTGGCGCAGCGTTACGACTTCCGCATTCTCGAGGACGACATCTTTCGCGACTTCGAGAGCCAGCCTTCCCCGCGCCTCGCCGCGCTCGACGGGCTGCAGCGCGTCATCCATATGGCAAGCTTCTCGAAGACCTTGTCGGCGGCGACGCGCATCGGCTATCTCGCCGCCGATCCAGCGACCATCGCCGATCTTGCCGATCTGAAGCTTGCCATGAGTTTCGGCAACAACGAATTGTCGGCGCAGCTGGTGCACCATCTGCTGATCGACGGCAGCTACCGCAAGCATGTGGCGGCGATAAGGGACCGCCTGGCCAAGGTCCGCTTCCAGGTCGCCCGGAAGCTGGCATCTCTCGGCTTCTCGCCCTGGCTTGGGGCGGGGGCCGATACCGGCGAGGGGCTGTTTCTGTGGCTCGCGCTACCACCGGACAAGAAAGGCCGGCAACGCCTGGCCGTCGAGACGGCGCTGGCGGCGCAGGAAGCCGGCATCGTCCTGGCGCCCGGCAATGTCTTCAGCGCCGAGGCGGTCTGGCCCCACCACCTGCGCTTCAACGTGGCCCAGAGCCAGGATTCGCGGACATTCGCCTTCCTGAAATCGTATCTTTCCTGAGACGCCGCTTTAACCGGCGGTCGAAGAAATACCCCAGGTCCGCGGTCGGGCTTGGGCAGTATTCGATGACGTTTTTCTGTCACCCTTGACCATCTATACGTCAATCCGTCACTTTGGCGGCGGGGACGACCAAAAAATCCAATACTTTCCGGAAGTAGCAATGTCAGGCCGACTGAAATTGAAGCTGCTGGTGTTCGTGATCGCCTTCCTGCTCGGCTTGGCGGCCCCCCTCATCGGTTCCAACAACCCCAACATGCTGCTGGCCTTCGGGGCCATGATCGGCATCATCATGGGCCTCGTCGCCGCCATGGCGGTGGAACGGCCCGAGCCGCTCGCCAAGCAGTTCACCCGTGCGATCGAGGAAGGCGGGCTTTCCATGGCCTACCAGCCGATCGTGACACTGGATGCCAACCACACCGTGATCGGCGCCGAACCCTTGCTGCGCTGGACGACCGAGGTGGGCGATGCGATTTCGCCCGCCGACTTCCTGCCCATGGCGAAGGCGCTGGGCTTGACCTCGACGCTCAACCAGCGCGTCATCGACATGGTCCTGAGCGATCTCAAGCCGGCACTGACGGGTGAGCGCGAGATCTGTGTGACACTCAATCTGGAACCCGACGAGTTCGCCGACCTCACCAAGCGCGAAGCGCTGGCGCGCAAGGTGACGGAGGCCGGCATCCCGCCGCACCGCATCGCCATCGAAGTGAACGAGGTGGATGCCAGCGACCGGCAGATCCGCCCCGCCGTCTGGGACATGAAGCAGCGCGGCTTCCGCATCTCGATCGATGATTTCGGCATCGGCGGCGGCGACAGCGAATATCTCTCCTCGCTCAACCCCGACATGGTGAAGCTCAACCGCCGCTTCGTCTCGCTCTCAGGGAATGGCGGCCCGGTCGCTGGCCTCGTCGCCGAACTCGTGCGTCTTGCCAAGAAATGCAACGGGCGCATTGTCATGGTCGGCATCGAGAACCCCGACGTCGCTAGGCGGGCGAGCGCTCTGGGTGCCGACCTCGGCCAGGGCTTCTACTGGCACAAGCCCATGACGGCGAAGGAATTCCTGGAAGTGCTGCGCGGGTGATGCTCGCCTGCGATACATATACTCTGGCGTTAGGATGTGACTGTTAATACTCTTTAAGATTGCTTTTGTTTTTTTAGACTCTTAAAAGTAGCAGATTAGATTGCCTTATTGCGTCTTCCTTTGGGGGATGAAACGCGATGTTAGAGCAACTCCTCAGCTACTTTCTTCCCAATGCTGGCGATGTCCGGCAGCGCGTCGCCGCCAAACCGGTCGCGATTTTTCTCGGCATTCTTATCCTCGCCGTCACGCTGACCTACGGCGCTGACACGGTCGATATCCTCGGCAACATAGCTGGGGACAGATTCAGCAAGATCGACCTGGATTGGTCATTTACCACGACCACTGTCTCGGTCACGCTCCTCGTTGTTTTTGCCATTCTCGTCTACTTGTTCTACTTCACCACTAAATGGCAGATCGCGCTTTGGTCTCGAAGCGTCTTTTCCGGATATAGATCTGTACCCGGCCAATCGAACAAAAGCGCCAGGCCGGTATTCGGGGTGGAGAACATTGAGCTGCTTGGCGGCGTGGAGGCTTTGTTCGAACAATTTGACACAAGCACCCATGCCGAAACGGACGCCAAGCTTCCCTTGCAGGAGCTCTACGAACGGCGACTCAAAGACGAGTTAAATAAGTGGCAGGAATCCCAGAGGGCTGTCGAGCGCATTGGCCGCATTTTCAGAGTCGCCAGGCCCGGGATCTGGGGTGCCGTAACGAATCTTCTTTCCTATTTGCAGCCGAACAAATTCAGCGATTTCATAGAATATCGGCGCCAGCGAAAAGATGCACGAGCCCTGGATCCGCGAGGTGCGATTTACCAGAAGACGCAAGAAGAGCAAGCCAAAGCGCTCATCGCTGCGGCCGCCGGACTGCTGCAGGAGCTTAGGCGTCTGAATGTCTATTTGCGATCACTGCGATCAAGGGAAGAGCGGAAGAAGTCGACTGAAGCCAACGATATACCTGATCAGACTTCAGACGCTCAGACTTCAAATACTCCGGCTCCAAACGGTCAGGTTTCAAATGTGCAGATTCCAGTTGAGAAGCTGACACTTCGTTGGCAAGGCGCAGAGCTCTGCCGCGATTATCTTGAGCGGCTGAACGAGATACTAAGCGACCCGAACCTCCGCGCCGACGCGGTAAAGAGCTTCGGCGAATTTCTGCACAGGGAAATGCCAGGCGGCGACTTTCTTGAGCATCTGAATTCTCTACGCCAGGAAATTGACACCGCAATTCAAGATACACCTTTTTTGCCGACGTCCCGATGCATGGATGTCAGTCGGCAATTTTCGCAATTGGGCGCGCTACTTAAGGCAACGAGCCTCGGGTCTGGCGAAAGTAAGCTCGATGAGTACCCGATTGACTATTACATCGACGCTCGACATCAGGAACCACCGGATTCCACTATTCTCGAGGCGAAAGCAGACATACTGGCGCCAGAACAGCTGAAACAAAACGAAACGGCTCGAGAAAATGTCCGGCAATCCGTCATTTCGCTCACTCTATTCACATTGTCAGCGTTCATTCTTGCTGTTGCCGGTCCCATAATCTTTCGCCCGAATAGCTGGGCGATAGCACTTTGGCCCGTCGCTGCAGGCCTATGTGCCGTGTTCGCCCATATACATTACTTGTCGGCATGCCGATCTGCCGTGCGTCTGGCGGCTATAGAAAGCTACCTGTGGCAACTGGCCATCTACCGCTCGGCTGCACCCAAGCCCTTGCTGGTGACGCGCAGGCGGCTTGGGGATCTTCAAAAGTGGCGCCTGTGGTTTGTGTTCTGGCTGATCATCTTCACTCCAAGCTGTGCTGGTGCTCTTTTGCTCAGACATGATTTTGGCACTTCTCAGACGGACGCACCTACTGCTTCCCAAACGGACGAACGATCTCCTGTCGGCCGAAGCTATCGCTACCTTTACATCAAACATCACATCATCGGGCCATTCAAAGTGACTGCCGACAATGTCGGCAATGTCGTCGGCTGGAAGGTTGCTTGGCTAAAAAATCCTCCCGAGGTGCGCAGCAAGGACAGTCTGATCGGCACGACTATTGTCGGCGAGTGCGGCAAAAATAGTAGAGTTGCATCGCCAGTTTCCTGGTCGGAATGGCAAAAAACAGTGGGGCTGATCGACAACAAAAACACCTGTTCACCCGTCATCGATTTTCCAGTCGTCAATGACGCCAAGCTCGGAACGGGAGGACCGGTGCCAGTTTCAGTATTCATTGACCGACCTGTTCTGCTCTCCGCTTCTACGTTGGCGGAAACACGCGAGGAAGGTGCGACGACAAACCCGGACCAGCCGACGCTGGAAGTACCATCACCGCAAATCAAGTTTGTAGGCCCAACAACGCCCGCAGAATTGACTGTGAAGGTTGATCATGGCTCGTGTGGACAGGCATGCCCGACCGGTACGTCTGGTGCCGCTGCAGCACCTATGGAGACAAATATCTGGCTGCCTCGTCGCGGCGCAAAGGCCATTTCACTTTGGTTCAAGGTCAATTGCCCGCAACGCGAGGAGGCCACGAAGAAGGCTGCAAGTTCCAGTCACTGTGCGGACGAGAAAAAGCCTTTTAATGAAGAATTGAACCGCACGATGCACAGCTCGGCGGATGATCTGGCACAGTTCGTAAAGGCCAATGCAGGCGCTAGTTTTGTTGTCATTGGTTACACCGACGATCTGGGCAGCCGGCTTTACAACAAGATGCTGTCTCAAGAGCGTGCCAATTTTGTTATCGATCTCATGCGCGCTCAGAACACCGGTCAGTTGGAAATCGACAGCTTTGCCGTGGGCAGCGACTTTCCCTGGATCAGACAGGACTCACCGACCGAGTTTCAGTCGCTCAATCGACGGGTCGATATCCTAGCGCTTCCGCGAAATCCCCCGACGAAGTAGGCCACGATCGAGGCGGCGCGGGCCGGCGAGGCCGGCAAGGGTTTTGCCGTGGTGGCGTCGGAAGTGAAAAGCCTCGCCGTGCAGACCTCGAAGGCGACCGAAGAGATT
The DNA here is from genome assembly GCF_034044635.1 of Dongia rigui. NCBI lineage: Bacteria > Pseudomonadati > Pseudomonadota > Alphaproteobacteria > Rhodospirillales > Dongiaceae > Dongia > Dongia rigui. Next base: position 623,538 of record NZ_JAXCLX010000003.1, read on the forward strand.
TCCGGCCAGGTCGGCGCCATTCAGGGGGCAACCGGCGGTGTCGTCTCCGCGATCCATGAATTCGGCAGCACGATCGACACCATCAACGATGTCACCAGTGCGATTTCCGCGGCGGTCGAGGAGCAGAACGCGGCAACGCAGGAAGTCGCCCGCAACATCGACCAGGTGACGCAGGCGTCCAACGAAAGCGGCGCCGATGCCGCCAAGGTCCTGACCGCCGCCAACGAGCTGGCCGAAAACGCCCGGATATTGTCGGACGCTGTCGACAATTTCCTGAAGCAGATTAGGGCGATGTAGCGACCTTCACGAAAAATAAACCATCCTCCGGGATCATGGCGGCGATCGCGGCCCCTTCGGGCCGCTGCTACGGATGGCAACACCTTGATGCCCGATACCGGCCACCCGAAGCCCCAGCGGCCACGCAAGCCCGGGGTGAAGAATATCAGCCTGGCGCTGCAGGGCGGCGGGTCGCATGGCGCCTTCACCTGGGGCGTCATGCATCGCCTCATCAGCGAGCCGCGCTTTTATATCGACGGCCTCTCCGGCACCAGCGCCGGCGGCATGAATGCCGCGGTCTTTGCCGACGGATTCTTGAAAGGCAAGCGCCAGGGTGCCATCGACGCACTGCAGGCCTTCTGGATGGGTGTGTCGGAGCTCAATCCCCTGCCGCGCGCGATCCCCCGTGGCATTCCCGGCATCTCCGAAGGCTGGGATGTGGACCGTGACCCGACCTTCATGTGGCTCGATTATGCGACAAGGCTTTTGGCGCCACGCCAGATGAATCCGTTGAAAGTCGATCCACTCGGCAATCTGCTGCGCGAGCTGGTCGATTTCGAAAATCTGCGGGCGCACCCGGAAGTGAAGATGTTCGTCACCGCGTCCAACGTGCGCACCTGCCGCTCGCGCATCTTCCGCACGCCGGAGATTTCGGCCGAGGCCTTGATGGCGTCCGCCTGCCTGCCGCTGCTGTTCGAGGCGGTCGAGGTCGAGGGCGAGTTCTATTGGGATGGCGGCTATCTCGGCAACCCGGCGATCCATCCCCTGATCCACGAATGCGACAGTTCCGATGTCGTCATCGTGCAGATCAACCCGATGAACCGCCCCGATGTGCCCGTCAGCGCCCGCGACATCCTCAACCGCATCAATGAGATGACCTTCAACGCCAGTCTGGTGCGCGAGATGGAGGGCTTTGCCACCATCACGCGGCTCATCGAAAGCGGCGAGCTGCACAACGACCGCTACACCGCCGTGCGCTTCCATGAGATCAGCGCAGAGGTGGAACTGGCCGAGATGGGCTCCCTGAGCAAGATGAACACCGAGCGGGCGTTCCTCGAGCACCTGCACCAGCTCGGCTATGAAACCGCCGACAAATGGGTCACGACGAATTTCGACCGCATCGGCTGGGAAAGCACGATGGATCTCACCGCCAAGTTTGGCTGAGGTCCATCCTTTTTCCGCGTCATGCCCGGGCTTGACCCGGGCACCCACTCTCCCAACTGCACCAGTGGATCCCCGGTCCCGCCGACGCATGTCGGCATGCGCCGACAGGGCCCGGGGATGACGTCAACAAAAGTTCAAGCCCCTCACCCCTTCGCCCGCGTCTTCTTCTTCCTGGCCCACATGTTGAGGAACTCGACCAGCGCCGAGAAGGCGATGGCGAAGTAGAGATAGGCCTTCGGGATGTGGAAGTGCAGGCCCTCGCCCAGGAGCGCCATGCCGATGAGCAGCAGGAAGGAAAGACACAGCATCTTCACGGTGGGATGCTCGTCGACGAATCGACCAACCGCACCGGCGGCCAAAATCATGACGATCATCGCGGCGACGACGGCCGCCACCATGACGGAGAGATGATCCGCCATGCCGACCGCGGTGATGACGCTGTCCAGCGAGAAGACGATATCGAGGATGGCGATCTGCACGATGGCGGCGGCAAGGCTCATATATTTGCCGCTCTTGGTCGCTTCGCTGCCGCCTTCGACATGATGGTGAATTTCGGTCGTCGCCTTGGCGAGCAGGAACAGGCCGCCGCCCAGCAGGATGACGTCACGCCAGGAGAGGTCGAAGACATGCTCCGGCCCGAACCAGTCAATGCTGAAGATCGGCGTGGTGAGGCCCGCCACCCAGGCGATGGAAGCAAGCAGCAGCAATCGGGTGCCCAAGGCCAGCAACAGGCCGACGCGGCGCGCCAGCATCTGCTTTTCCGGGGCGCAGCGGCTGGCGACAATCTGGACGAACAGCAGATTATCGATGCCGAGCACGATCTCAAGCGCGGCCAAGGTGAGGAAACTCAAGATCACATTCGGATCGGTAAGCAATTCGAGCATCGCCTGCATCGCCCCTAATTTATTGAATTAATTTGCTATTCCCCCGGGTGGCCGTGCCTGGCTGAACAAAGCCAGACGCACTGCCGCATGTGGGGCCACAGATAAGGAGCCGCTCCGAAAAGTCAATGCGGGCAGGAATCTATCAGTGACGCGCTGACAGCCTCAGTCAACCGGCGTATGCTTTCTTGGTTGCTTTTTCATGTCACTTATCGAGCTTGGGTCGCGATTGCATCAGCTGCGGCGCCCGCAAGGACCTCGAAGTCATGACGCGAACGTGCCCCTCGCTCTATCATCCGAGGAGGCGTGACCATGGCAGAATCCATCCGCAACCCGCTGGAATGGGGCTGGGACCAAATCCGACACGGTGCCCATGCGATCGAAGCGCTGAGCGAATCCGCCAACCGGCCCCATGAAGAGGTGACGGCACCACCGCATGTGCGGTCGATTGAAATCGGCGATTTCCGCGAAATCTTCCAGCGCGCCTGGAGCGATTTTGGCGCCTATCGCACCGATGTCTTCTTCTTGGTCGTCGTCTATCCCATCATCGGCATCGTCATGGCGCGCATGGCCTTCGGCTATGACATGCTGCCACTGCTCTTTCCCATGGCCTCCGGTTTTGCCCTCATCGGTCCCTTTGCGGGCCTGAGCCTCTATGAAATGAGCCGACGCCGCGAGCTGGGCGAAGAGGTCAGCTGGCGCAATGCCTTTGGCGTGCTGGACTCACCCGCCATCGGCTCGGTCCTGCTGCTGGGCCTCGTCCTCTGCGCCGTCTTCGTCTGCTGGATGGCCACGGCCTGGGCGCTCTACACCACCATCATGGGGCCGGAAACGCCCCTCAACATGACGCAGTTCATCGACAGCGTGTTCAGGACACAACAGGGCTGGGCTTTGATCGTGGTGGGCTGCGGCGTCGGCTTCCTCTACGCCTGCCTCGCCTTGGCGGTCAGCGTCGTCTCGTTCCCGCTGCTGCTCGACCGCGATGTGGGATTGGGGATGGCGATCCAGACCTCGTTCCGGGCGGTCGCACAGAATCCGCTGCCGATGGCCGCCTGGGGCATCATCGTCGCCGCGCTGCTGGTCCTCGGCTCGCTGCCCTTCTTCGCCGGATTGATTGTGGTGATGCCGGTGCTGGGTCATGCCACCTGGCATCTCTATCGCCGCGTGGTGCGGCCGCGCCTCTAGGCTAATTCAAGCCTTCTCCTCGGCGATCGCGGCGCGCGCGGTTTCGACCGCCGCGTCGCGGTCGGCGGCGAAGCGTACCATTGGCCGCTTCACGCCGAAGGATTTCAACGTATGACGCACGGACGCATCAGCCGCCGAGATGACGATATGGGCACCGCGCTTATGCGCCTTCTTGAGAAACGCCTCGATGGTGGCGGCGGCGGTTGAATCGAGAATGGGGACGGCCGCGAAATCGACGATGACCGCCTTGGGCTGCGCGCCGATGCGGTCGAAGGCGGCGCCCACACTGGCCGCGGCGCCGAAGAAGAAGGCCCCGGAAATGCGACAGATGAGGATATCGCGGTCCAGCCCCTCGTAACGCTCGCGCGTGCCACTCGCATCATCCGCCTGATCCTCGGCAAAGAGCGGCCTACTATGCGTCTCGACCGCCACCGCCTGGGACATCCGGTGCAGCATCAGCAGCGCCGAGAGGCAGAAGCCGGTGAGGATGCCGTTGATGAGATCGCTGAAGATGGTGACGAGGAAGGTCGACATCAGCACCAGCGCATCGGCGCGCGAGGCTTTCAGCAACGCCGCAAAGGCGTGTTTCTCCGCCATGTTCCAGGCAACGGTCGCGAGCACACCCGCGAGGGCTGCGAGCGGGATGAAGGATGCCAAGGGGGCTGCCACCAGCATGAAGACAAGGAGGAACCCCGCATGCAGCATGCCGGAGATCGGTCCCCGCGCGCCGGCGCGCACATTGGTGGCAGTGCGCGCGATGGTACCGGTGACGCAGATGCCGCCGAAAAGGGCCGAGGCGATGTTGGCCACCCCTTGCGCCACCAATTCGCAATTCGACCGATGCCGCCGTCCCGTCATGCTGTCGGCAACGACGGCGGAGAGCAGGCTTTCGATGCTGCCGAGGAGGGCAAAGGACAGTGCCGCCGGCAGCATTTCGACGATGCGGTCATAGCTGATCGGCGGCAAGGCTGGCAGCGGCAAGGTGCTGGGGATACCGCCAAAGCGCGTGCCGATGGTCTCGACCGGCAGACCCAGCAGGGCCGCACCCACCGACGCGGCACCCACGGCGATGAGGAGGCCCGGCCAATTGGGGCGGTAGCGGCGCAAGCCGACGATGAGGATGATGGTGAGGAGCGCCAGCGCGAAAGCGGCGACATTGAAACTCGGCGCAGCAGCGATGAGCGCCGGCACCTTCTCGATCAACTCGCCAGGTTCCTTGCCCTGGAGCGTCAGGCCGAAGAGATCCTTCACCTGGCTTGCAAAGATGATGACGGCGATGCCGGCCGTGAAGCCGATCGTCACCGGATAGGGGATGTATTTGACGAAGGTGCCGAGCCTCAGCAACCCCACCGCGAGCAGGATGATGCCCGACATCAGGACGGCGAGCAGCAGCCCGTCGACGCCATGCACGGTTACCGTCGCCGCCACCAGCACGATGAAGGCACCGGCAGGCCCGCCGATCTGGAACCGGCTGCCGCCCATTGCCGAAATAATGAACCCGCCGACGATGGCGGTATAGAGACCACGATCCGGCGTGACGCCGGAGGCGACCGCGATGGCCATGGAGAGCGGCAGGGCGACAATGGCCACGGTCAGCCCGGCAATGACATCGGCGCGGAAATCGGCGGCGCGGTAACCTTCGCGCAGGACCGTCACCAGCTTCGGGGTGAAAAGCTCGACGAAACTGGGCTGATGCACGGTGTTCACAGCGGCGCCTGACCGGATTGCCAGTGGATGACTGTATTACAGTTAGTCGGTGTTGAAACTGGAAGTCAAGCGAATGGGTGTGGCGCCGCAGCGGTATCAATCGTCGTGCCGGTCACGCGCGTTCATGGTCTTGCGCCATTTGGCGCGCAGCACCGCCGGGCGTTCGGGGAAGCGCTCCTCCAGCACCTCGACCGCCTGGATGCGGTCGGTGCGGAAATGGCGGAAATCGGTGCGCAACTCGCACCAGGCAACCAGCAGCCTGACCGCTTCGAGATAACCGATGGTGATGGGCCAGACGCAGCGGGCCGAGGGGCGCGCCTGCTCGTCGCGATAATCGATCCGGAGCTTGCGGCCGCTATGGATCGCGGCACGGATCGCTGTCACATCAACGATATCTTCGGGCAGGGCCTTGCGCTGTGTGGCGAGGCTCGCCGGCTCCAGCACGATGGGGCGGAGGCGTTCGGGTACGGCAGCGGCGATCTTGGCGATCAGGTCCTGCGCGGCACGGGCAAGCCCCGCATCGCCGCGCACCTGCACCAGCTGCGCCCCCAGCACCGCGGCCTCGATCTCGTCGGCGGTCAGCATCAAGGGCGGCATGTCGTAGCCCCCTTCCAGCACATAGCCCACCCCAGCTTCGCCGCGGATGGGCACGCGCTGGGCCATCAGGGTCGCGATATCGCGGTAGATCGAACGCTTTGAGGTCTCCAGTTCCAGCGCGATCGCGTCGGCGGTCAGCGGTTTCCGGTGGCGGCGCAGGATCTGGATGATCTGGAACAGCCGGTCGGCGCGGCGCATGGCTTTCCCCCTTCGTTCTAACGCTGCTGACACTAGGCTGGCAGCAGGGTGGCAGTAAAGCTTTCCCGACCCGACCGCTCAATCGAAGGAACGCCACGATGACCCGCCTGAAACCGACCCAGCCCCTGATCCTCTATACTTTCGGCCCCGGCTTCGGCCTGCCCGAGGTGAGCCCCTATTGCATGAAGACCGAGATCCAACTGCAGATGGCGGGCCTCCCTTACCAGAAGGATTTGACCGGCTACCCGACAGCGCCCAAGGGCAAGCTGCCCTATATCAAGGACGGCGACGCGCTGATCGCCGATTCGACCTTCATCCGCCAGCACATCGAATGGTCCTACGGCGTCGATTTCGATGCGGGATATGACCTGAAAGACCGCGCTCTCGCCTGGGCCGTCGAACGGATGCTGGAAGATCATCTGGGCTGGGCCGCCACGAAGTATCGCTGGCTCGATCCGGTCAATTTTGCGAAGGGCCCGGCGCATTTCTTCGACGAGGCGCCTGAAGCCATGCGCGAGAAGCTGCGCAAGGATACGGTTGCTGAAGTGAAGGAACGGCTCCATGGGCATGGCCTTGGCCGCCATTCGGATGAGGACATCCTCTTCCTCGGCACCCGCTCGCTTTATTCTTTTTCGCAGCTTCTGGGCGACAAGCCGTATTTGCTGGGTGACACGCCCTGCGGTGTCGATGCCACGGCCTGTGCCATGCTGGCCACCGTGATGACGCCGTTTTTCGAGACGGATCTCAGAAAAGCCGCCGAATCCTGCAGCAACCTCAAGCCCTATGTCGATCGCATGATGGCGCGCTTCTATCCGGCGTTCGAGACCGCGAAAGCGGCGTGAGGGATTTAAGCAGTCAGCTCATCGGTGAAGACCTTGAAGCCGGTGAGCTGATTGGGCCCGAAGGTGTAGGTCAGCGGCACATCGGCCGCATCACGACCGCGCGCAATGAGGATGCGGCCGACGCGGGCGGCATTGTTGCGCGGGTCGAAGGTGTGCCAGCGGTCGCCGAGATAGACTTCCATCCAGGCCGCAAGATCCATCGGTTCATAAGGCGGTGGCAGGCCGATATCGCTGATATAACCCATGCAATAGCGGGCCGGGATGTTCAGGGCGCGGCAGAAAGCGACGCCAAGATGCGTGAAATCGCGGCACACGCCACGCCCCTCGGCGTAGGTTTCAGCCGCGGTCCGGGTCGGGCGCGAGAATTTGTATCCGAAATCGACATGAGTGTGGACGAAGTCGCAGATCAACTGCACGCGCGCCCAGCCGGGGGCCGACCCGCCGAACAGGCGCCACGCCTCGTTCGACAATGTGTCGCTTTCGCAATAGCGACTGGGCAGCAGGAAGGCCAATGCTTCCGTCGGCAAGTCTTCGACCGGGTTCTGGCGGGCATCCAATGCCACCGGATCGCTGCAGCCGGCATCGCGGATGATGCCATCGGTGCGCAGGACGAAGCGGCCGCGCGGCGCCACAAAGCGGCAGCAGATATTGCCGAAACCATCGCGATAGGTCTCGATCGGGACGACAGGGTCAGTCGAGATCCGGTCCGGCACCTCCAGATCGGCAGCGCGGCTTTCATGCACATTGAGCATGACGATCATCGGCGTCGGCACCGGCAGCTGATAGATGAATTCGGAACCGATATGGATGCGCAGCGGCCGGTTGGGCGCTATGGCATCGATGCGCTCATGGGAAATGGCCGGCATCGGCACTTGCTGCATCGGCGGCGGCAGATCGCTGGCGTGGGAGAAATCCACCCGGTCATGAGCGACAAGATCATTGCCAGCGCAGCTTGGCGTGCCTCCGCGCCACAACCGGCGCGGCGTAAAAGGCCCTTGCGGCACATGACCAGGCAACCCCATGTGGAATTCCATCTGACGCTCCGCCACCGGCTGAAAGGAAAGGAAGTACGTCAGTAACGGAGGAATAGGCTTTTAAGTTCCGTGGGCTATGCCGGCAACGCGGATTGACATCCTTGGCGCCCCCCACCATTTCTTCCAATCGTGACTGATTTGTATAAGCTTGAGCCCATGAAACCGCTGCAATCAGACCCCGTCATCCAGGAACGACCGATCGGCGCCACCGACAATCTGCCGGGCAAGCCTTTCAAGCTCGTGTCCGACTACCGGCCCGCGGGCGACCAGCCGCAGGCCATTGAGGAGCTTATCGCCGGCGTGCGGGCCAATGAGCGCGACCAGGTGCTCCTCGGTGTCACCGGCTCCGGCAAGACGTTTACCGTGGCGCATGTCATCCAGGCGGTGCAGCGCCCGGCCCTGGTGCTGGCGCCAAACAAGACCTTGGCCGCCCAGCTCTATGGCGAGATGAAGAGCTTCTTTCCCGAAAACGCGGTCGAGTATTTCGTCAGCTATTACGACTACTACCAGCCTGAAGCCTATGTGCCGCGCACGGACACTTATATCGAGAAGGAAAGCTCGCTCAACGAACAGATCGACCGCATGCGCCATGCCGCCACGCGCGCGCTGTTCGAGCGGCGCGATGTGATCATCGTCGCTTCCGTCTCCTGCATCTACGGCATCGGTGCGCCAGAAACCTATTCCACCATGACCATCACCCTGAAGCCCGGCGATGTCGTCGACTTCAATGGGTTGGTACGCAAGCTCATCGAACTGCAATACAAGCGCAACGAAACCGCCTTCTTCCGCGGCACCTTCCGCATCAAGGGTGATGTCCTGGAACTGTTTCCGGCCCATTTGGAAGACCGCGCCTGGCGCCTGTCGCTGTTCGGCGATGAGATCGAGACGATCGTCGAGTTCGACCCCTTGACCGGGCAGAAGATCGCGGAATTGCCGGAGATCAAGATCTTCGCCAATAGCCATTACGTGACGCCCAAGCCGACCCTGCAGCAGGCGGTAAAGCTCATTCGCGAGGAACTGAAGGAACGCCTTAAGGAACTCAACGCCCAGAACAAGCTCCTTGAGGCACAGCGCTTGGAACAGCGCGTCAATTTCGACATGGAGATGATCGAGGCGACGGGTGTCTGCGCCGGCATCGAGAACTATTCGCGCTATTTGACGGGTAGGAAGCGCGGCGAGCCGCCGCCCACCTTGTTCGAATACCTCCCCGCCGACGCGCTTCTCTTCGCCGATGAAAGCCATGTCTCGATCCCGCAGATCGGCGGCATGTTCAAGGGCGACTGGCACCGCAAATCGACTCTCTCCGAATACGGCTTCCGCCTGCCCTCCTGCATGGACAACCGGCCGCTGAAATTCGAGGAGTGGGAGGCGATGCGCCCCCAGACCGTCTCGGTTTCGGCAACGCCGGGGAAATGGGAGTTGGGCCAGACCGGCGGCGTCTTCACCGAACAGGTGATCCGCCCGACCGGCCTCATCGACCCGGTCTGCATCGTGCGCCCGACCGAGACGCAGGTCGACGACGTGGTGGCCGAATGCAAGGAGGCGGCCAAGAAGGGCGAGCGGGTGCTGATCACGACGCTCACCAAGCGCATGGCCGAGGATCTGACCGAATACCTCCATGAAGCCGGTGTCCGCGTGCGCTACATCCATTCCGATGTCGAGACGCTGGAGCGTATCGAGATCATCCGCGATCTGCGCTTAGGGGCCTTCGACGTGCTGGTCGGCATCAATCTGCTGCGCGAAGGCCTCGACATTCCGGAATGCGCCCTCGTTTGCATCCTCGATGCCGACAAGGAAGGCTTCCTGCGCTCGCGCACCAGCCTGGTGCAGACCATCGGCCGCGCGGCGCGCAATGTCGACGGTCGCGTCCTGCTCTATGCCGACAAGATGACCGACAGCCTGGAATATGCGCTGGCCGAGACCAACCGGCGCCGCGAGAAGCAGCAGGCCTATAACGCCGCCAACGGCATCACGCCGGAATCGGTGAAGAAGAATATCGGCGACATCATGAGTTCGGTCTATGAATCCGATCACGTGACCGTCGATACCGGTGTCCTCGGCGACAAGCATCGCCTGGGTCACAATCTGAAGACCACGCTGGCCGATCTCGAGAAGAAGATGCGCGAAGCAGCCGGCAATCTGGAATTCGAGGAAGCGGCCCGGTTCCGCGACGAGATCAAGCGCCTTGAAGCCCTTGCCCTCGAGATCCCGACATCGGGCGGCAGCATCAAGGGCGGCCTTGATGCCAGCGGCAAGCCGCTCCCGGCCGGTGATGCGAGGCCCCGCGCCCGCTCGACCGCTGGCCGCCCAGGCATCGCCCCCCGCTTCAAGGACAAGAAGAACCGTCGCTGACCGGCAGGCACCGGTTCATGGCCGAACGCCGGCCTGTGACCCCGCGCACAGGTATTCCCTGCAAGCATTCCTATTTCAGCTGGGTGCCGGGATGACGAATCCCAGCCGCCGGCCGGTGTCCTTGCCGCAGGCTGACCCCCTGGGACGACGGCAAGGAGACGGGACCAAAGCAGGCGGCCCGGGAAGTTCAGAACTTCCCGGGCCGTTGCACCGATCCTATCCCTGGCGCGCCAGCATCAGGCGGAAGCGGCTGAGCGCAAGCGCCAGGAACACGGCACCCTCACCGGCCATCAACAGCATCTGCGGCCAGATGATATCGGCGCCGGCCCCGCGATAGAGCACGGCCTGTGCTGCCGCCACGAAATGGGTCGAGGGCAGCACCTTCATCACGACCTGAAAGAATTGCGGCATGGATTCGATCGGCGTCGTTGCGCCGGACAGCAGGTTCATCACCACGAAGCAGGGGATCGCCATCATCGCGAATTGCGGCATGGAATTGGCGATGGTGGCGAGCAGCACGCCCAAAGCCGTCGTGGCGAAGAGATAGATGGCAGCGGCGGTCAGGAACAGCGGAACCGATCCCAGGATCGGAACACCGAGCCATAACTGCACCACGAAATGCAGCGACAGGGCGACCGACACCAGGATGACCAGGCCATTGGCCCAGATCTTAGCCGCCGCGATCTCGCTCGCCGTCACCGGCATGACCAGCAGATGCTCGATGGTGCCCCGCTCGCGTTCGCGGATGACGGCGGCGCCGACCAGGATGATCGACAGAATGGTGACGTTCTGCACCACCTGCATCACCGACATGAACCAGGCGGAATCGAAATTGGGGTTGAAATAGGCACGGATCACCACCTCGACCGGCACCAGGCTGCTGGTGGCACTCTGCCCCAGAAAGGCCGTGACCTCGCGATCGATGATATTGCTGATATAGGTCGTGCCGACGCCCGCCTGGGTCATGGCCGTGGCATCGACCGCCAGGCCGATGGTCGGCTGGCGGCCGGCGGTGAGATCGGATTCAAGGCCCGGCGGCAGATCCAGCACGAAGGTAAAGGCGCCCCTATCCAAGCCGGCATCGGCTTGGCTGCGGTCGATCAGGATGGGCGGCAGAAAGTAGGGTGGTTGCAGCGCCTGGACGATGCGGCGCGACACTTGCGAGCCGTCGCCATCAATCACGGCAACCGCCGCATTGCGTACCTCGGTCCGCACGCCATGCGCCACGGAATAGACCGAGAAGGTGAAGCAGAACAGCATCAAGGTCAGCAGCACGGGGTCACGCGCCAGCGACATCAATTCCTTGACGCCCAGGCGATAGACATTGGCGAACCAGCGTGTGAGGCGCGCGTTGCCCATCTCAGCGCTCCTGCTTCGAAACGCACAGACGCGCCAGAATGAGAAACGCGACGCCGAAAGCAGCCAGCGCCAGGAACTCCTTGGTGAAAGACGCGAAGCCGAGGCCCTTGGTGAAGACGCCAAGGCTGACGGTCTGGTACCAGGACGCCGGAAAGCAAAGGCCGATCCATTTCGCGGCCCCTTCAAGCGTCGCGGTCGGGTAGAGTAGGCCCGAGAAATTGACGGCCGGGATGATGGAGAGAATCGAGGCCGCGAACAACGCCGCCACCTGGCTGTTGCAAAAAGCCGAGATCAGCAGACCATAACCTGTGGTCGCCACCTGATAGAGCACCACCGCCAGGATGAGGGCCGGGATGCTGCCCTTGGGATAAATGCCAAAGACCGGGATGGCGACCAGCGTCATCAGGGCAAAGGCAATGCACCCCACCCCGATATAGGGCAGTTGCTTGCCGATGAGATATTCGCCGATCCCGGCCGGCGAAGCATAGAGATTGGCGATTGTGCCGAGCTCCTTTTCGCGCACCACGCCCAGCGCCGTCAGCATGGCGGGGATGAGCACCAGCAGCAGCATCATGATGCCGGGGACGATGGCGACGACGCTTTTGAAGTCCTGGTTGTAGCGAAAGCGCGGTTCCAGCTTATAGGGCGTCGGATCGGCGAACTTGCCGATCGTCTGGCGCGCCCGTTCCATCGCCTGTTTCAAGGCGATGCCCTGCACATAGCCCCGCGCCGTCTCGCCGCGGAAGGGGAAGCTGCCATCGATGAAGACGCCGAGCTGGGGTTTGCGCCCCTGCAGCAAGTCGCGCCCGAAATTGGGTGGCACCTCGACCGCCACCTGCACATCGCCTGAGCGCAGGCGCTGGTCGAGGGCGTTGAAATCCTGGATCGCGGGCATTTCGGTGAAATAGGCCGAGCCGCCGAAACCCTCCATCAATGTCCGGCTTTCCAGCGAGCGGTCCCGGTCGAGTGCCGCATAGCGCAGATGCTCGACATCGAACGACATGCCGAAGCCGAAGCAGATCATGAGAAAGAGCGGCGCCAGCAGCGCGAAGGCAAGGCGGATCGGGTCGCGACGCAGTTCCAACATCTCGCGCCGGGCAAAGACGCCGATGCGGCGCAGGGCATTGGCGCGGGCGACAACCGGCGCATCGGTCTTGGCGGCCGTGGCGGGTGCCTGCGCCTGCCGGCCAATGCCCTCTGCCATCTCGATAAGATGCACGAAGGCATTCTCGAGATCGCCATCGCCATGCCGGGCCGCCAACTCCGTCGGCGTGCCCACGGCCAGGGTGCGGCCGCGATGCATGAAGGAGATGCGGTCGCACCGCGCCGCCTCGTTCATGAAATGGGTCGAGATGAAGATGGTGACGCCGTCTTCCCGCGACAGCTGGCCGATCTGGCGCCAGAAGGCGTCACGCGCCTCCGGATCGACGCCGGAGGTCGGCTCGTCGAGAATGAGGACCTTGGGTCGGTGCAAACAGGCCGCCGCCAATTGCAGACGCTGGCGTTGCCCCAGCGACAGATCGCGCGGCAGGCGATCAACGATATCGGCAAGGTCGAAGCGCCGCACGGCATCGTCGATACGCGCTTGGAGTTCTGCTTTGGGCACCTGATAGAGCCGAGCGTGGAGAGCCAAATTGGCGTGCACCGACAGCTCTTCGTAAAGCGAAAAGCTCTGCGACATGTAACCGATGTTCAAGCGCGACAGCGGATCTTGTGCCGCGACCGGCTGGCCCAGCAGGCTCGCTTTGCCCGCCGTCGCCGGCAACAAGCCGGTCAGCATCTTCATCGTCGTCGTCTTGCCGCAGCCATTGGAGCCGAGAAAGCCGAAGATCTCGCCGGCCTCGATGCGAAAGCTCACCCGGTCGACGGCGGTAAAATCGCCGAACCGGCAGGTGAGGTCGCTGGCTTCAATCGCCGGCGGCCCGTCACGATGCGGTCGCGGCGGCAGAACCAGCGCGCGTCGTTCGGCGGCGGCACCGGCAAGGCCGGCCCGATGGCGGAGCGCCACGAAGGCTTCTTCCAATGTTGCGGCGCCGGCACCAGCCACGACATCCGGCGTCGGCCCGCTGGCCAGCAGCCTCCCGGCATCAATGGCAATGAGCTGGTCAAAGCGCGCCGCCTCTTCCATGTAGGCGGTGGCGGTAATGAGGGTGAGCCCTGGTCGCTCAGCGCGGATGTCATCGATCAGCTGCCAGAACTGCCGGCGCGACAGCGGATCGACGCCGGTGGTGGGTTCGTCAAGGATCAACAGGTCCGGGTCATGGATGAGCGCACAGCAGAGCCCCAGCTTCTGCTTCATGCCGCCCGAGAGCTTGCCGGCCGGCCGGTCGGGGAAGGGGTCGAGGCCGGTCGCGCGCAGCAGACGCGCACGGCGATCTTTCGCGGCGTTGCCATGCAGACCGAAGAGGCCGGCGAAGAAGTCGATATTCTCGGTGACCGACAAGGTGGGATAGAGATTCTTGCCTAAGCCCTGGGGCATATAGGCGATGCGTTCGGCAATCCGGTTGCGGTGCCGGCGCGATGCCATGTCGCCACCCAGGACCGACACCTCACCCTGCTGGATGCGGCGCGTACCGGCGATGAGCGACAGCAAGGTCGATTTGCCGACACCGTCCGGACCGATCAGCGCCGCCGTGCTGCCGGGCGCGATATCGAACGACATGTCATGTAGCGCGAAATGCCGATTGTTTCTGTGTTGCAGGCCCGTCAGCCGCACCGCAGGCAGAACCGGCCCGGCGCCAGCCTCACTCACGGCGCGCCACCGCCATCGGTGGCGATGCCATTGCTGGGCGGCGGCAGCTTGACGGTGAGGAAATCCGGCCACGCGGCATCCGCCTCGACCTTCAGATAAGCATTGCCGGTGAGACCCGCCTTCACATAGTCGCGGTACTTCACCAGCAATGCGTGATCGATCGCCACCTTGATGCGATAAGTGAGTTTGTCACGCTCGGTCTTGGTCTCGACGAATTTCGGCGTGAACTGTGCCTCGGCTGCCACGAAGCTGACCTTGGCCGGCACGACGAATTCGGGTGCGGCGTCGAGGACGATGCGGGCCTCCGACCCGATGCCGACACGGCCGGCAACTGACGTCGGGAAGAACACCACCATATGCACATCGGCGAGGTCGAGCAGGGTTGCCACCTGCCCGCCTGCCGCGAGGACCTCGCCCGCCTTCACCAACCGGTATTCCACGCGGCCGTCGGTGGGGGCTTTCAAATCCATGTCGGCAATGACCGTTGCAAGGCGCGCGACCCGTGCGGCGGCGGCCAGCGTCGCTGCCCTGGCATCCTCGACGCCCGCCTCCGCGCCCTTGAGTGCCGCCACGGCGACATCGCGCTGCGCCCTGCGACGATCGACCTCGGCGGCCGTGCCGGCATCTTTCTTCTGCAATGTGCTGGCCCGTGTCAGCTCGATTTCGGCCAGTGCCAGATCCGCCTTGCGGATGCCGATCTCGGCCTGGGCCTGGTCGATGCCCTGTTCAGCCTGTCGCTGTCCGGCCTCAGCCTCGGCCAATTCGGCCTGCAGCTCGGCCGTATCCATGCGGGCAACGACATCGCCCTTCTTCACCAGATCGCCTTCATCCACCAGGATCTCGGCGACGCGGCCGGCGTACTTCGTGGCGACGGCGACGCGCTCGACCTCGATCCGGCCATTGGCGACGGCAAAGCCTTTGAGCGCCGCTTCGCTCTGGCGCTCCTGCCAGAAGACATAGCCCGCGGCAGCGGCGCCGATGAGGACAAGAAGGGCAAGAACGGTCGAAAGGCGCATGAAAAACCGCCGGTCTGGATCATGGGAAGCGGGTCGGTGTGCGACCCCATCTTCTCATGCCCGGAACCGGCGGCAAGCCTCTTGATATGAATCAAATACCCCCGGGTTGCGTCCGCCTCAGGAACGGATCAGCGGCTTGTACTTGATGCGGTGCGGCTGATCGGCATCGGTGCCCAAGCGACGATGGCGATCGACTTCGTAATCCTGGTAATTGCCTTCGAACCATTCGACATGGCTGTCGCCCTCGAAGGCCAGGATATGTGTGGCGATGCGGTCGAGGAACCAGCGGTCGTGGCTGATGACGACGACGCAGCCGGCAAATTCCAGCAATGCTTCTTCGAGTGCACGCAACGTATCGACGTCGAGATCGTTGGTCGGTTCGTCGAGCAGCAGCACGTTGGCACCGCCTTTGAGCATCTTGGCGAGATGCACGCGGTTGCGCTCACCGCCCGAGAGCTGGCCGACCTTCTTCTGCTGGTCGGTGCCCTTGAAGTTGAAGCCGGCGACATAGGTGCGGCTCGGCATCTTGCGCTTGCCAAGCTCGATCTCGTCATGGCCGTCGGAGATTTCCTGCCACACGGTCTTGTCCGGGGCGAGGCTGTCGCGCGACTGGTCGATATAGCCGAGCTTCACCGTGTCGCCGACCTTGAACGAGCCGCCATCGGCCTTTTCGAGACCGGTGATCATGCGGAACAGCGTCGTCTTGCCGGCGCCGTTCGGGCCGATGACACCGACGATGCCGCCCGGCGGCAGGCGGAACGACAGATCCTCGATCAGCAGCCGGTCGCCAAAGCCCTTGTTGAGATGCTCGGCCTGGATGACCAGATCACCGAGACGCGGACCAGCCGGGATATAGATCTGCGCCTGGTCCTGCGCCTTGTCGTTCTGCTGGGCAAGCAGCGCCTCGTAAGCGGCAACGCGCGCCTTCGACTTCGCCTGGCGCGCCTTGGGCCCTTGGCGGATCCATTCCAGCTCGCGGTCGAGGGTGCGCTGGCGCGAACTCTCGGTCTTCGATTCCTGCTCCAGCCGCTTCGACTTCTGTTCCAGCCAGCCGGAATAGTTGCCCTCGAACGGGATGGCCTGGCCACGATCGAGTTCGAGGATCCAGCCGGCGACGTTGTCGAGGAAGTAGCGGTCGTGGGTCACGGCCACGACCATGCCCTTATAGCCTTCGAGGAAATGTTCCAGCCAGGCGACCGATTCCGCATCGAGATGGTTGGTCGGTTCGTCGAGCAGCAGCATGTCGGGATTGGAGAGCAGCAGGCGGCAGAGCGCCACGCGGCGGCGCTCACCACCCGAGAGCTTGGTTACATCGGCATCGCCGGGCGGGCAGCGCAGTGCGTCCATCGCGATCTCGACCGTGCGCTGGATGTCCCAGGCATCGGCGGCGTCGATCTTCTCCTGCAGCTCCGCCTGCTTGGCGAGCAGCGCGTCGAAATCGGCATCGGGGTCTGCCATCGCGTTGGAGACGGCCTCGAATTCCTCGAGCAGCTTGGCGGTGGCGCCGACACCTTCCATGACATTGCCCAGCACATCCTTGGCCGGATCGAGCTGCGGCTCCTGCGCCAGATAGCCGACCGACACGCCGTCCGCGGCCCATGCCTCGCCGTTAAACTCCTTGTCGATGCCGGCCATGATCTTCAGCAGCGTCGATTTACCGGCACCATTGTGGCCAAGCACGCCGATCTTGGCGCCAGGCAGGAAGGAGAGCCACACATTCTCCAGCGTCTTCTTGCCGCCCGGATAGACCTTTGAGAGGCCCTTCATCACGTAAATATATTGATACGCTGCCATTTTTTGCTCCGACCCGATATGCGCTGCCAACCACCGAGGCCGGCGCGCGGCTTTCTTAGACGATTGGGGCCGGTGTTGGAAGGGGCGCAGCTCCAGGTGGCCGCCGACCACATCGCCGGATACCCTCTTAAGTATTATGAACCTGTTGTATATACCTATAAGTCGCACTAGCCTTTCGCCGCTGGATCACCGCGATGGAGTGGCGGCAAAGGCAGGGGGACGTCATGACGGACGAAGTGCAAATCCTGACAGGCAGTCTGCAACAGGTCGGAATCATCATCGGTGCCGTGGCCGCCTTGGGTGCGGCTGCACAGGGCCTCGTTGACGTGACGAAGGGCGTGTGGATCCGCTCCGACGCCGTTGGCTTCTTCTTCGTCAAGGATGCGCTGCAGCCCTTCGATGCCGCACTCTCGACCGCCCTGGGCCAAGGTCAGGTTTGGCAAAAAGTGCTCTGGGCGCATTGGCTGAACGGCCGCGATACGGCGGATCAGAAGGGTATTGCCAAGGCGCTCATCAAACTGGGCCTCTCGCCGCGCAACAGTGCCGATGTCGCCAAGGCGCTCGCGATCGATGCTAAGGCCTTTGCCGACACGATCGACGCGCTCAACCAGGGCGCCGCCCTGACCGAAGTCCAACTCAATATCCTCGGCCGTTTCGATGCCACGATCGATGCGCGGCTGGACGCAGCCTATGAACGCGCCGATCGCCGATATCGCAGCACGGCACGCAATATCGGCGCCGGCATTGCCGTTCTCCTCGCCGTATTTGCGGGCGCGTTCCTTTATGCCGATGCATGCGCCGCGGCCGCCGGCAATGCGGCAGATGCCAGCAACATGGCGGGCGGGGTCTGTGCCGCCGGCAGCAGTCTCGCCTTTGGCGATCTTCTTTGGGGCTATCTCGGTTCGCGCTACTTTCCGCTCAGCATTCTCATCGGCTTGATCGCGGTCCCGTTGGCGCCGGTCAGCAAAGACCTTGTCTCGGCCATCGGCGCCGCAGCCCGCGCGGTGAAGTCGGTGAAGGAATAGCGCCATGACACTCTATGTCAGCCTGCGCCAATCGCTGCGCGCCGGCTCTGTCACGACGGCGCGTGTCTTCGCCGGCCGGGCCGGTTCGACCGATCTCACCCCTGTTGAAGCCAGCACGTATCCGACACTTTTCCGTGGCAAGGATGTATTGCTCGCCGCGCATGGCTTCAATGTCAGCGGCGCTGAGGGGATCAATGCGCTGGGCTGGTTGGAGGCGCGCCTGCAGCCGCGTGCCGGTGAATGCTTTGCCGGCGTGCTGTGGCCGGGAGATTGGTGGATACCCGCCGTCAATTATCCGGCCGAGGCTGCCGATGCCGTGCAGAGCGGGAAGCATCTGGCGGCCTTCTGCAATAAGCACCTGAAGGACGCGCGCAGCCTATCCCTTCTCTCCCACTCTTTGGGTGGGCGCGTGATGCTTGAGACCGCCAAACGACTGGTCCCGGTCAGCGGGCGCGAGACGCCCGCGCGGGTCATCTGCCTCACGGCCGCAGCGGTCGACAATGATTGTCTCACGAGACAATACGCGACGGTACCAGGTCAGTGCCGGACCTTCGCCAATCTCGCCTCCAACAATGACCGCGTTCTCAAATACGCCTATCCGGCGGGCGATTTTTTCAGTGATCTTTTTGGCGACAATGACAGCCCATGGTCGGGGGCGCTTGGGCTGAAGGGCCCAAAGGGTGCCGTGGGCAGCAATGTCCACGCCAGCCAGATTCCGGACACACCGCCCTATGACCACGGCAATTACCTGCCGCCATCCGCGAGCACCCCGCCGGCGGCGACAAACCCGCCGCAGCTTTGGGAACGGGCCGCGGATTTCATGGCCCGCGCGTTCCGCGATCAGACGCAGACCTGGCCCTGATGATTTGCCACAGTTCGCTCTGGCGGTGGTGATCCTTCGAGGCTAGGTTGGCAATCTTTTTGCACAGCCCAGCAGCCGCAATGTCAACCGATCCAGCGCCCCCCAGACCTCTCCTTGGCATCGGCCTGATGCTCTGCGCCATGGGCATCCTGCCATTCCTCGATGTCTGCGCCAAGGAGCTGGGCCGCCAGGGCGTGCCGGTGGTGCAGATCGTCTGGGCACGCCTCTTTTTCGGCATGCTGCTGACCTTGCCTTTCGCCCTGCGCATTGTGGGTCCAAAGGGGTTGATGCCGGATCCGCCGGTCATGCACACCTTTCGCGGCCTGTTCCTGTGCGGGGCGACGTTCTTCTTTTTCTGGGGCCTGAAATTCCTGCCCATCGCCGATACGCTGGCGATCTTCTTCGTGCAGCCGCTGATCATCACGATGCTGTCGCCGATCGTGCTGGGCGAAAAGGTCGGCATTCGCCGCTGGATGGCCGTCATCATCGGCTTCATCGGCACGCTGATCATCATCCGGCCCGGTTTTCAGGCGTTCAATCCGGGCATGGTGCTGGCCCTCATGGCCGGGCTTTGCCTTGCCATCTACATGCTGCTCACGCGCAAGATGTCAGGGCGCAACCATGCCATGGTCACGACCTTCCACACCAATGTCTCTGGCGCTATGCTGATGAGCGTTGCGGTGATCTTCGTCTGGCAACCACCGACGCCGCAGCAATGGCTGCTCTTTGCGCTGATGGCAGCGATCGCGACCTTTGGCCATTTCCTCATCGTCAAGGCCTATGACCATGCCGAGGCGTCGCTGCTGGCGCCCTTTGCCTATGCCGAGATGATCATGGCGGTCGTCGCCGGCTGGTATTTCTTCGGCGATTTCCCCGACCGCTGGACCTTCGTCGGCGTCGGCATCCTCATCGCCTGCGCGCTCTACATCTCCTACCGCGAGCGGCTGCGGCAGGTACCGCCAACGGTGACCGGCGAGCATAGTTAGGGGCAATTTTTGCACGGTGGATCGAGGTGACACGCCTTCGTCTGCCGACCATGTCCGAAAACCGCGAGCGGCGGGTGCCGAAGACTGGCAGGATGACGCCATGGACCAGACTACAGACCGGCACAATCGGCATTTGGGCGATGTGGGCGAGACGCCGGACGGCGCCGCACCTCGCCTGGACCCCGTCGCCTGCTATCGCGCCCTGACGGCACGCGATGCCCGTTTCGACGGGCGCTTCTTCGTCGGCGTGACCTCGACCGGGATCTATTGCCGCCCCACTTGCCCGGCACCGTCGGCAAAATTCGCCAACTGCCGCTTCTTCCGCAGTGCTGCCGCCGCGCGTGAGGCGGGCTTTCGTCCCTGCCTGCGCTGCCGCCCAGAGACGGCGCCAGAGATCGGCACTCCCGAAACGGGCGCCTGGGCCGGGACGTCGAACACCGTGCGCCGCGGCCTCGCCCTCATCGCCGAAGGCGCACTTGATGATGAACGGCACAGCATCGCGCATCTGGCATCACGCCTGGGGCTCGGTGAGCGGCAACTCCGCCGCCTGTTTCAGGAACATCTCGGCGCCTCGCCCATTGCCGTGGCACAGACACGGCGCATTCATCTTGCCAAGCAGCTGATCCACGAGACGCGCCTGCCGATGGCCGAGATCGCGCTGGCCGCCGGCTTCGGCAGCGTGCGTCGCTTCAACGAGACGTTCCAGGCACTCTATCAGCGCCCTCCTTCGTCTTTGCGGCGCAAGAACCAGATGGCGCTGTCTGCCGGCTCGGTAGCGGTGAGCGGCGTGGTCGTGCGCCTCCCTTACCGGCCGCCTTATGACTGGCCCTTCATGCTGTCCTATCTGGCTGCCCGCGCCATTCCCGGTATCGAAGTGGTATCGGGCGAGCGTTATCTGCGCACTGTCGAAATCGACGGCGAGGTCGGCAGCATCGAGGTCGCGCATGACCCGGCATCATGTTGCCTCGGCGCGACGCTGCGCTTTCCCTGCGTGAAGGCCTTGCCGACACTCATCGCGCGCATCAAGCGTGTCTTCGACCTTGGCGCCGATCTGGGCCTCATTGGCCAGCATCTGGCGCAGGATGCCATCCTGGCCCCGCTCATTGCCAAGCGACCGGGCCTGCGGGCGCCGGGTGGCTGGGACGGCTTCGAACTCGCGATCCGGGCTGTTCTCGGCCAGCAGGTGACTGTCACCGCCGGCAGACAGCTTGCCGCCCGCCTGAGCGCGATCTGCGGCAGCGAGATACCCGCCAGCGCGCAACATGACGGTGCGCTCACCCGCGTCTTCCCCAGCGCCGCACAGGTGGCGGGCGCCGATCTCAGCAGCCTGGGCATGCCCGGCGCCCGAAAGCGGACATTGATCACCCTGGCGGAGGCCGCCTTGCGCGACCCGGATCTTTTCCGCGCCGCCGCCGACATCGACGCGACGATCGACAGGCTGCGTGCCATCAAGGGCATCGGCGACTGGACCGCGCATTACATAGCCCTTCGCGTCGTGCGCGAGCCCGATGCCTTCCCGGCGAGCGATATCGGCATCCTGCGCGGCGCCACGCCCCCTGGCGGCGTGCGACCCACGCCCCAGGCGCTGCTGAAAATGGCCCAAGCCTGGCGTCCCTGGCGCGCCTATGCGGCCCAGCATCTTTGGGCGGAGGACGAGGCGCGCATCATGGAGACATCCCATGGCTGAACCGCTGGCGCTCAAGATCGACCGATTTGCGACGCCCATTGGCGAGCTGATCCTCATCGTCGACGCGCAAGATCGCCTGAGGGCCATCGATTGGCACGATCACGAGGATCGCATGCTGAAACTTCTTGGCCGCTATTGCGGCAAGGCCGGCTTCACCTTGACCCTCGCCAAGGATCCGGGCGGCCTGCGTTCGGCCCTGCAGGCCTATTTCAAGGGCGATCTCAAGGCCATCGACAAGCTTGTGACCGACACCGGCGGCACCGACTTCCAGCGCAGGATCTGGCGCGAACTCCGGCGCATCCCCTGCGGCAAGACGATCAGCTATGCCGAGCTTGCAAGGCGCATCGGCAAGCCGGCCGCCATGCGCGCCGCAGGTCTTGCCAATGGCGCCAATCCGGTCAGCATCGTCATTCCCTGCCACCGCGTCATCGGCAGCGACGGCTCGCTCACCGGCTATGGCGGCGGGCTCCATCGCAAGCAATGGCTGCTGGCCCATGAAAACGCGATCGCACGATAAAAGGAACGATCCCATGTCCGCACGTCCCGATTCCGCCGCCCTCTTTCACCAATTGCATCAGGGCCCGGCGCTGTTGACCCTGCCCAATGCCTGGGATGCCGGTTCCGCCCGCATCATTGAAAGCCTGGGCGCCCAGGCGATCGCCACCACCAGCGCCGGCTTTGCCTGGAGCCTCGGTTACCCCGACGGCGATGCCTTGCCCCTGAGCGAACTGGTGCATGGCGTCGGCCTCATCACCCGCGCCGTCAGCGTGCCCGTGACAGTCGATATGGAAAGCGGCTTCGGCCGCACGCCGGACGAGGTGGCGGCGGCAGTGACCCAGATTATCGGCGTGGGCGCTGTCGGCATGAATATCGAAGACGGCTCCAACCCGCCCGAACAGCTCGCCGCCAAGATCGCGGCCGTTGCCAAGGCTGCCCAGCGCGCCGGCGTCGATTTCTTCATCAACGCGCGGGTCGATGTTTACTTGCGCCAGCTGGTGCCGCCCGCCGAACGGGTCGCCGAGAGCCTCCGTCGCGCCAAGATCTATCGCGACGCGGGGGCCAGCGGCATCTTCGTCCCCGCCATCGTGGCACCGGACGAGATCCGCAGCGTTACCACCGGCATCGACCGGCCCTTGAATGTGCTGGGCTGGACGGGCCTCCCCGCAGCGCCCGATCTGGTGAAGCTCGGCGTCAAGCGCCTCAGCGCCGGCGCCGGCCTCACCAAGCTCGCCTATGGCAAGACTGCCGCAGCGGTGAAGGCCTTCCTCGCCGACGGCAGTTCCGGGATCTTCAATGAAGGGGCGATGGATTCCGGCGCCCTCAACGGGATGATGAAGCGATAGTCCTTCAGGCGGCGACAGCCCCCCCAGATAAAGAGAGGGCCCTGTCTTGCGACAGGGCCCGGAGGGGGAAAGTCTTAGCCGGTGACTTGTCTCACCAGACTTCCATGCGGTGATCCTTGGTCTCGTGGATGAAGAGAACACCCACCACCAGCGTCATCGCGGCGATGACGATCGGGTACCACAGGCCGTAATAGATATCGCCGCTGGCCGCCACCATGGCGAAGCTGACCGTCGGCAGGAAGCCGCCGAACCAGCCGTTGCCGATGTGATAAGGCAGCGACATCGAGGTGTAGCGGATGCGGGTCGGGAACAATTCGACCAGCATGGCCGCGATCGGGCCATAGACCATCGTCACCAGGAGGACGAGGTAGAGCAGCAGCAGGAAGGTCATGACGTGATTGATCTGCGCCGGGTCCGCCTTGGCGGGATACCCCGCCGCAGTGACCGCCGCCGTCATGGCAGCCGTAAAGGCCTCTGTCTTGGCCTTCAGTTCCTCGGCCGGCAACCCCTGCCCTTCAAAGCTGTCGATGACCGTTTCGC
Organism: Dongia rigui; assembly: GCF_034044635.1. NCBI lineage: Bacteria > Pseudomonadati > Pseudomonadota > Alphaproteobacteria > Rhodospirillales > Dongiaceae > Dongia > Dongia rigui. Next base: position 647,138 of record NZ_JAXCLX010000003.1, read on the forward strand.
CGACCTTCACCTGGGCCACCGCGCCCGCAGGTGCGGCTTCATTGGCATAGTTCACCGACCCCTTGGCCAGGAAGGCCTTGGCGATATCGCAGGAGGTCAAGAACTTTGCCGTGCCGACGGGATTGAACTGGAACGAGCAGCTGTCCGGATCGGCAACGACCGTCACTGGGGCAGTCGCCTGCGCTGCTTCCAATGCCGGGTTGGCAAAGTGCGTGATGCCCTTGAAGACCGGGAAGTAGGTCACCACCGCGAGCGCGCAACCCGCCATGATGATCCGCTTGCGGCCGATCTTGTCAGAAAGCCAACCGAACAGGATGAAGGCGGGCGTGCCAACCAAGAGTGCCGCGGCGATGAAATAGTTCGCCGTGACGGGGTCGATCTTCAACGTCTGGGTCAGGAAGAAAAGTGCGTAGAACTGGCCCGTATACCACACCACGGCCTGACCGGCAGTGAGGCCGAAGAGGGCCAGCAACACAATCTTCAAGTTGTCCCAGCGGCCGAAGCTTTCGGTCAGTGGCGCCTTCGAGCCTTTGCCTTCAGCCTTCATCTTCTGGAAGGTCGGCGATTCGCTGAGCTTCAAGCGGATCCAGACCGAGATCAGCAACAGCAGCAGGGAAATGAGGAACGGAATGCGCCAGCCCCAATCGGCAAAAACTTCTTCACCGAGTGTCGTCCGCGTCACCAGGATGACGATGAGCGACAGGAAGAGGCCCAGTGTCGCCGTCGTCTGGATCCAGGCCGTGTGCAGGCCGCGCTTGCCGGCGGGTGCATGTTCGGCGACATAGGTTGCCGCACCACCATATTCGCCGCCCAGCGCCAGACCCTGCAGCAACCGCAGCAGGACCAGGATGACCGGCGCCGCGATGCCGATCGAGGCATAGTTTGGCAGCAGACCGACGATGAAGGTCGAGATGCCCATGATGGTGATGGTGACGAGGAAGGTGTATTTGCGCCCGACCAGATCGCCGATGCGGCCAAAGACGATGGCGCCGAACGGGCGCACCGCGAATCCGGCGGCAAAAGCCATCAGCGCGAAGATGAAGGCCGCCGTCGGGTTGACGCCGGCGAAAAACTGCTTGGCGATGATCGCCGCCAATGAGCCGTAGAGATAGAAATCGTACCACTCGAAGACGGTGCCGAGCGATGAGGCAAAGACCACCATCTTGGTGTCTGCCGGCTCGCCGGTGCGACCCTTCTGGTCCGCAACTGCTGACATGCTGCAATCTCCCCTAAAATTGTCGACCCGGCGCCGTTTGTTCCGGCTGTTGAAAGCGGGTCTCTGGTTTGCCCCTCATGCGGTTCCTCGGGCGACTCACGGAGTCGCGCGTGTCCATGCATCAAGGTCCAGTCTCGCTCTTAAGCTTTCGCGCGGATGATTGGACCCCAGACCTTCGTATAGGCGACCTTCGTATGGGCGACTTTCGTATGGGCGACCTTGGCCCAATGGACACTGCCCGGACGCGCATGCATTAATCATTCGTCCAATTGGCATTCATGAGATGTCGCAGAGCAGCCTTACGCTTCTATTGTCGCTGGCCTATCTGGGCCTGCTCTTCCTGATCGCCCATACCGGCGAGCGGAAGGCGGCGCATTGGTCGCAAGGGCGCCTGGGGCCGTCGATTTATGCCCTGTCGCTGGCCATTTACTGCACGTCCTGGACCTTCTACGGCTCGGTCGGCCGCGCCGTCACCAACGGCCTCGATTTCGCCCTCATTTATGTCGGGCCGATCCTGGTCATCATCCTCGCCTGGCCGGTCATGTCGCGCATTATTGCACGTGCGAAGGAACAGAACGTCACCTCGATCGCCGACATCCTGGGGGCCCGCTATGGCCGCAGCCGCGCGGTGGCGGTCATCGCCACGCTCATCGCCGTGGTGGGCGCCATGCCCTATATCGCGCTGCAGCTGCAGGCGGTCTCGTTCAGCTTCGAGGCCCTTTCAGGCAAGATCGGCGCCGGTGAGCTGGCAGGGAACAGCATGCTGCATGTGCCGGTGTGGCAGGATACCGCCCTCATCGTCACGTTGATGATGGCGGCCTTCACCATTCTCTTCGGCGTGCGCCATGTCGAGGCCAGCGAACAGCATCGCGGCATGATGCTGGCGATCGCGCTCGAAAGCCTGGTGAAGCTCTGCGCGCTTCTCGCTGGCGGCATCTTCATCGTCTGGGGCGTGTTCGACGGGCCGGGCGCCTTGCTCACTGAAGCAAGGTCGCTGCCCGCCGCCAGCCACATGCTGAGCCCCGACATCAACGCCAATTGGCTGGCGCTCACCGTGCTCTCGGGCTTTGCCTTCCTCTGTCTGCCGCGCCAGTTCCATGTGGCGGTGGTCGAGCATGATCACCCGAAAAGCCTCAAGACCGCGCGCTGGATGTTTCCGCTTTATCTGGTCGCCATCAATCTTTTCGTGGTGCCGATCGCGATGGCGGGCTTGGCCCGGCTCGATCCCAGCCATGTCCCCGATTTCTTCGTCCTCACCTTGCCGCAATCGGCCGGCGCCGATTGGCTGACGGCCTTCATCTTCCTCGGCGGCCTCTCGGCTGCCACCAGCATGGTGGCGGTCGCCTGCATGGCGCTCTCCGGCATGGTCGGCAACGAGCTGGTCATGCCCTGGCTGCTGAAACGCGGCCATGCCGAGGGCGACAATCTCGGCCAGCTTGGCCTGCTGGTGCGGCGCCTCGCCGTCATCGTCATCTTGCTCGCGGCCTATGCCTATTACCGCACCATCGCCGGGCTGCTGCCGCTGGTGACGATCGGCCTCATCTCGTTTTGCGCCGTCGCCAATTTCGCCCCGCCCTTGCTCATCGGCCTCTATTGGCGCCGCGCCCATCGCTACGGTGTCATCGCGGGGCTCCTCGGTGGGTTTGCCGTCTGGTTCTGGGCGATCCTGTGGCCGACCATCCAGCCGATGGAGGCGCCGACCCTGCCGCCGATCGGGCCGCTGGCCTGGTTCGATCCGCTGCTGCGCGGCTTCGTCGTCGCCATGGCGGTCAACCTGCTGTTGCTGATCACGGGATCATTGCTTGCCAAACCCCAGGTCCGCGACCGGCAGCAAGCTGCGGCCTTCTGCGGCGATGCGGTGGAAAAGCAGCGCAGCAAGCCGGTCTCCCCGGCCCGGACCGAACTGGAGCAGTTGAAGGAACTGGCCGCGCGCTTCATCGGCCCGGAACGGGCGGAGGAGGCTTTCGGCACGCTCAACCTCTCCGGCGCCGCCGCTGTCGAATTCACCGAACGGCTGCTCTCCGGCACGATCGGCGCCGCGTCCGCGCGCGTGGTCGTCACCACGGCCCGGCGCAAGGGCTTGTGGATGCCGGGATCGATCCGCGAGATGCTGGATGAAGCCACGGCCGCCATCCGGTACAATGCCGATCTCCTCCGGCGCACACTCGATCACATGGGGTTGGGGCTCGCCGTCTTCGATGCCGACGGCAAGCTCGAGGTCTGGAACGAGCGCTTTGCGATCTTGAGCGGTATCAGTCGTGACGCGTTGGAAATCGGCGTCAACATCGCCAACCTGCCGTCGCAGATTCCCTCCCTGGCGGCTGCCCTCGACATCGGCCCGGTCGCCCTGCGCGAATTGAAGCTGGGCGACGGGTCCGTGACCGAGCTCCGCGCCGACCCCTTGCCTGAGGGTGGCGTCGTCATCACGGCCAATGACGTGACCGCGCGGGTCCGCGCCGCCGAGGCCCTGCGCGACAACGAACGGCGCACCCGCATCGTCACTGACAATGTCCCCGTCCTCATCGCCTATATCGATCGCGAGGAGCGCTATCGCTTTACCAACCGGCCCTACCAGACCTGGCTCAAAGATGGCGCCAACGCCACCGAAGGCCGCCATGTGCGCGACGTATTGGGCGAGGCGCGGTACCAGCGGCTGAAACCGCATATCGACGGCGCGCTGGCCGGCCAAGTCCAGGTGTTCGAGATCGACTTCCCCAGCAACGATGCCGGGATCGAAGTGGCCCGCGGCACCTATATCCCGCACCGCGATGAGAATGGCGATGTGGTGGGCTTCTTCATTCTCTATGTCGATACCACCGAACGGCGGCATGCCGAAGAAGCCTTGCGCATTGCCAATGAAAGCCTGGAGCGCCGCGTCGCCACCCGCACCGCTGAACTGGAAACGGCCCGCGCCCGGGCCGAGGAAGCCAATATCGACAAGACGCGTTTTATCGCCGCGGCCAGCCATGATCTGCTGCAGCCGCTGCACGCAGCAAGGCTCTTTGTGGCGGCACTCTCCGAACGGCATATCGCAGATGAACTGGTGGCCAAGGTCGATCTCGGCCTCTCTTCCGTCGAGGCATTGCTCGATGCGCTGCTCGATATCGCCAAGCTCGATGCCGGGGCGATCAAGCCGGAACCGCGCGCCATTCCGCTGGGGCCTTTGCTGCAATCTTTGGCCGATGCCTTCGCGCCATTGGCGGAACGTGGCGGCATGACCTTGCGCATCGTCCCCAGCAAGGCCTGGGTCACGACCGACCCGGCGCTGCTGCGCCGCGTGCTGCAGAATTATCTCTCGAACGCCATCCGCTATGGCCGCAGCACCAATGCGCGGCCGCGCGTCCTCATGGGCTGCCGACATGTGGGCGATCATATCCGCATCGAGGTGCGCGACAATGGCCCCGGCATCGCACAGCACCAGCAGGATCACATCTATCAGGAATTCATCCGCCTCAAGCCAGCCAGCGTCGGCGGCGAGCGGGGCTTGGGCTTGGGGCTCGCCATCGTCGACCGCATCGTCCGCATGCTGGGCCACACCCGTGGCCTGGTCTCGGCCCCCGGCAAGGGTGCGGCCTTCAGCATCGATCTGCCGCTCGCCGTCGCCGATCACGCCTCGCTCAAGGATTCGGCACCCGATCAGGCGGGGCCCGAAGCCCTCACCAAGGCGCCCTTCATCATCTGCATCGATGACGAGGAACAGGTGCGCGAAGGCATGGATGTGCTGTTGAAGAGCTGGGGCTGCGACGTCATCACCGCCGCCAATGCCGACCAGGCCCTCGCCGCATCGGCGGGGCGTGCGGGATCACCGGATCTGCTGCTGATCGACCTGCATCTGGGTGACGATCAGCCGGACGGCATCGCCGAGATCGCCAAATTGCGCGATGCCTGGGGCGATGCCCTGCCGGCCGTTCTCATCACCGCCAACCGCGACCCGATGGCGCTGGCACGCGCCAAGGCCTTGAGCCTCGATGTGCTGCACAAGCCGGTGAAGCCGGCGCGGTTGCGGGCGCTTATCGCCCAGCGGTCACAGCGTTCCGTGGCGTAGGCCCGCGCAGCTCGTTGATCACCGCCTCGACCTTGCCGTGATTGCCGCTGGTGAGGGCGCCTAGTTGCTGGAACACGCCGGCGGCACCTTCGGCCACATTGTGGAAGAACGCGCCGATTGCCTCGTGACGCAGTTCATGCGCCCGCTGGCGATAGAAATCGATCGTGTGCTCCACGGTCGGGCTGTAATAGTCAGGCATATAATCCTCACCCTTTGGGCTCGGGCTGGGATTGGCCTTACTGGCATTCTTGTCGAGCCAGGTCTGTTCGTCGTCGGTATACGCCCACATTTGGAAGACCTCCTGAAAACATTGGATCTTCCTCCCGTGCTTCGGCATTTCTGATTGCTACCGATTGCTGCACTGCAGTAGCGATTATATGGCGCAGAGGCGCTGATTTTCAATATTCCTTTCGCATTGCAACATTGCGAAAGCAGCGGGGCTCGGAAACGAAACTGACCCGTCCTGGCAATTGTCAGACATAAAATTGCGGCGCCGCTGTTTCCGCGCTGGCAAGGCGGCGGCGCGCGGCCTAATTTCCTGCTGAGAACGCTGTCGCGAAAAATCACCATTGGGAGGAATGCATGAACAAGATCGGTGTCCACGCCCTGGTCTGGGTCGGTGGCTGGAGCCATGCCGAGGCGACGAAGGCGATCGAGCGCAGCGCCGCCCTTGGTTACGACATCATCGAAATCCCGGCCCTCGACCCCACCACCATCGACCCTGAGCATACCCGCCGCACGGCCGAGGCGAACGGCCTTGGCATCACGGTGTCGCTCGGCCTCGACGGCAGCGCCGACATTTCCAGCGAGGATCCGGAGAAGGTGAAGCGCGGCGAGAAATTGCTGCGGGACGCACTCAGCGTCACCCGCGACATGGGCGGCACGCATATGTGCGGCATCCTCTATTCCGGCTTCATGAAATATGCCGACCCCACCACCGAGCGCGGCAAGGCGAATTCGGCCGAGGTGCTGCGCCGGATCTGCGACGAAGCGGCCAAGAGCAACATGACCATCGGCCTCGAGGTCGTGAACCGCTATGAGAGCAACGTGCTCAACACGGCGGCGCAGGCGGTCGATTTCTGCAAGCGCATCGGCGCCCCCAATGTGAAGGTGCATCTCGACACCTATCACATGAACATCGAGGAAGCGGATATCGAGCAATGCATCGTCGATACCGGCGACTATCTGGGTTATTTCCATATCGGTGAATCGAACCGCGGCTATCTCGGCGCGGGCTCGATCGATTTCGACAAGATCTTCCGCGGCCTCGCGCGCGCCGGCTACAAGGGCCCGATCACCTTCGAAAGCTTCTCGTCGACCGTCGTCAACAAGCAGCTTTCCGGCATTCTGGCGATCTGGCGCAACCTGTGGGAAGACAGCAGCGATTTGGCCGGCCACGCCCGCGACTTCATCCGCGCCAATCTGAAAGCCGCGCTCGAAGCACAGAAGCGGCGGGGGTAATCCAACCAACTCACACGTCATCCCCGGGCTTGGCCCGGGGATCCACGAGTCTGTGTGCGGCTGAAGAAAGCAACTCGTGGATGCCCGCACCAAGTGCGGGCATGACGATCGAGATTGCGGCTTAACGCCTTAAATCACGTTCAACTTCACATCGATATTGCCGCGCGTTGCATTGGAGTACGGGCAAACCTGGTGGGCCTTCTCGACCAGCGACTGCGCCGTCGCCTTGTCGAGGCCGGGCAGCGAGATGTCGAGCGAGACGGTCAGGCCGAAGCCGCCTTCCGACCGCGGGCCGATGCCGACTTCCGCGGTGATGCTGGCATCGGCCGGCACTTTGATCTTTTCCTGGCCGCCGACAAATTTCATGGCGCCGATGAAGCAGGCCGAATAACCGGCGGCAAAGAGCTGTTCCGGGTTGTTGCCCGGGCCACCGGCACCGCCCAATTCCTTCGGCGTCGCGAGATTAACGCTGAACGTGCCGTCCGCTGTCTGCGCCTTGCCGTCGCGACCGCCGGTGGCTGTAGCCTTCGTCTTATAGAGAACGTTGACGCTCATGATCTCTTCCTTTCCTGGCTCGCCCTGTCTTTGGGGCCCTGCATCTCGCGTGGGCTTGATTGCCCGCCGCCGATGACCGAGATATTGGCACGAATTAGATTGTGCACAATTTAATTTTGCATGCATGATCTGCATGGCTGGATTGCGCAATTAAATTGCACACAAGCTATTCCCCAACGCACCGTGGGGACTTACATTAAGGAAAGCACGAATCCTGAGGCCCGATCATGAAGCAAAGCCATGACACCGATATGCTGAAGCTGTCGCAGCAGCTCTGCTTCGCCCTCTATTCGACCAGCCATTCCTTCACCCGGGCCTACAAGCCGCTGCTGGAGCCCTTGGGGCTTACCTATCCCCAGTATCTGGTCATGCTGGTGCTGTGGGAGGAGGATGGGGTCACGGTGAAGGAGATCGGCGCCAAGCTGCAGCTCGATTCCGGGACCCTGACCCCGCTTTTGAAGCGCCTTGATGCCGCCGGCCTCATCACCCGCACGCGCGATTCAGGCGACGAGCGTCAGGTGCGCGTGACGCTTACCGATGCCGGCCGGGCCCTGCGCGCCCGGGCGGAAGGCATCCCCAAGCGCCTTGGCGAGGTGATCGGCGAACCGCTTGATGCGATCATTGCGTTGCGCGAGCGCCTCAATGCCATCCGCGCCAACATGGCCGCCGCCGCCGAATAGCGCCTATTCCTCCTGCCCCACCGGCAGCGGCTTCGTTACCGGGTCCAGCGACAGGCGCTGCGCCAGGATGACGGCCTGGGTGCGCGACGTCACACCCAGTTTGCGCAGGATTTCGGTGACATGGGCCTTCACCGTCGGTTCGCTGATCTGCATTTCATAGGCGATCAATTTGTTCGGCATGCCTTCGGCCAGCAACGACAGCACCCGGTGCTGCTGCGGCGTCAATTGTGCCGCGCGCTGGGCAAGATCACGGTCGCGGCTGGCCAGGGCATCGTCCCGCGCCGCCTCGGGCAGCGCCACGGCACCGGCCAAAATCATCCGCACCGCATCCAGGAACCGGTCGGCGGCGGCGAGCTTGGGGATGAAGCCGGCGGCCCCCATCTCAATGGCCTGGCGCATGGCGGCGGAATTGGTGGTCGCCGAGACGATGGCGATCGGCAAGGCAGGATGCTGCGCCCTGAGCGCCGAGAGGCCGGCAAGGCCCAGCATCCCCGGCATATCGAGATCGAGCACGACCAGGTCGGTCTCGGGCGCTGCTTCGATTGCCGCTTGAGTCTCCGCCAGGCTGCCGGCAAAGCCGATCTTGGCATGCGCAAACGCCCCTTTCAGGGCCGCGGCCAGGGCATCTCGCACCATAGGGTGATCGTCTGCCACGACGAAGGCGAGGCTTGCCGCCTCGTTTGCTGATTCCGGACCATGGTCCCTGGCTGCCATGCCGCCGCCTCCCCCTTGTACCCGGTTCTTATCTGGCACTCTGTCGGCGCCATCTGTTGGGGTCAGCATACACACCGGGCGGGGGATAGGAAAAGTGCCGGCAGGACTGTGACGGCCCTCTCACCCCGGCCAATTTGCGCGCCAGCCGCTGTTGCTGCCGCCAAAGACCGCGGGCTAGAGTGCCGGCCACACCAAAAACAGGCATGTTCATGATTCTCTCGGCCTACCAGCTGGATTTTGAGGCCACCCGCCCATGAGCGGCAACACCGCCGACAAGCCCGCGGTGGCCGATCTGGCGACAGATGCCGATACCGGCGCGCTCAATTTCGCGGCGAGCCTGGCACGGTCCTTCGCCGCCTCGCTCAATGTCGATGCGACGGTCGGCCAGGCCTTGGGCAGCATCATCCATTTGCTGGAGACGGAGGCCGGCTCCCTGTTCCTGCTCGACGATGCGGGCACGACCCTGGTCTGCCGGGCGAGTGTCGGGCCGGTCAAGATCGACGGCCTGCGCGTGCCGATGGGCCAGGGTATCGTCGGCCGCACAGTGGCCGAAGACCGCCTCCTCGTCATCGAGAACGCCTATGAGGATAAGAATTTCTTCAAGGCGGCTGACGAGCGCACCGGCTTCGTCACACGTTCGATCCTCTGCGCCCCCATGCGTGTCGGGGACAAGCTGATCGGCGCCGTCCAGGTTCTCAACAAGCGTTCCGGCATCCCCTTCGACGGCGAGCATGGCAAGGATGCCAACATGCTGCAGGTGATGGCGAATGCCGCGGCCCTCGCCATTTCCAATGCGCGCCTGGCCGATCAGCTGCTGGAGCAGGAGCGCATCAAGCGCGAGCTGGAACTGGCATCCGAAATCCAGCGCAGCCTGTTGCCAAGCGAAGACGACGACCTGCCGATCTGCGGCATCAACCGCCCGATCCGCGAGGTTTCCGGCGATTTCTATGACTATTTCGACTTGCCCGACGGCACGATTGCGTTTGCCCTTGGCGATGTCTCGGGCAAAGGCATGAATGCGGCCTTGCTGATGGCAAAGACCGCCAGCCTCTTCCGCTGCCTTGGCAAAACCATCCGCGATCCGGCGCGCCTCCTCTCCATTCTCAACCGCGAGATCTGCGAGACGACCAGCCGCGGCATGTTCGTCACCATGGTGGCCGGCCTCTACGAACCGGCGACCGGCCTGCTGCGCTTTGCCAATGCCGGGCACCTGCCGCCGCTCATCAAGTTTCCGGATCATCTATATGAAACCGTGATGCCGGATGCGCCGCCGCTCGGCATCCTGCGCGACACGCATTTCGTCGATCACGAGATCAACCTCAAAGGCGGCCTGTTCGTCGCCTTCTCGGATGGCCTGACCGAGTTTCGCTATGGCGACGAGGAACTGGGTGTCGATGGGCTCAACCAGCTCCTCGAATACGCCCATACCGGCACGCTCAGGCAGCGCCTCAACATGGTCCTCGCTGAGCTCGACCAGGGCGGCTGGGAAGCCCGGGACGATTTGACCCTGCTCGCCATCGACGATCAATCGGCCGGCAAGGCCTGGCAGCGCGAGCACCCTTCTGAAATGGCGATACCGCCGGAGGGGGATTTCCTCTTCGGCATCTCCTTCCCGGCCGATCCCAGCCGCCTCAAACTGATGCGCCCGGCCCTGGAAGCGGCCGCCAGGGCCTGCAAATTCGCCGAGGATGAGATCCAGGACCTGGTCCTGGCGGCCGGGGAAGCCATCGAAAACATCATGGTTCACGCCTATGGTGGGCAGGCCAAGGGCGAAATCACACTGGCGGTACATCGTTTGCCGGACGGAATCATGCTCCGTTTGCGCGATTTTGCACCCCGGGTCGATACCGGTAAGATAGAACCTAGGCCGCTTGACGAGCTAAGACCCGGTGGATTGGGGACGCATTTCATCCGGGCCATCATGGACGATGCCAGCTTCATCCCCCTACCGGACGGGGAGGGGAACCTGTTGGAACTTGTCAAACGACGCCGCCCCACGGACGAGTCCGGGGCGGACAACAAGGGTGGGAATTAGGGGATGTCCGTATCCAGCGTTAGGGAAGAGCAGGGCAAGATCGTGATCGCCCTTGAGGGCGACATCGATCTCGAAAATGCCGGCGAGGTCAGGAAGGCGCTGCTTGCCAACCTGAAGCAGAAGAAAGACCTGCTGATCGATCTATCCGCCGTCACTTATATCGACTCCTCCGGCATCGCCAGCCTGGTCGAGGGCCTGCAGGTTGCCAGAAAGCAGAAGAACGAGCTGTCGCTGGTGTCGGTCAGCGTGCGGGCAAGGCGCGTCCTCGAACTGGCGCGCCTCGACAAGGTCTTTGCCATTCACGGCGACGTCGCCGCCGCTCTCGCGGCGCGGCCCTGAGGGCGACGTTTGGCAATGGCAAACCCACTTAAACTTCCCGGCAAGTTCTTCGAAGGCATCGGCCGACGCACCGTCGCCGGCCTCGACGAGATGGGTTATGCCGCCGCCATTTTCTTCGAGGCGATCTATTGGACCCTGACCGGCTGGCGCTATCGCCAACCGGTACGCATCACCTCGGCCTTTGCCGCGATGATGCAGTTCGGCGTCACCGCCCTGCCGATCGCCACCCTGCTTGCCGCCACCATCGGGCTCATGCTGGCGATCCAGAGCCTCTACAGCCTCGGCCTCTTCGGTGCCGAGCAATATGCCTATATCGGCATCGCCCTTTCGGTGGTGCGCGAATTCAGCCCGATGATCATGGGAATCCTCATCGCCGGCCGCTCCGGTTCCGCGATCGCCGCACGCCTTGCCACCATGAGCATCAACCAGGAGGTCGATGCGCTGCAGGTGATGGGCATCAACCCGGTGCGCTTCCTGGTCTCGCCGGTCCTCATCGCCCTCATCCTGATGATGCCCTGCCTTGCCATGTGGGCGAACCTTGTGTCGATCCTCGCCGCCGGCCTCTATGTCTCGGCGCAGCTCCACCAATCCTTCGGCGCCTATCTCAACGACACGATCGAGGTGCTTAAGACCGGCGATGTCTGGCATGGCCTGGGCAAGGCGACGCTGTTCGGCGTCATCATCGCTCTGGTCGGTGTGGTCAACGGCTCGATGGTGCAGGGTGGTGCCGAAGGTGTCGGCAAGGTGACGACGCGCTCGGTGGTCATCTCCATCACCCTCATCGTCGTCGCCGACATGATCTTCGCCTATATGACGACGAAGTGACGCCATGACGAACGAAGCCCTCACCGCCGAAGCCGTCAATCAGGCCAACCGCCCCAGCGCCGAAGACCTGGCCGCACGCAAGAAGGTGATCGAGGTCAACCGCCTCGACTGGTCCTTCGGCACGCGCCAGGTCCTTTACGACATCAATCTCGATGTGCGTGAGGGCGAGATCATGGTGATCATGGGCGGGTCTGGCTCCGGCAAGACCACCTTGCTGCGCCATCTCGTGGGCCTGATGCCGCCGCTCCCCGGCAAGATCAAGCTGCTGGGCAAGGATATGGGCGCATTGTCGCGCATGCAGCTCCTCGAGCTGAAGCGCCGCATCGGCGTCGCCTTTCAGTTCGGCGCCCTCTTCTCCTCCATGTCGGTTTCCGAGAACGTGAAGCTGCCCTTGCGCGAGCTCACCGATCTTGAGGAACGCACCATGGACATCATGGCCAATATGAAGCTGGAGGTGTGCAACCTCTCCGGCTTCGGCCATCTGATGCCCTCCGACCTTTCCGGCGGCATGATGAAACGCGCCTCGATCGCGCGCGCTATCGTCATGGACCCCAAGCTCATCTTCCTCGATGAACCCTCATCTGGCCTCGATCCCGTCGTCTCCTCGGCGCTTGACGACCTCATCCTCAAATTGCGCGATGCGATGGATATCTCGGTCGTCGTCGTCAGCCACGATGTCGAGAGCGCCTATAAGATCGCCGACCGCATCACCATTCTGGACAAGGGCCACATTCTGGCCTGCGACCGCGTCGACGCGGTCCGCAATTCGACCAACGAACGGGTGCAGAATCTGCTGCACCGCCGGTCTGAACAGGCCGAGATCGATCCAACCGAATATCTGCGTCGCCTCGCGGGGGATTAAAAGACGATGCGTAATCATTTTCTCAACTACACGGCCGTCGGCATCTTCGTTGCCGCCATGATCGTGGCGCTGGTGGTCATGCTCTCCATGCTGGCAGGGCGCACGGGACCCACCGACAGTTACTCGATCGTGCTCGACGATGTGACCGACGTGAAATACGGCACCGCCGTGCGTTTTGCCGGCTTCCCGATCGGCCAGGTCGAGGAAATCTCGCCCGAATACAATGCCGGCAAATATCGCTTCCGCCTCCATGTCGCGGTGAAGCAGGGCTGGAAGTTCCCGGCCGATTCCATCGCCCGCATCGCCGCTTCAAGCTTCCTTGCCGGCAAGACCATCGAGATCAATGGCGGCCAGGCGCAAGAGACCATCGCCCCCGGCGGCGAAATTGCCGGCGGCACGGCAGCCGACATGTTCACGCTGATGGCACAGGTCGCGGGCGAGATCGGCGATCTATCCAAATCCTCACTGAAGCCCTTGGTCGCACGCATCGGCGAGATCATCGACCGCATCGGCGCCACGACCGAGACCAATCTGCAGCAGCTGATGGGCTCGTTGAATGCGATCGCCAGCGAGGTCAATGCCAAGACCCCGACGATCATGAGCAACGTCCAGGACTTCTCCAGCCAGATCAATGTCGAGATGGGCAAGGTCGACAAGATCCTGTCCGAGAAGAACATCGGCGCCATCGACAGCTCGCTCGCCAACATCCAGAAGGCGACCGCCAATGCCGAGGTGGCGAGCCGCGATCTGAAATCGTTGGGCGCCCGCATCACCGCAGTGGCCGACGAGATCCAGGGTATGGTGGCCGACAACCGCAAGGGCGTCGACAAATCGGTGGCCGATCTCGAATACATCCTGCGCGCGGTCGCCCAGAACATCGATTCCATCACGCATAATCTCGATGGAACGACCCGCAACATGAACGAGTTCAGCCGACTCATCCGTCAGAATCCGGGCCTGCTGCTCTCTGGCAGCAATCCGGAAACCGACAAGGGCTTGAAGCAGAACAGCGGAGATGAAGAAGAATGAAGATGATGCTGGCACGCCGCCTGTTGCTGGTGACCCTGGCGCTATCGCTCAGCGCCTGCTTCGGCTCCGCCCCGCCGGTGCCCAAGGAGCAGTATTTCCGCCTCATCGCCAACAGCACGCCCGCAACCGCAGCAAAGCCCGTCGACGGCGTGGTCGAAGTGCCGCCGCTGCAGGCCGAAGGTGTCATGGGCGAGCGGCCGCTGCTCTTCACCAAGGATGGCGGGCAGAAACTGGAACAGCGCAACTACGCCTATTGGACCGACCCGCCGCCCGCCATGCTGCGCGACCAGATCGTCGCCTATCTGCGCACAGCCAAGCTTGCCAAGGACGTGGTGCCGAGCGAACTGCGCGTGCAGGCGCAATACCGCGTCGAAGGCCGCATCAAGCGCCTGGAGCAATTGAGCGGGGCCAAGAATGCCGCGGTGATCGCGCTGGAGCTTGCCCTCATCGACAAGACCACGGATTCGATCGTCGCCTCCGGCAGCTATGAAGTCACCAAGGAGGCAAGCGGCCCGGATATCGATGATGCGGTCCACGCCCTCAATGCCGGGCTCAACGAGATTCTGGCGAAATTCGTGGCTGACCTTGGGAGCGCCGGCTGATCGATATTGAACTTGGAGCCCGATCGCCATAGATAGGCCCCCATTGCCACACCGGCCCAGCCCAGAACGGGCTGGCGCAACGACCTGAAAGGATAAGGAAGATGTCCCGCGGCGACCTCAAGGTGCATGACCTGCCCCCGGAGAAGATCAAAAGCCTGAAGCACTGCACCATCTCGACCTCCAAGGGCGACATGAAGCTGGAGATGTTTCCGCAAGAGGCCCCCAATACCGTCGCCAATTTCTATGTGCTGGCAAACGACAAGTTCTATGACGGCCTCAACTTTCACCGCGTGATCCCGGGCTTCGTCGCCCAGGGCGGCTGCCCCACCGGCACCGGCACCGGTGGCCCCGGCTGGCGCATCGCCTGCGAAACCAAGGGCAACCCGCACAAGCATGTCGAGGGGTCGCTCTCCATGGCCCATGCCGGCCGCGACACCGGCGGCTCGCAATTTTTTCTGGTACTCGACCCGCAGCCGCATCTCGATGGTGGCCATACGGTGTTCGGCCAGATCGTCGATGGACTTGATGTCCTACAATCCCTAGAGATGGGCGACGAGATCAACCACATCCGGTTCGAATAATCGCAAAAACCTAAAAGGCCGGACTTCACAGTCCGGCCAACGGGTTAGCGTGTTCTCCGAAACTTGTTGTTAAGAAATTGCGCCTAAAGTGTACGCATCAGGTCAGAGGCGTGGTGCCGCGACCGGTCTATTCGCAGGGGCGCAATTATGGGGCGAGCACTTCTCAACTGGCTGCCGTGGCATCGCGATGCCAATGTTCTCCACGACGAGGAAATCGACCAGTTGGACGTCGGTTCGGTCCTGGTGGAGATTTCCGACAAGCTGCCACAGCACATGTACCCGCATTGGCGCATCGAAAAGCGCTTCAAGGGTCCAGGCGACATGCCCCATGTGGCCTTGCGCAATGTCAGCGACCCGCACGCCCACAAGCTGCTCGCGGTCTCCTCGCTGGTTTCGGCGCGCCGCTTCCAGTTGCAGCAGCACCACGCCTGAACAACGCCTGCGCAACGGCGCGACAGCGCCGGGCTTTGCCGTCTCAGATACCCATCCTTACGGATTGAAGAGTTGTGTCCCAGGCGTCGACGGCGCCGTTGACGTCGGCAGCGGCGCATCCGATTTGGGCGCTGCAGCCGGTTGTTGCGCCGCTGGCTGTTGAGCGGCCGGCTGCGAATTGGCCGGCTGCGAATTGGCCGGCTGCGAATTCGCGGGTGCCGCCGTCTCTTGCGCTGCCTCATTGGTCAG
The DNA here is from genome assembly GCF_034044635.1 of Dongia rigui. Classification (NCBI taxonomy): domain Bacteria; kingdom Pseudomonadati; phylum Pseudomonadota; class Alphaproteobacteria; order Rhodospirillales; family Dongiaceae; genus Dongia; species Dongia rigui. The sequence goes on from NZ_JAXCLX010000003.1 coordinate 662,763, forward strand.
GCTGTTGAGCAGCGTCGAGAATGACGCATCCCCCTCATCCGCGGCGGGCTTGGGCTTAGCCGCCGCCTGCTTGGGCTTCTCGGCCGGCTTGGCCTTCTTCTCGGCCGCCTGCTTGGGCTTCTCGGCCGGCTTCACCGTTTTCTTTTCCGCAGCCTTGGGCACCACTGGCACGGCATCCTTTTTTTCCACCGCCTGCGCAGCTGGTGCCGCCGGCTGTGTGGCGGCTGGGGCTGGGGCTGGGGCTGGGGCCGGTGCCGGGACGGGTGCCGTCGCCTGAACCGGGGCCGGCGCTGGTGCCGCCGGCTGCGCGGGTGCTGCCGCTTGAACCGGAGCAGGGGCTGGCGTTGGGGCTGGCGCCGCTACCGGCGCGGCCGTTCCGACCGGCGGCTTGTTCTCGGCCGCCACCGAGAAATCGGTGGCCGTCGTCGCGGGCGTGGGCGTCGGCGATGCGAATATGGCGAAATTGCCGCTGCCCTGCTGCGTCCAGGTGACGACCGCGGCGATCGCGGCGACGGCCACCACCACGACGATGAGGGGGACCAGCGACGCACGGCGGCGCTCCGCTCCAATCACCGGCAGGACGCGGTCCGAGGGGTCGATTTCAAGGGTCGGCCCGCCGCCGAGGCGGCTCGACGCCGCGGGGGCCGGCGGCGCCATGGGCGGATCGTCCTTGAAGCCATTGCCGTGGCGCTCGCCAGCGCCATGGAGCGGGACCCGGGCTTGCGCCCGCACTCCCGGCTCGGCCAGGGCCTGGCGTTGTTTCTCGCGAATGAGGTTTTCGAGGTCCGCGTCTGGCAGATCCTTGGCCGAAGCCGACATCGTTTCTTGTCCCGCAATCCAAAATAGGGCCCCAAACCAGGCCGATTTGCGCACACCTTTGCGCCACCGGCCACGGACGTCCACAAAAAAAGCCGTGATCGGCACACTAGGCATCCAGATGCGGAAAGCCAAGCGCGGATGGCGACTGCCGCCCCGTCGCGATGGCGACGCTCTCTGCCAAGGCAGGTGACGGCGGTGCTGGCATGTCGCCCAGAACGGGCTGCGGCCGCACCCGCAAGCCACAGAAGGATTGCAGGGCAGCGGCGATTTACCGGCCGGAACGGTCCTTGGGGGCTGGTGCGCGATGCTTGCCACGCGCGACCTCGCCATGGAGGAGGTCGAGCAAGGGCTGCCAGAAGCCACCTTCTTCCTTGGCCGATGGACGCGTCGGCTTGGCCGTTGTCTTCTGCGTCTTCTGCGCTTTGGCGGCCACCTTGGCAGGTTCCCCAGGCGCTGCTGCGGCTTTCTTCTTGGCAACCGGCGCTTTTGTTTTAACGGAGGGCGTTTCTCCCTGCTTTACCGCTGGGACAGGAAGTGCAACGGCTGCCTCGGCTGCGGCCGGCAATAGTTCAACCCTTTCCGGTAGAGGGGGCGGCGGCGACAGCGCCGTGTCGAAATGGGCGGGCATCAGTGCCACATCATCCCCGGGTGGGATCAAAAACGGCATCTCCTCCGTATTCGTGATGACCAGTGCCACCGGCAACCCCTCGCCAGTCAGCGGTGCCGCCACCGCTTCGCCGGCATTGGGCAAGACCACGCCATCGGGCCGGTCCTTGAACATATCGGCGACGAGCACCACAAAGACCAGGGCGATGGGCACGACCACCAAGCTCGCCCAGGCGATGCGTTTGGCGTCGGCGCGGTCGGTCTTCGTCTGGGGCCGAGCCGCCGGCATATCTTCGACGCCCCGCAACTCCGCCGCCTTGCGATTGAGGGCAGCGACATAGGCGTCATAGGAGAGGTGCTCGGCCGCCGGCAGTCCGGCTGCACGGAGTGCCTCGCTGCCGATCCCCTGTTTGACGCGTAGGAAGCTCTCATAGGATAGGCGCCCCGATGCCGGGGGCGCCATGGCGGCGGCAGGGGCGGGATCCGAGGTTGAGGAAAGGGTGCTGCTCATACGCGTTCATGCCGAAAGAATGGCCGGCGCGATACCTCTGCGCCGCGCCGCCTTGGACGGGGCTTCCTAGCACGCGCCCCATCCCTCCAGCAGTGACAACAACGGCGCTACAGAAAAGTTTCAGAACGCTGTCGCATTCGGAAAATCCGCCCGGCTAGTGCAGCAGGACGGCCCCCAGCGCCACCAGGCTGACCGAGGCATAACGGCGCTTGCGGAAGCGCTCCTTCAACAGGAACGTGCTCATGATGGCGGCAAAAATGACGCTGGTTTCGCGCAAGGCGCTCACCTGGGCGAAAGCGCCGCTCTTCATGGCGAAGATCGAGATGCCATAGGCCCCGGCCGAGAGACAGCCGCCGGCAAGGCCCAGCTTCCATGCAGTGGACCAATAGCCGAGCGCCGGTTTCAGCCCCCGCCGCCACAGGCAGAACAGCACCAGCATCGGCGCGTCGAGGGCAAACAGCCAGGCGATATAGCCGAATTGCTGCGCCTCGGTTTCCCCGGCGGCGCGCACACCCAGCCCGTCGCACAGCATGTAGCCCATGATACAGATGCCAGTGAGCAGGCCGAATGCCACCGGCTCCCATTTATGCGCACCCGAGAGCGGCTTTTCCACCGACAGCGACAAAATGCCGATCGAGATCGCGGCAACGCCCGCCATCTGCCACAGCGCCAGCATCTCATAGGGCGGCAGCAGCCAGGCCGAGACCGCGACCAGCAACGGCGCCGAGCCACGCGCGATCGGATAGACCTGGGACAATTCGCCATGCCGGTAGGCCAGCACCAGGAACAGGTAATAGCCAAGATGCGTCACCAGCGAGCCCAGAAGATAGATCCAGCTCGCCGGATCCGGCACGTCGGTCACAAACAGGAACGGCACGGCCACGAACCCGGCGAGGCCCATGGTGAGCCCCATATTGAGCAGGGTGTCGTTGCCGATCTTGACCATCACGTTCCAGCTGGCGTGCATCACGGCCGCGAGCAGGACAAGGAGGGTCATGGAGAGGGAAAGCGTATGCTGCATGATGGGCCGGACCATGACATATCGGTGACAGCCTGCCCAATCGCTTGTTTCGATGGTGCCATAGATAAAACCGCATAGGTCAGCGCCGACCGATAGATGAGACGCATAAAATGCGGCGGATTTGCGGCGTTGGTGGCCGGACCCTCTAATTCAGCGGCACCACCGAAATCGAATTGTAGGGCGAACCGTCGATGAGCTTGGTCGACCACACCAGATAGACCAGCACGTTCTTCTGCGTGTCGTAGAAGCGGCTGATGCGCAGTTCCTTGAACATGATCGACGTGTCTTCCGAGAACACCACCTCGCCCTTCTTGTCGGTGGGGATCTTGCCTTTCATCGTCACGGGCCCGACGGCGCGGCAGGCGATCGAGAAGCGGCTGGGATCTTCCGCCAATCCCATCGCCCCGCTCCAGCCACCGGTCTCGGCCCGCGACAGATAGCAGGAGACGTTGTCGACCTTGGGATCGTCATAGCGTTCGATGACGACCTTATCGTTGGGACTCATCAGGCGGAACGTGGTAGAGACCGCGCCGATCTCTTGCTGCGCCAGGACCAGATTGGGTAAGGCACCCATCCCGGCCACAGTCAGTAAAGCCGCCGACATCAACTGCAACAGGCGCATCGATCAGTCATCCTTTCCAGGTAAGGCCGGTGTCAGGAACGAAGGCCAAGACTGCGGCGTTCCCTTCCCGGCGATGCATCACAAGATCGGCGGCTGACCCGCTTATTTCAAGGAGAGCTTCATGACCCCCTTTTTGCGCCTTCCGCTTCTGACCGGTCTTCTCAGTGCAATCGTCGGTGTGCTGGCGCCCCTCGCTCTGGCCGATGAGCCGCAACATCTGACATCCGACTTGAAGAGCACGGACGGCGCCGTTCTCGGTACGGTCACGGTCACAAGCGCGCCCAAGGGTGTGCTCCTGCGGGTCGAGGCCAAGGGCCTGCCCGCTGGCTGGCATGGCATGCATTTTCATGAGAAGGGCGATTGCGGCGACGCCAAATTCGCCAATGCCGGCGGTCACGTCCACCGCGGCGACAAGGTCGTCCATGGTCTTCTCAACAACCACGCCAATGACGCCGGCGACCTGCCCAATGTCTTTGTCGCCAGCGACGGCAGCCTCAATGTCGAACTCTATTCGACCCTCTCGGCGGTGAAGGGCGGCCACCACCAAGCCAAGCTTGCCGATCAGGACGGCTTTGCCATTGTCGTTCATGCGGCCCCCGACGACTACACCAGCCAGCCCATCGGCGGTGCCGGCGCCCGCATCGCCTGCGCCGCCTTCAAATAAGCCGCCAGCGGAACCACCGCAGCATCCTTTGCGTTGCCAAGTGACAGTGCAAAGGAAACGGCAGCATGGATCAGGCTAAGAAATTTCAGGATATCGTCGCGGGGATCGACACGGTCATCCTGGTCAGCGCGCGTCGGGACGGGACATTGCATGCCCGCCCCATGGCGCTGGCCAAACTGGAACCGAACGGTCGCGCCTATTTCGCCAGTGCTATCGACAGCCCCAAGATCGCCGAACTCGACGCCAACCCGCAGGCGGTTGCAACGTTCCAAGGCGCGAAGACCTTTGCGACGCTGAGCGGAACAGTCGCGCTCTCGCGCGACGCCGGTCTGATCGACAGCCTGTGGCAGGATGATTGGGCCCCCTGGTTTCCCGGCGGCAAGACCGACCCGCAGCTCTGCATTCTGGTGCTCACCGGGACGATCGGCGAATACTGGGACAGCAGCGGATTAAAGGACGTCGCTTATCGACTGGCCGCCATAGGCGCGGCGATGACGGGTGGCGACCCAGCGCAACCCCGTGAAGACCATGGAACAGTGACCTTCTAGGGGGCTCTTGCTGCAAAGGCCCTAAACGCCGTCACCAGCTTAGGCGACGTCCATCAAGGAGCGGGCGAATTCCTGTGCGGCGAAGGGCTTCAGATCGTCCTGGCCCTCGCCGACGCCGATGGCCACCACGGGAAGGCCGAAGCGTTCGGCAAGAGCCACGAGGACGCCGCCTTTGGCCGAGCCGTCGAGCTTGGTGATGACCAAGCCACTCACCTGGCAGATCTGCTTGAAGATATCGACCTGGGAATGCGCGTTCTGCCCGACGGTCGCGTCCAGCACCAGCAGGCAATCATGCGGGGCGGATGGGTCGACCTTCTTGATGACGCGCACGATCTTGGCGAGTTCTTCCATGAGGCCCGCCTTATTTTGGAGGCGCCCGGCCGTGTCGATGAGGAGAAGGTCGATATCGCTGGCTTTGGCTTCGGTCAACGCATCGAACGCTAAACCCGCCGGATCGGCGCCCTCGCCGCGGGCGATCACCGGCACGTTGGCCCGTTCACCCCAGATCTTGAGCTGCTCAACCGCCGCAGCGCGGAAGGTGTCGCCGGCGGCCAGCATGACGCGTTTGCCTTGGCCCTGGTAGAGCCGCGCCAGCTTGCCGATGGTCGTCGTCTTGCCGGAACCATTGACACCCACCACCAGCACCACATGCGGCTTCTGCGTGATGACCAGCGGCTTGGCGACCGGATCGAGCAGCTTGGCGATCTCGTCGGCGAAGAGGCGGCGCACTTCGTCCGAGGTCACTTCCTTGTCGAAACGGTCCTTGGCCAGCGCCTTGGTGAGCTTCTCCGCCGTCGCCGGGCCGAGATCGGCCGCGATCAACGCCTCTTCCAATTCATCGAGCAGCGCCCGGTCGAGCTTCCGCTTGGTGAAGATGCCGGTGATGCTGTCGGTAAGCTTGGTCGAGGAGCGGCTGAGGCCGTCCTTCAGGCGCTGGAACCAGCCCCGCTTTTCGTTGCTGCTGCTGTTGGTCATGGGATCAATTCAAGAAATCAGGCGGCGGTAGCCGTGAGATGTTCGTCCGTCGCCCCGTTGATACGGGTTTCGATGATGGTGCCGGGCGGCACGCCGAAGCTCAAAGCGACGGGTGCGAAATGATCGCTGTGGCCGAAGGCGCGGCCGTCTTCGGATTTTTCCACCAGCACGCGGGCCGGTGCGCCCAGAAGCCGCGCGAAGTAGGCCTTCTGCCGCGCAAGGCCGCGGGCGCGCAAGACTTGCGCGCGCTCCTTGCGGATGTTCCCCGGCACCTGCGGCATCTTCGCAGCCGGCGTGCCCTTGCGCGCCGAATAGGGAAAGACGTGCAGGAAGGTGAGGTCGCAGTCGTCGATGAGGTGCAAGCTGTTCTCGAACATCGCTTCCGTCTCGGTCGGGAAGCCGGCGATGAGATCGGCGCCGAAGACGAGGTCGGGCCGCATCGCCTTCATCTCGCGCACGAAGCGGACGGCGTCATCGCGGCTGTGGCGGCGCTTCATGCGCTTCAGGATCATGTCATCGCCGGCCTGCAGCGACAGATGCAGATGCGGCATCAGCCGCTCTTCCGAGACGATGATGCGCTTCAGCTCGTCATCCACCTCGACCACGTCGAGCGACGACAGGCGCAAACGCGGCAGGTCGGGCACCAGATTGAGGATGCGGCGCGTGAGCGCCCCAAGGCTGGGCTTGCCCGGCAGATCGCCGCCGTAGGATGTGATGTCGACACCGGTCAGCACCACCTCGCGGACACCATTGGCGACAAGCGCGCGAATCTGCTCGACGATGGCACCGACCGCGACCGAGCGGCTGTTGCCGCGGCCAAAGGGGATGATGCAGAAGGTGCAGCGATGGTCGCAGCCCTGCTGGATCTCGACAAAGGCGCGGGCGCGGGCGGCGAATCCGGAAATCAGATGCGGCGCCGTCTCCGTCACCGTCATGATATCGGCGACCCGCACCACCGGCTCGCGCGAGAGGGAAAGGGCTGCAAAGCTCTCCGCCTTCAGCTTCTCCTCATTGCCAAGAACGGCATCGACCTCGGCCATCGCCGCGTAAGTCTCTGGCGAAATCTGCGCGGCACAGCCGGTGACGATGATGCGCGCCTCCGGGTTGAGGCGCCGCGCCTTGCGGATGGCCTGGCGCGCCTGGCGCTCGGCCTCGGACGTCACCGCACAGGTATTGAAGATGATGGCATCGCCCAATCCCGCGGCACTGGCGTGATTGCGCATGACCTCGCTCTCGAACGCGTTGAGGCGGCAGCCGAAGGTGACGAGCTGCGGCTCGCCGGGACGGCGCGCCTCCTCGACCGGGGCCAGAATTTCTTCTTCAGCCCGAATAGTCTCAGCCATGACCGTTCACGAGCGCATCGAGATCGATCTGGCCTTCATAGGACAGCGTCCACGGTCCCGTCATGCGGACATGGCCGTTTTCCAGCCATTCGATGGTGAGCGTGCCGCCATCGACGATGACCTCGCCCTTCCTTGACGTGAGGCCGCGCCGCGCCGCCGCGACCAGGGTTCCGCAGGCACCGGATCCGCAGGCCAGCGTGATGCCGGCGCCGCGCTCCCAGACCCGCATGCGGATGCGGTCCGGGCCGATGATCTGCGCGAATTCGATATTGGCCCGATTGGGAAAGAACGAATGGTTTTCAAGCTGCGGGCCGATCAGCGGCAAATCGATGGCATTAACGTCATCGACGAAGAAGACAGCATGGCTCGACCCCACATTGACACCGACGGGATCGGAAACAGGCCCCAGCGCCACCGGCATGTGCAGCGTGTCGCAAGCGGCAGCCACCGGAATGTCCTGCCAGTCGAGATGGGCCGGCCCCATATCGACCGCGATATGGCCGTTGCCGATCGCCTCGGCCGCAAGCAGACCGGAGACGGTCTCGATCACGACGTTGCCGTGGCCCTTTTCGCCCATGATGCGCGCGGCGATGCAGCGCGTGGCGTTGCCGCAGGCGCGCGCCTCGGAGCCGTCGGCATTGTGGAGTCGCATGAAGACGTCGGCCCCGGCTGAAACCGGGTTTTCCAGCGTCACCATCTGGTCGAAGCCGACACCCATATGCCGGTCCGCCAGGCGCTGGCGCTGCTTCACCGTCAGGTCCAGTTTCTGCTTGCGCGCGTCCAGCACGACAAAGTCGTTGCCAAGGCCATGCATCTTCAAAAACGGGACAATAGTCATGAAACGGCGCCAATCGGGCTGAAACTGCGTCGGATGAGGGTGGTTATGCCGCTCTCTGCCCCATCAAGTCCAATGATTTCAGGGGCATCGGGCCCTGCGCTGGCTGCAGGGCGGCATTTGCCAAACGCCATCAACACACTGATATTCATCAGGAAAATATCGCCCAATTGCAGCGGTTGACGCCTGCCCTGCCCCTCTGTATAACCCGCCGCCAATAGAAATTCCGACGTTTCACAGCAGGTATTGCTCCCATGGCTCATCATAAGTCCGCGGAAAAGCGCATTCGCCAGACCGTAGTTCGCACCGCGCGCAACCGCGCCAACAACAGCCGTTTGAAGACGGCCGTCAAAAAGGCCGAAGAGGCGATCGCTGGTGGCAACAAGGCCGCCGCCGAAGCCGCCCTGAAGGCCGCCCAGCCGGAACTCGCCCGTGGCGTCGTTCATGGCGTGCTGCACAAGAATACCGCAGCGCGCAAAATGTCGCGCCTGACCAAGGCCGTCCGCGCCCTCGCCTGAGACACAAGGCAAAGCTTCAGCCGCCACCCGCAAGGGCTTGGTAGTGCTCACAACAACCGCGGCCTTCCTCTCGAAGGCCGCGGTTTCGTTTGTGGGTTCTGGCGGTCTACGCCACCATCCGTTGTAGGCCGCACCCCGCCACCGGCGGCTGAATCTGTGTTGATTCGGCCACAGGTGCCTCCCCTTGAGTCGATTCCAATCCGTTCTCGATTCGGACTTGTTGCAAGGGTTAAAGCGCGCGCGTAGAGTCCCCTTCGGTCGCGGACAGGGCGTTGACCGAAGCTCCGAAAAGGGGCTTGATCACGGGAAAATTAGTCATAAAAAACAAAGACCTATGATGCGTGACGATACGTTCCATCATTGCGCCATCCATGGTTTCCGCAGCTTGCGCGCGGAGCCTGTGGATAACAGCCGGAAGTCTGGGATTATGACCCTTTCCGGCCCGCTTTCAGCGTCCGTTTTTCCCCGCCGAAGCCTGTGGCAGCCAAGTCACGGTTACATTGCGCGCCTCCACGGCATTCTCGCGCATTGGTTGCAGCCTTACGCACCAAACCCCAACGGTTTCGGCGTGCGGGCTTAAGTTATCTATCAAGACCGCCGCCGCTCCGGAAGCCACGCCCTGCGCCAGGGCGCGTGAGTCTCCGTGCTGGTGGTGGGGATGTTTTTTTCTGCGGGGTATGACGGTATGAGCCAATCTGGAAACTATGCAGGCGACGTGACGCCCCAAGCCGCCTGGGATGCGCTCCAGACCGATCCGAAAGCCCGCCTGGTGGACGTCCGCACCCAGCCCGAATGGAGCTTCGTGGGCGTGCCCAATCTCAGTTCCGTCGCCAAGAAGGTCGTCCTCGCCTCCTGGCAGGTCTATCCCGCCATGGCGGTCGACCCCGACTTTGCCGCCAAGGTGAAGGCGCAATTGGGCGATGCCGGCGGCCCGGTCTATTTCCTGTGCCGTTCCGGGGCGCGCTCGCGCGCTGCGGCCATCGCCATGACCGAAGCGGGGCTTTGCCCCTGCTTCAACGTGGCCGGCGGCTTCGAAGGCGACAAGGACGGCGACAACCATCGTGGGCGCATGAATGGCTGGAAGGCTTCCGGCCTTCCCTGGATGCAGGATTGACGCGCCTGATGAGCCGTAACGACGACATGAATGCGAATATGAGTGCTCTTGGGGGTAAAGCCATGATTGAAGCCGGCAGCGATTCGCTCCTCAACGCGCAATGGGCCCGAGTCCGCGGCCGCCTGCGTGCCGAGTTCGGCGAAGCCACGTTTCGCTCCTGGCTGAAGCCCCTAACGCTGGCCGGCCGCCGCGGACAGGATTTGCGCGTCGCCGTGCCCTCACGCTTCATGCGCGACTGGGTGGCGACGCATTACGCCGACCGCATCATGGCGCTGTGGACCTCCGAATGCCCGGAGATCCGCTCGGTCGAGGTGATCGTCGATGCGCGCGACGCCGCAGCAAGCGATGATTCGGCCCTCGACGATGCCATGATGGAAACACCGGTTGCCGGCGACCATGCCGCGCCCGCCGATGCGCTGCCGCAAATTGCCGGCGCCGCCATCAACGAGGCTGATGGCCTGGCCGAAGTCAGCGCCACGCTCGACCCACGCCTCACCTTCGACAATTTCGTCGTCGGCAAGTCGAACGAACTGGCCCATGCCGCTGCCTTGCGCGTCGCCGAAAGCGATGTTGTGCCCTTCAATCCGCTGTTTCTCTATGGTGGCGTCGGCCTCGGCAAGACGCATCTCATGCATGCGATCGCGCATCACATCAAGAAGAAGCAGCCGCAAAAGCGGGTGATCTACCTCTCGGCCGAGAAGTTCATGTACCAGTTCATCCGCGCTTTGCGGAACAAGAACACCATGGCCTTCAAGGAGCTGTTCCGCTCGGTCGATGTGCTCATGGTCGACGACGTGCAGTTCATCATCGGCAAGGAATCGACCCAGGAAGAATTCTTCCACACCTTCAACGCGCTCTTTGACCAGAACAAGCAGGTGGTGCTCTCGGCCGACAAGTCGCCCTCCGACCTGCAGGGGCTCGAGGAGCGCATGCGCACCCGCTTTGGCTGGGGGCTCGTCGCCGACATCCACCCCACCACCTACGAACTGCGCCTCGGCATCCTGCAGGCGAAGGCTGAAGCTGCGCCGATCGACATTCCGGGCAAGGTCCTGGAATTCCTCGCCCACCGCATCTCCTCCAACGTGCGCGAGCTCGAAGGGGCACTCACCCGCATCATTGCCCATGCGACACTGGTGGGGCGCCCCGTCTCGGTCGAATCCGCGCAGGAACTCCTGAAGGACCTGCTGCGCGCCAATGATCGGTCTGTGACCATTGAGGAAATCCAACGCCGCGTCGCCGAGCATTACAACATCAAGCTTGCCGATATGAGCTCGCCGCGCCGCGCCCGCCAGGTTTCAAGGCCCCGCCAGATCGCCATGTATCTCGCCAAGCAGCTGACCACCAAATCGCTGCCCGATATCGGCCGCTCCTTCGGCGGGCGTGACCACACGACAGTCATGCATGCCGTCAAAAAGGTCGAGGAATTGGCCTCTGGCGACATCTCCTTTGCCGAGGATATCGACCTCCTGAAGCGCATGCTGGAAGGCTGAATTTCGCCAAGTATTCTGCGGGGTTGCGGCCTCCTGCCGGTGGTTGGGAATCGGCACAAAACCCTGTTGCGCCGGGACTAACCTGCTATAATCCGCCACTTGCTGGGATTTAGGGGCCGATTCGGCCGTTTCCGCGCCTGTTTTTGACCAGGTGCGGGGGACCTTCAGGCAAGGTTGGAAAAGATCGGACCGACAGCGTCGGGCCGCCATCCCGCGACAGGTCGTCCGGGACGGGCGGAGCCGCCTTCGGCCAGAAACAGGGTTGAGTTAGGCCATGAAACTGACCATCGAGCGCGCCCTCCTCCTGAAGGCCCTGGGCCATGTGCAGAGCGTCGTCGAACGCCGCAACACCATTCCCATCCTCTCCAACGTGCTCATTGAGGCCAAGGACGGGCAGCTGGGGCTGACCGCCACCGACATGGACCTCGCCGTGGTCGAGAAGGTGCCCTCCGACATCGCCATCCCCGGCGCCGTCACGGTCTCCGCCCACACGCTCTACGACATCGTCCGTAAGCTGCCCGAAGGCGCCCAGGTGCAGTTCGAACTTGCCGCCGACGGCAGCCAGGTCACCGTGAAGGCCGGGCGCTCGCGCTTTGCCCTGGCGACGCTGCCCAAGGAAGACTTCCCGGCCATCCATGCCGGTGACCTCGCCCATAAATTTCCCCTCTCGGCCGCCGATTTGAAGGGTCTCATCGACCGCACCAAATTCGCGATCTCGACCGAAGAGACCCGCTACTACCTCAATGGCATCTATGTGCATGCCTATGCCGCCGGCAAGCAGACCAGCCTGCGCGCCGTCGCCACCGACGGCCACCGCCTGGCGCGGGTCGAGATGCCGCTGCCCGAAGGGGCCGAGGGCATTCCCGGCGTCATCGTGCCCCGGAAGATGGTCAATGAGGTGCGCAAGCTGATCGAGGATTTCGACGGCGCCGTCGACGTCTCCCTCTCCGACAGCCGCATCCGCTTCGCCTTTGCCGATGTCGTCCTGACCTCGAAGCTGATCGATGGCTCCTTCCCCGATTATCAGCGCGTCATCCCCACTGCCAATGACAAGGTGCTCGAGGTCGACCGCAAGGAGTTCCGCGACGCCGTCGACCGCGTCTCCACCATCTCCTCCGAAAAATCACGTGCCGTGAAGCTCAGCCTCAAGCCCGGCATGCTAACCTTGTCGGCCACCAGCGCCGAGAACGGCAGCGCCTCGGAAGAGATCGAGGTGAAGTATGACGGCCAGGCGATGGAGATCGGCTTCAACTCGAAATACCTCCTCGATGTCGCCGACGAGATCGAGGGTGAGGGACTGGAACTGAAGCTCGCGGATTCGGTTGCCCCGACTCTGCTGCGTGACATGGCCGATGCTCAGGCACTCTACGTGCTGATGCCCATGCGTGTTTGAGATGGGGCGTGTTTGAGATGGGGCGTGTTTGAGATGGGGGGCGCGTGAGGCAATGGCGGACGCCCTGCGCGGAACCGACCAGACCTCCCCGACGCCACGCAATGTGACGCAAGTGGCGAACGGCTTTTCGTATCTCTCGCTCACCTCCTTCCGTAATTACCGCGAGGTGAGCTTCGAAACCGGTCTCGATCGGGGCCTGGGTGCCGTCGTGCTGACCGGGCGCAACGGCGCCGGCAAGACCAATCTCCTCGAGGCGATCTCTTATCTCGCCCCCGGCTCCGGCCTGCGCCAGGCAAGCATCGCCGAGGTCGAGTTCCGCCAGAACGGAAACCACGCTGCCGCCAGCGCGCATCCGGAAGAATTCAGCCGCCAGGGCGGCATCGCCTGGGCGGTGCATGGCCGTTATCAAGCCCAAGGCGGCGAGCATGCGCTGGGCACGGGTCGCGATCCCCTGGCCTTCGCCCAGAGCGGCCGCGAGCGGCGCGTCTCGCGCCTCAATGGCGCCGCCATGCGCTCGCAGGCAAGCTTTGCCGAGATCCTGACCGTGCTGTGGCTGACGCCGCAGATGGACCGCCTGTTTTCGGAAGGCACATCCTCCCGCCGCCGTTTCCTCGACCGCCTGGTCTATGGCCTCGATCCCGCCCATGCTGCCCGCGTCGCTTCATACGAACAGGCGATGCGCGAACGGGCCCGGATCCTGCGCGGTGAAGCGCCAATGGCGTCTGGCACCGACATGAATGCCTGGCTCTCCGGCCTTGAGAGCGAAATGGCGGCGCAGGCCGTGGCGATCGCTGCCGCCCGCCTCGATGCCGCGGCCAGTCTCAACGCCGCCATGGCGGAGGGCATCGGCCCCTTCCCGCAGGCGGAACTGACTGTCGCCGGTTCGGTCGAAGAATCCTTGGGCACCCACTCCGCTTTGCAGGCGGAGGATTTGCTGCGCGATCGGCTCGCTGCCGCCCGTGGATCAGATGCCGACAGCGGCATAACGACGTGGGGCACGCATCGATCGGACCTTGTCGTAACCCTCTTCGGTCGCCATCTAGGAGGAGCACCCTTGCGCGCCGCCGATTGTTCGACCGGCGAGCAGAAGGCGCTTCTCATCGCCATCATCCTCGCCGAAGCGCGGCTCTCCACACGGCGGCGCGGCGAGCCGCCGGTCATCCTCCTCGACGAGGTGGCGGCCCATCTCGACAAGTCCCGGCGCGAGGCGCTCTTTGCCGAACTCCAGGCCCTCTCCGCCCAATGTTGGCTGACCGGCACCGAGCGCGACATCTTCCAGCCGCTTTCCGGCTGGGCCCAATTCATCACGGCCGGTGACGGCCGCCTGCAAAGCGACGCGTAAGACGGCGCTTTGCCAACCCCGTAATTTTCAGTGACGAGTAATTGACCATGAGCGACGAAACCAAGAACCAGAACCATGGCGGCGACGAATACGGCGCCGATTCCATCCGGGTCCTCAAGGGCCTCGATGCGGTCAGGAAGCGCCCCGGCATGTATATCGGTGACACCGATGACGGCTCGGGCCTCCATCACATGGTCTACGAAGTCGTCGACAACTCCATCGACGAGAGCCTCGCCGGCTGGTGCGACCGCGTGCTGGTGACGCTGAATGGCGACGGCTCGGTCACGGTGAACGATAACGGCCGCGGCATCCCCGTCGACATCCACAAGGAAGAAGGCGTCTCGGCGGCCGAGGTCATCATGACCCAGCTGCATGCCGGCGGTAAGTTCGACCAGAACAGCTACAAGGTCTCGGGCGGCCTGCACGGTGTCGGCGTCTCGGTGGTGAATGCGCTCTCGGAACGCCTCGATCTCAAGATCTGGCGCGACGGCAAGGAGCATTTCCTGCGCTTCCGCCATGGCGATCCCGAAGCGCCGCTTGCTGTCGTCGGCGATGCCAACGGTCAGCGCGGCACCGAGGTCACCTTCCTTGCCTCCAAGGAAACCTTCACCAAGACCGAATATGATTATGCGACCCTGGAACATCGCCTGCGCGAGCTGGCGTTCTTGAATTCCGGCGTGCGCCTCATCTTGACCGACAACCGCACCGTCGAACCGAAATCGGTCGAGCTGCATTACGAGGGCGGCATCGAGGCCTTCGTGCGTTATCTCGATCGCAGCAAGACGGCGATCCACAGCCCGGCCATCATCATCGTGGGCGAGAAAGACGGCATCACCGTCGAGATGGCGATGGAATGGACCGACGCCTATCACGAGACGATGCTGTGCTTCACCAACAACATCCCGCAGCGCGACGGCGGCACCCATCTGCAGGGCTTCCGCGCGGCGCTCACGCGCCAGGTCAACAAGTACGCGGAAGAAAGCGGCATCGCCAAGCGCGAGAAGGTGACGCTGACCGGCGATGACGCGCGCGAAGGGCTGACCTGCGTCCTTTCCGTCAAAGTGCCGGACCCCAAATTCTCCTCGCAGACGAAAGACAAACTGGTCTCATCCGAAGTGCGGCCCGTGGTCGAGAACATCGTCAACGAGCGCCTGGCGCAATGGTTCGAGGAACACCCGACGGAAGCCAAGCGCGTTGTCGGCAAGGCCGTCGAGGCAGCCGCCGCACGCGAAGCGGCCCGGAAGGCCCGCGATCTCACCCGCCGCAAGGGGGCGCTCGACATCTCATCGCTCCCCGGCAAGCTCGCCGATTGCCAGGAACGCGACCCGGCCCTCTCTGAACTCTTCATCGTCGAGGGTGATTCGGCAGGCGGGTCAGCCAAGCAAGGCCGCCACCGCAAGAACCAGGCGATCCTGCCCTTGCGCGGCAAGATCCTCAATGTCGAGCGCGCGCGTTTCGACAAGATGCTCTCCTCGGAACAGATCGGCACGCTGATCGCGGCCCTCGGCACCTCAATCGGGCCGGAGGAATTCGATGCCGCCAAGGCGCGCTATCACAAGATCATCATCATGACCGACGCCGATGTCGACGGCTCGCATATCCGTACGCTGCTCCTCACCTTCTTCTATCGCCAGATGCCGGAGTTGATCGAGAAGGGCTATCTCTACATCGCCCAGCCGCCGCTCTATCGCGCCGCCAAGGGCAAGACCGAGCACTATCTCAAGGACGACGCAGCCCGCGAAGACTATCTCATCACCTTAGGGCTCGATGGCGCCGTGCTGACGCTGGGGTCCGGCGCGCAGGTTGCCGGCGCCGATCTCCGCCGTGTCGTCAACATGGCAGCACAGGCCAAGCATCTGATGGAGCCGCTCATCCGCAAGGTGGGCTCGGTCAATGTCGTGCAGCAGACGGCGATTTTGGGTGGCCTCAATCCGCAGGCCGCCGCCAATCCGGAGCTTGCCGCGGCGATTGCCGCCAAGCTCGACACGCTTTCACCCGCAACCGAACGCGGCTGGTCCGGCCTCTCCGACAGCGAGGGGGGCCTTGCCTTCAAGCGGCGCCTGCGCGGCGTCACCTCGGGGCACATCATCGATGCCGGCCTCATCCGCTCGGCCGAGGCGCACCGCCTCGACCAGATGAAGGCGGATCTTGCCGAAAGCTTCAGCGGCGCCACCACCCTCACCGTCAAGGACCGCACCATCGACGTCCACGGCCCGATCGATTTGGTCGACACCGTGATCGAGATCGGCGGCAAGGGCATCGACATCCAGCGCTATAAGGGCCTCGGCGAAATGAACCCCGAGCAGCTCTGGGCCACCACCCTCGACCCCGCCGTCCGCTCGCTCCTCCAGGTGAAGGTCAACCATGTCGACGAGGCGGAAGAAATCTTCTCAACCCTGATGGGCGACCTCGTTGAACCCAGACGCGAATTCATCCAGCAGAACGCGCTGAACGTCGCCAATCTGGACGTGTAGGAGCCCGGAGGGGTGTACAGTCTATACTCCTCCGATCTTGCCATCGCCGAATATTTCGAGATTGCGCTACTCAACTGCGAGTTCGCTGTCGGCTTTGGCGTCTTCCGCCACGTCATACCCGGCTTTCCGCATGCGATTCAAGAATGGCCTTGCCTGACGTCCGATGCTCAGTTCGACCCCGTCTTCTTCTACCAAGTAGAAGCGGCCGGACCCTATAAGCCAAAGATACTTGTCAAACCCGTACAAGCTGATTTTGAAAGACGCCAGAAGCGGCTCCAATTTCATCAGGTCACGGAGTAACATGTAGTCGCTGTTGGCTGAACTTATCCGCAAGCGATGAGCAAGACGCTTTATATGAATATCAGGCTTTGGAAATTGCTCGTAGCCAAGCTCTTTGAGAAAGTCGCACGCAAGAGCAAGCCCAAAGCCGTCAATCTCTTCTGCAAGGACGAGGGGCAGCGCGGCGGCAGTATCGGGTGTCTTTGTGAAGGTCTCAATCCAACATATGAACTCTTGGGCCGTTCTAAAGCGAGAAATGAACTGCGATGCAGACATTACGCTCTTGCAGAACTGTGGCCATCTTGATCTTGGGTCATCTCGCTTTGCACCACCAACTTCGTCAGCCTTGCGAATATAGTCGAACAACTCATCGGAATTGCTCCAGGTAGATAGAATTTTTTCGGGCTCGAAATCCAAGAGCAGCTTGCGCAAGCCTTCCCATTTTCCTCGGACGGACCCTTGTATGACCCGGTTGGCGTCTTGTCGGTTTTGAGCGGAGAATAAAATTCCAGAAAGAAGCTCACTTATCTCATTTCGACTGTCCTTTTTCTCCGGCGTCATATGAAGACGAATTATCTCATCCGGACTCATTCGCGTGCGCCATCCGCCAGACGCGAGCTCGGCCGCGACACAAGCCGCCAGATGCTCATGTGCCTTTGCAACGATCATTCCAATCTGATCTTTGGTAATAGCTAGTTTCATACCCCCCTCCCTCCAAGAATCTCGACTGATTGCTTTCGCCTTCGTCAGCGGCTTTGCTTCGACGATTACTATTGCACGAATGATTTTTTTATAAAATACTTTAGCGTGCAATGTGAGAGACGACGATTTTCTCTAATATTGATATGCAAAGCTCACGTGAGATCGACTATGAAATTGGCTATGCCCCTCCGCCTTGCTGCCAGTCTTGCATGCCTTGCGTTATGCGCTTGCTCTTTGCCGCCTAAGGGTCTTGTTCCCGACAATACGTATGTCACACGCTTTGAAAACGTCGACTCTGCCTCAGAGGTTTGGACGCGTCTGCTCGAGATTCAGGCCGAAAGCGAAAAGACCGATATCAAGTCTCTGCCGGTTGCGTATCGTCAGTGCATCGGCGACCAGATCGTTAGAGTGTCCCCGCCGGAGTTGAATCGCCAGGTGGACAAGTTTGCAAAAAGCCATCTGTACGACGACTTCTACGACATGATTGGTCCGCTAAAATCATTCGGCGCAAGCTTTGAACGACAGCGCGGAATGAAGCTTTATCCCTATGCCTCCGCAGTTTGTGAAGGCAAAGGCGTCATCTATCCGGCAGGGGCGACATACCGCGAGATGCTGACCAATGGCATGGCCGCCAAGTGGAAAGCAGATGGCTTGTCGCGCGAGAAGCAACCGAAATACTTTGCTTGCATCGTCGACGAGACAATTGCCACTTTCACTGAAGCAGAGTTGAAACAGCTAAACGACTTTGCCTCTGATTCTAAGCGGACAAATCCCAAACCCGCAGAAGATGCCTTCGCAGCACGCGATAAGAGATTCGGCGGAAGCTCCGATGGCCAGGTTCTCGGCAAATGCGCTGTCAGTAAGGGGTCGTAGCGGGCAAATAGACGCTGTTTAGTATTTTGGCTTTCGCATCGGGAACACATCACCGACCGATTTCTAACGGTATGCGTGATTACAAATGCAGCGACGAACGCTAGCCGAGAGCGTGAGATGTCGCAGCCATCGCTTCGATGCGAGCCAACCCCTTCAACACCTCATCGCGGTTCTTCGCCAGCTTCATCCATGCCGGCAGGCGCACGAACATGGAGTGGTGCGTCGTCGCATTCGTGCGGCGGCGCTGGCTGGCGGTGACGTAGTCCTTCAAGAAACTAAGGTGCTCTTCGTTGTAGCACCAGAGCGGGCCAAAGCGTGTCTCGGCGACCAGCAGAAGCGCAAGGCCGAGATAAGGGTCGGTAGGCTCACCGGGCACGACGCCTGGCGACAGCACAGCAACGTTGCGTGTCTCCTTGTCGCATTGCGGGCAGCGCGCTTTCACATGTCGCGGTGACCTAGCGCCCGGCGCAAGGCGCCGTGCCGCCACCGACCAGCTGTGGCCACAGAACTGGCAATGCCGCTTGCCGCCGACAACCAGCGGCCCGAACCAGTCCTTGTCGGCGATCGACCCCGCCGTGCCACAGGAGCCACATCGGAAGTTCGCCCCCGCTTGCGCGCCATCGCGTTGCATCAGGACGATCCCCGGTGCCTGGCATTTGCGGCAACGAACGCGCACGCGCTCGGCAAAGCTCAGCAAAGCCCGCCCGTCATCGCGGAACTCGGCCTTGCTGGATGATGGGGAGGTGGGTTTAGCCATGACGGCAAGGCTCGGCCGCGTCGTTGCGTGAAAATCGAATGCCGAAATGTGGCACATTTCGCCAGCGCCAACCAGCACCGCTATTTGCAGCGCTGGCCGCGACATGCCACCATTGCCGCGACACTCTTTCACAACGGAAATCGTCATGCCGCTCGATCCCGCCGCCATCGCTTGCCTGCAACAAGTCTCCACCGCCACCCTCACCACGGTCCTTCTGAAGAAGGGCCTGCGCAATGTGTGGCTGCGGGGGACGAGGCCGCTGAAATCCGGGCAACCGCGCGTCGTCGGCCCCGCCTTCACCTTGCGCTTCGTGCCGGCGCGCGAGGATCTGGCGACGCCGGCCAGCTGGGCCTCGCCCATTTCCACGCGCGCCGCGATCGAGGACATGGCCGACGGCGTCGTGGCCGTGGCCGACGCCATGGGTATCACCGATGCCGGCATCTTCGGCGACATCCTCTGCGCCCGCATGGTGAAGCGCAACGTTGCGGGGCTCGTCACCGATGGCGTCATGCGCGATGCATCCGGGGTTCTCTCGACCGGTCTTCCGGTCTGGTGCGACGGCATTGCGGCACCACCTTCCGTCGCTGGCCTCACTTTTGTGGCCTGGCAGCAGCCCATCGCCTGCGGCGGCGTTGCCGTCTTTCCCGGCGACATCATCGTGGCCGATGACGATGGCGCCGTGGTCATCCCAGCGGCCCTCCTCGACGACGTGCTGAAGGAAGCGCCCGAGCAGGAGCGCATGGAGGCCTGGATCATGGCGGAGGTGGCGCGGGGCGTGCCGCTCCCCGGCCTCTATCCGATGAGTGCCGAAACCAAGGCGCGCTATGAGGCGGCGACGAAGAAGTAGCGCAGATGGGGATGGGGGGGGGCGCGCTAACCCGGCAGCAGCGCTGCTGCAAGGCTGGCCCTGGGGCTGTCGAGTGGCTGGGCGATGCGGCACAGCCTGCCGGCCGGTGCCATGGAGGCCTGCGCCAAAGCAATGGCACCAGCCCCTGCCGCGACACGCCTGTCTTCCGTGGCAATGGCGTCGGCCGCCGCCGCGATCATCGCCCCATAGCGGTCATGCGCGCCGGCCCTGAACGCGTCCCAGGCACCCGCCACCAATTGCATCTCCACCGCAGCACCCGCGACCTCGCGAAAGAGCGCCTCGGTCGCGGTGCGCGTACCGGGATAGGTATAGAGCACGACGACCCTGCCGCCACCCGCCCGATCCCGTGCCGCTTCGGCGAGCGCCCGGTCAATGCGCCGCACGGATACCGGCATCGGCAGGCGCAAGCGGTCGGCAATGGGGCCCAAGGTGGTGCAGGTGAGGAGCACGCCATCGGCGCCGTCGGCCGCCTGGCGAAGCGCGATCTCGGTCATGGCGATGACGTCGGGGGTCAATCCGCCGGCACTTTCAGCCGCCGCCAGCAGATCGGAGCGCACGACATGGCGCAGCGACAAATCGAACCCCGCGGAAGCCGCGTCAAAGATGGCGATGTTGCTGTCGGCAGAATGGAGGCAGGCGACGCGTCGCGTCACGATGCCTCGTCCTCATCTGCTGCGTCATCCACCTCACCCGCGGCGGCGTCGCGATCGGCGCCGTTCTTGACGGCGTAATGCTTGCGCTTGGCCTGGTACATCGAGGCGTCGGCCTGGGAAAGCGCATCGTCCGCCGATTGCTGGCCGTGGAATTCATGGAGGCCGACCGCGCAGGAAAGCTGGATCTCGTACCCGTCCCAGTTCAAGGGCGATGTACTGATGACCGAGAGCAGCTGGTTGGCCTTGTCTTGTGCCTGCGCCACGTCTGCCTGCGCCAGGATGACGCCGAACTCGTCGCCACCCAATCGGCCCACGACATCGGAATCGCGCACATTGTTGACCAGCAGGGTCGCAAAATGCTTCAGCGCCGCGTCACCGGCCGGATGGCCGAAGCGGTCGTTGATCTGCTTCATGCCATTCAAGTCGAAATAGAGCACCGAGCCCGGCGAGCCGTAGCGTTCGGAGAATGAGATGAGGCGCGTCAGCTCGCGCACGAAGGCGCGGCGGTTGGCAATCGGCAGCATGGCGTCTTCATCGGCCACGCGCTCCAGATGGCTGATGCGCTTCCTGGTGCGGTCGAGCTCGTCGCGCAGGCTGCGCACTTCATCGAGCAAGGCGGTGAGGGCCGCGCGCACATTGGGCGACAGTTCGTTTTCACTGAGTCCTAGAAAGGTCGCCTGGTCGACGGGGGCGGCTGAGGTGGCGGAATCGACGCTGGCCGCCGCGGCCGTCTTCGCAGCCTTGGCCACCTTGGAAACCGGACGGGCGCCGCCAGCGGGGCCAATCCCCGTCGGACCGCCAGCTCGATCTCTGATCTTCATTCCGCTGCCTTTCGCTCCGCCACAGGCCCCCCTGCTGGCGACCGATGTTGGCGACCCCGGGCCGCCCTCGCAATCTCTTTTTGGCTCCTGGCCCAGGCCGGCGCAGGGGTCAAAAAATGACGCCGAATCATGCGCATAACTCAGTTAAAGCGACGTTAATATCGTTGTCCCCACCGCTTGCCAAAGGTCGTCCCGTCCCTATAATCGCGGCCTTTCCAGCTGGGGTCAGAAAGGCGTAAGGCCATGGCAACAAAAGAGAAACGCAAGGCCGGGCCGGCTGGCGCCAGGGCGCGGACCAAGGCCCCCGCCGGCAAGATCAAGATGGGCAAAGCCAAAATCGGCATCATCATGGGCAGCCAATCCGATTGGGCCACCATGCGCCATGCCGCCGAAACGCTGGACGCCCTCGGCATCGCCGCCGAAACGCGAATCGTCTCCGCCCACCGCACCCCCAAACGCATGTTCGACTACGCCCAGAACGCCAAGGCGCGGGGCCTGCAGGTCATCATCGCCGGCGCCGGCGGTGCCGCCCACCTGCCCGGCATGACGGCGAGCCTTACTGAACTCCCGGTCTTCGGCGTGCCGGTCGAAAGTGCCGCCTTGAAGGGCCAGGACTCGCTCCTCTCCATCGTGCAGATGCCGGCCGGTATCCCGGTGGGGACACTCGCCATCGGCCGGGCCGGTGCGGTGAACGCCGCCCTCCTCGCCGCCGCCGTCCTCGCCCTCAACGACAAGGCGTTGGCCAAGCGCCTCGCCGCCTGGCGCGAAAGACAATCGACCGCCGTCGCCCATGAACCGACGCGTGAGGGCTGACAGGCGATGAGCGCTGAAAACGGTCAGATCCTGCCGCCGGGTTCCGTCATCGGCATCCTAGGTGGCGGCCAGTTGGGCCGCATGTCGGCGCTGGCCGCCGGGCGCCTCGGCTACAAGGTCCATATCTTCTCGCCCGAGAAAGACGGCCCCGCGGCGCAGGTCTCGTGGAAGAACACGGTGGCCGATTACACCGACCTCGCCGCCCTCGAAGCCTTTGCCAAAGCGGTCGATGTCGTGACCTTCGAGTTCGAGAACATCCCCGCCGCTTCGGCCGAGATCCTTGCCAAGGTGAAACCCACCCGCCCCGCCCCGCGCGTCCTCCACATCACCCAGGAACGCCTGCGCGAGAAGCGTTTCCTCGAAGGCATCGGCGTGCCGGTCACCGCCTTCCGCGAAGTCACATCCGCCGCTGAGCTCCCGGCGGCCGTGGCGGCCCTGGGCACCCCCTCGATCCTCAAATCCGCAAGCTTCGGCTATGACGGCAAGGGCCAGGTGCGCATCGAAGCCGGCATGGATCTCGACGACGCCTGGAAGAAGATGGGCGGTTCCATCGCCATCCTCGAAGGCTTCATCGATTTCGATTGCGAGATCTCGGTCATCGTCGCCCGCAACCCAGCGGGCGAGATCGCGCTCTATGAACCGGCACGCAATCATCACAAGCATCATATCCTCGACACCTCGACGGTGCCGGCCGGCGTCCCGGCGAAAGTCTCACACGCCGCCGAAGCCATCGCCCGCCAGATCGCCGCCGAGATCGATCTCATTGGCCTGCTCGCGGTCGAGATGTTCGTCACCAGGGACGGCAAGGTCCTGGTCAACGAGCTGGCCCCCCGTCCCCATAATTCCGGGCATTGGAGCCAGGACGGTGCCGTCACCTCGCAATTCGAACAGCATGTCCGCGCCGTCTGCGGCCTCACCCTCGGCAACCCCGCGCGCCATTCCGACACCGTGATGACCAACCTCATCGGCGACGAGGTCGAAACCTGGCCCCAGCTTCTCTCCGACCCGGATGTGAAGCTCCACCTCTACGGCAAGGCCGAAGCGCGTCCCGGCCGCAAGATGGGCCATTGGAACCGCATTCGGCCGAAGAGCTGAGAGATACCCCCCTCTCTAACTCTCCCCCTCAAGGGGGGAGAGGACTGCACCCAGTGCATTGATAGAGCCTTCCTTCTTTCCCCTCCCCCCTTGAGGGGGAGGGTCAGGGAGGGGGGTGGGCAACTGAAAAATCCCACCCAACAAAAACAAAAACCCCGCCGATGTTCTCGGCGGGGTTTTCAAGTTTTGGAGAAACTGAAAGCGGCGGCGACTTACATCGCGTTGGCTTTTTCGATGATGTCGTGGGTCCAGGCACCTTCCGGCTTCTTGGTGATGACCGGGTCGGAACCGCCCGACATCAGCGTCTCGACCGTGCGCTCGGCGGCGGCATCATCCAGCCAGCCGGTACCCTTCGGGTTCTTGCCGACCAGCTTGGCAATCTCCTTCATCATGCGCAGCTGATGCTTCTCGGTCTGGGCGCCGGTCGCGTCATTGGCGAGCACGATCTTGACCGAATCCTTCGGGTTCTTCACCGCCCAGTCCCAGCCCTTCTGTGCCGCTTTCACGAAGCGGGCGAGCTTGTCGACCATCGCCGGATCGGACAAGCTCTTATCGAGCGTGTAGAGGCCGTCCTCGAGGGTCGCCACACCTTCCTTCTCGTACTGGAAGGTGACCAGCTGCTTGGCTTTGAGCCCGCCATCGATGACCTGCCAATATTCGTTATAGGTCATGGTCGAGATGCAGGCGGCCTGCTTCTGCAGCAACGGATCGACGTTGAAGCCCTGCTTCAGCACCTTGACGCCGCCGGCCGAGCCATCGGTCTTGTAGCCGAGCTTGTTCATCCAGTTGAGGAACGGATATTCGTTGCCGCCGAACCAGACACCCAGCGTCTGGTCCTTGAAATCCTTCGGCGACTTGATGCCGGCGTCCTTGCGGCAGGTCAGCATCATGCCGGACTTCTGGAAGAACTGGGCGATGTTGACCAGCGGCACGCCCTTCTCGCGCGTTGCCAGAGCAGACGGCATCCAGTCGACGACCACATCGGCACCACCGCCAGCGATCACCTGGGAGGGGTTGATGTCCGGACCGCCCGCCTTGATCGTGACGTCGAGGCCGACTTCATCGAAGAAGCCCTTGTCCTTGGCGACGTAATAGCCGGCAAACTGCGCCTGCGTGACCCATTTCAGCTGCAGGGTCAGCGCATCCTTGGCCTCCGCCGCCGCGGCACCACCCAGCAACAGGCCGGCGATGACCGCCGAGCCGAACAGTTTCTTGAGCACCATTTTAAGCCTCCGTTTTCATTCGTTTGTTGTTGAACGCCCAAAGAACTCCAAAGAACCCGTTTGCCACCTCAGCGCCCCCGGAAGGACGCATGCCAG
Organism: Dongia rigui; assembly: GCF_034044635.1. Lineage (NCBI taxonomy): Bacteria > Pseudomonadati > Pseudomonadota > Alphaproteobacteria > Rhodospirillales > Dongiaceae > Dongia > Dongia rigui. The sequence continues at coordinate 687,218 of NZ_JAXCLX010000003.1, forward strand.
GAGGTGAAATGCCGCTCCAGCAGCGCCAGCACGCCATAGGAGATCGACCCGGCCAGGGCCGCCACCGCAATCGTCGCCCAGACCACATCGACATTCATGCGCGCCACCTCGACGCTGATCCTGAACCCCATGCCGGAAATCGGCGAGCCGAAGAATTCCGCGACGATGGCGCCGATCAGCGCCAGGGTCGAGTTGATCTTGAGCGCGTTGAAGATAAACGGCAAGGCGGCCGGCAGGCGCAGCTTGCATAACGTCGCCCAGTAGCCCGCGGCATAGGAACGCATCAGATCGCGGCTCATGTTGTCGGCGGCGTTGAGGCCGGCCAGCGCGTTCACCAACATTGGAAAGAAGATCATGAAGACGATGACCGCCGTCTTCGATTCCCAGCCAAAGCCGAACCACATCACCATGATGGGGGCGATGCCGATGATCGGCACGGCGGAGACCATGTTGCCCAAGGGCAGCAGCCCGCGTTGCAGGAACGGCACCCGGTCGACGATGAGGGCCGTGGCAAGGCCCAGCAGATTGCCGATCGTGAAGCCGGCAATCACCGCCTTCAGGAACGTCTGGCGGAAATCGTCGATCAATGTCGGCAATTCGCGGAAGAAAGCATCCCAAATCTGGCTCGGCGCCGGCAGCAGCACGCGCGGCACACCGTAACCACGACAGACGATTTCCCAGCCTAAGAGCAGGGCGCCGCCGAAGATTGCCGGTACCAGCCAGTTCGTGAGCTTGACGCCTCTGATGGCGCTGAGATTGCCAAGCAGCCACCACGCGGCGGCGGTCGCAACCACCAGCAGGACGCTGACCCAGGCTGGGACCGGCAGGGCGCCCGCCGCTTCCGCCACGCCGATGGCGTGAAGGCCATAGATCGCAACGCCCAGCAGCAGCAGGGCGGCAAGCAGGCTGTTGCGCAGGGCAGGCGTCGCTTTCATGCCCGCCCCCCCGCTAGTCGCAACACCAGCCGCTCGATGCCGCCGATGCCATAGACCAATACGGTACCCAGCAAGGCCGCCGCGAAGAGCGCCGACCAGATCTGCACCGTCTGGCCGTAATAGCTGCCAGAGAGCAGCCGCGCGCCGATGCCGGCCGCGGCACCCGTCGGCAGCTCGCCGACGATGGCGCCGGTGAGGCTGATGGCGACCGCTACCTTGAGGCTGGCGAAGAGGAAGGGCACGGAAGCCGGCACGCGCAGCTTCCAGAACACCTGTGCCGTGCTGGCGTTATAGGAGCGCATGAGGTCGAGCTGCATCGGATCGGGCGAGCGCAGACCCTTCACCATGCCGATGGTGACGGGAAAGAAGCAGAGATACATCGAGATGATCGATTTCGGCACCAGGCCGGTGATGCCGATATTCCCCAGCACGACGATGATCATCGGCGCGATGGCGAGGATCGGCACGGTCTGCGAGGCAATGATCCAGGGCATGAGTGAGCGGTCGAGGGTCCGGAGATGCACGATGCCGGCCGCCAGAATCATGCCGAGCACGGCCCCGAGTGCAAAGCCCACCAAGGTGGCCGATGCCGTGACCCCGGCATGGTAGACGAGGGATTTGTTGGAGGTGACCGGTTCGGCGAAGGTCGTGGCGACGAATTCCTTCACGATCTGATGCGGGCTGGGAAGGACAGGGCGTTCCATCTCCCAGGTGCCCTTCAGCACCGTCATGAAAGGCGGCTTCTCAACCGTGGCAGCCTGTGCCGGTGCGGCTTGGGCCGGTGCGACGTCGCTTTCGTCACTGCCGGCGGCATCTTCTTCGGGCGCCGCCTCGCCGGGTTCGGGATCGGCGGTTGCCGAATCATAAGACTGGCTCTCGTCGTCCTCGCTGCCCGCGTCGGCATTGTCGCTGCTGCCATTGTCGCCATTCAGCGCCGCTTCGGCCTCGGCCTCGGCCGCCTGGTCGGCTGCGGCATTCACCAGCCCGTCTTCGACCTGGGTCCAGTTAAGCCGGGCAGCGAGCCCGTACCACAGCACGATGATGAGTGCGACCACCGCCGCAACCGGCAGCGCCTTCTCCTTGAGGTCCCGAGCAACGCTGCTCATTTGACCTCGTCATAGGAATGGCCGGCCTTGAGCCCCAATCGGATGCGGTGCGCCAGTTCCTGCGCCTCAGGCGTCTCGCGTGTCTCCAGCGTCCGTACCGCCGGCAGATTGCTGTCGATCACATCGATGATGCGGCCGGGCCGGGCGCTCATGATGACGATGCGCGTGGAGAGCAGCACCGCCTCGTCGATCGAATGCGTGACGAAGATGACCGTCTTCTTGGTCTCGCCCCAGATGCGCAGCAGCTCTTCATTCATGCGGTCGCGCGTGATCTCGTCGAGCGCACCGAAGGGCTCATCCATCAACAGCAGATCGGGATCGAAGCTCAGGGCACGCGCGATCGAGGCGCGCTGCTGCATGCCGCCCGAGAGCTGGAAGGGAAACTTCTTCTCGAAGCCCTTCAAGCCCACAAGGTCGAGATAGCGCCGCGCCTTCTCGGCCCGCTCGCGCTTCGAAACACCCATGATCTCATGCGGCAGCTCGACATTCCGCTGGATGTTGCGCCAGGGATAAAGGGCTGCCGCCTGGAAGATATAGCCATAGGCGCGTTTAAGACGCGCCTCGCGCGGTGAGACCCCGTTCACCGTGACGGTGCCGGAGGTCGGCTGCTCCAGATCGGCGATGATCCGCATCAAGGTCGTCTTGCCGCAGCCCGACGGCCCGATGAAGGTCACGAACTCGCCGCGGCGGATCTGCAGATCGATATCCTGCAACGCCACGACCGGCGCATCCGGCGTCTCGAAAGTGAGCCCGAGCTTGCGGACGTCGATGACAGTGTCAATCATCGACACCCCCTCTCCCCGCAAGCGGGGCGAGGGAGTTTCGAGCGAGTTCGCTGCAAAGCCCCTCGCCCCTCCGGGGAGAGGGGGTGGGGTGAGGGGTTTGTCAACAAGGCCGACCCCTTCAAGCCGCATTGGCGCGTTCGACCATGGCGCGCAGCAGCACGTCGCAGCCGTCGCGGCAATCCTCCTTGGTGGCGTTCTCGATCTCGTTATGGCTGATGCCGCCCTCGCAGGGGATGAAGACCATGGCGGTGGGCGCGACACGGTTCATATAGCAGGCGTCATGCCCGGCGCCGGAGATGATGTCGAGATTATCGAAGCCGAGTTCTTCGGCACCCTTCTTGACCGCGGCCACGCAATCCTGGTCGAACTTCACCGGCGGCGAGTACCAGATTTCCTTGAAGTCCATCTCCAGCATGTTCTTCTTCACCGCGGCCTCGCAGGCGGCTTTGGCTTCGGCCGCCATCTTGGAGAGGATCTTGTCGTCCGGGTGCCTGAGATCGATGGTGAAGAAGACCTTGCCCGGGATGACGTTGCGGGAATTGGGGCTGGAATTGATCATGCCCACCGTGGCGCAGGCAAAGGGCTGGTTGTCATGGCCGATCTGGTTGATGGCGGCGATGACCTGTGCGGCACCGACCAGCGCGTCCTTCCTGACCTTCATCGGTGTGGGACCGGCATGGGCTTCCTGGCCCGTGAACACCACTTCGAACCAGCGCTGGCCTTGCGCGCCCTGGACGATGCCGATCTTCTTCTTCTCGGCCTCCAGGATCGGCCCCTGTTCGATATGCGCCTCGAAGAAGGCATGGACCGGCCGGCCGCCGACCTCGTCATCGCCGTAATAGCCGATGCGCTTCAACTCCTCGCCCATGGTCTTGCCGTCCTGATCGGCACGGCCCAGGCCGTAATCGAGGTCGAACACGCCGGCAAAGACACCCGATGCCACCATGGCCGGGGCAAAGCGCGAGCCTTCCTCATTGGTCCAGATGATCGCCTCGATCGGGCGCAGCGTCTCGTATTTCATGTCATTGAGTGATCGGATGACTTCCAGGCCACAGAGCACGCCATAGGCGCCGTCGAACTTGCCGCCGGTCGGCTGGCTGTCGATATGGCTGCCGGTCATGACGGGGGCGAGGCTGTTATCCTTGCCGGCGCGTCTTGCGAACACATTCCCCATCTTGTCGATGCGGATGGTGCAGCCCGCTTCCTTGCACCATTTGACGAAGAGGTCGCGGGCCTGGCGGTCGAGGTCGGTCAAGGCCAGGCGGCAGACGCCGCCCTTTTCCGTGGCGCCGATCCGCGCCATTTCCATCAGGCTGTCCCACAGCCGCTCGCCATTGATCTTGAGATTGGTCGCCATGCTCTTCCCTCCGGGTACCCGCGGACAGCCCAAAAGGCTGCCGGTTCTGCCTCGTGCACGTCCAGGGAGCATGGATGCGAATCGCCACGTCCCGGCCACACGCCATTCCGCGTGATGTAGCACGGGGCATGCGTGTCGTCGCAGCCCAAACCAACCCTGTTTATCCAGCCCTTTTCCTTGCGGGCGGATGTTTATCAATGGCCTTTGCGGCCTTGAGGGAAATCCTGCCCAATCCTGACTGCTCGGTCAAGCTTGCTTTCGGGCGCCATCCGCCCGCCGAAGAGAGCTCGCGCGCTTCACATTCTGCATCGCCCGCCCATCCGAATCGCCAAAACCGCCTCACAAAATAGGGAAACCTCCCGATGTGTGAGCGTCGCGGATCGCTAGCTTTGAGGCTGCGCGTACCAGATTGCCAGCCACCTCTGTGGGATGCAGCGGTGTCGGCCCGCCGGCGCGCCCGGCGACGCGCGCACCCCTATCCCAACCCCCGCAAGGAAATCCCGAACATGACCCAAGTGACAGGCGGTAATGGCAACGATGTCCTCAATGGCGGCGACGACAACGACGTGATCGACGGCCGCGCCGGCAATGACATCATCACCGGCGGGCGCGGCAGCGATGTCGCCCATATGGGCGCCGGCAATGACGTCTTCATCTGGAACCCCGGCGACGGCAATGACGTCGTCGATGGCGGCGCTGGCGTCGACCGCCTGTCCTTCAATGGCTCGAATGCCAATGAAGTCATGAATATTTCGGCACTCGGCAGCCATGCTCTGCTCAGCCGCAACATCGCCAATATCAGCATGGACCTCGACAATGTCGAGCACATCGCCATCCGCACCCTGGGCGGCACCGACCAAATCGTCATCGACGATCTCCACGAGACGGACGTGAAGCTTGTGACCGTCGATCTCGCCGGTTCCGCCACGGCGGGCGATGGTGCCGCCGATGACGTCATCGCCAACGGCACCAATGGCAGCAACACCATCACCCTGCGCTCGGTCGGCAGTGCCATCGAAATCGACCGCTTCGGCGCCACGGTCCGGGTCGAGAACGCCGAGGTCGGTCTCGACCACGTCACCGTCCGCGCCCTCGGCGGCAATGACATGGTCGATGCCGGCGGTGTTGCGGCGGGGCTCGTCGGCATCATCCTCGATGGCGGCGATGGTAACGACACGCTCCATGGCGGCGCCGGCAACGACCTGCTCATCGGCGGCAATGATGATGACCGCTTCCTCTGGCACCAGGGCGACGGCGTCGATATGGCCGATGGCGGCAGCGGCACGGACGTGCTGGAAGTGAGCGGCACCATGGGCGGTGACGTGTTGCATATCGCGGCCAACGGCACGGGCGTTACCATCGCCAAGGAAGGCAGTCAGCCGGGCGAGATCACAGCGACCAATGTCGAGGAGATCAAGATCATCGGCAAGGCCGGCAACGACGTCATCGATGTCGTCGGCAATGTGGCAGCGCTCACCCATCTCACCATCGATGGCGGCGCCGGCAACGACACGATCAAGGGCGGCAACGGCAACGACCTGCTCATCGGCGGCGACGGCAATGACATCGTCGACGGCAATCAGGGCAACGACATCGTCAAGCTGGGCAGCGGCAACGACCTCTTCATCTGGGATCCGGGCGATGGCAACGACAGCGTCGATGGCGGCAGCGGCACCGACAGCTTGCGCTTCAACGCATCAAACGCCAGCGAGGACATGACCCTCTCGGCCAATGGCGATCATGTCACCCTCTTCCGCAACATCGCCAATATCAACATGGATCTCGACCATGTCGAACGGGCCGTGATCAACCTGCTCGGCGGGACCGATCGCATCACGATCGGCGATATGCGCGGCACCGATCTGCGCCAGGTGACGGTGAACCTTGCCGGCAGTGACGGCCTTGGCGACAACGCCGCGGACGAGGTCAATGTCGCCGGTAGCACCGGCGATGACAGCCTGCGCTTCGAGCTTGTGAATGGCGAGATCGAAGCCCTCGGCCGCGGCGTCCGGGTCCGGGTCGAGCATGCCGAGATCGGCACCGATCAATTCGCCCTGCGCGGTCTCGACGGCAACGATACGCTGGAGGTGAAGGGCGTTCCCGCCGGCGGGGTCACCCTCATCCTCGACGGCGGCAATGGCAACGACACGCTCCACGGCGGTGCCGGCAATGACGTCCTGCTGGGCGGCAATGACGATGACAGGATCATCTGGAACCCGGGCGAAGGCTTCGACACGGCCGATGGCGGCAGCGGCAACGATGTGCTGCAGGTTGCCGGCACGGGCGCCAATGACCTGTTCCAGGTCGCGGCCAATGGCAGCGCCGTCCTTGTCGCGACGGGCGACCCGGCCCAAGGCAATATCAACGTGATCGGTGTCGAGGAAATCGCCATCACCGGCGGTATCGGCGACGACGTCTTTGCTGTCGTCGGCAATGTCGCGGCCCTCACCCATCTCACCCTCGATGGCGGTGCCGGCAATGATCACATCTCCGGCGGCAATGGCAGCGACACGCTGATCGGCGGCGAGGGCGACGACATCATGGACGGCAATCAGGGCAATGATACCGTCTTCATGGGCGCCGGCACCGACACCTTCGTCTGGGATCCGGGCGATGGCAGCGACGTTGTCGATGGTGGCGCCGGCACCGACGTGCTGCTCTTCAATGCCTCCAATGCCAGCGAGAACATCTTCATCGGCGCCGATGGCGATCACGCCTTCCTCAACCGCGATGTCGCCAACATCCACATGGATCTGGATGGCGTCGAGCGCCTTGAGGTCAGCGTGCTGGGTGGCACGGATCACGTCACGGTCAATGCCATGGACGGCACCGATGTCAGGACGGTGGCCGTCGGCTTCGCTGCCAGCTTGAGCGGCGGCGACGATGGCGCCATTGACACCCTCACCGTCAATGCCACCACCGGCAACGATGCCATCACGCTGGAAACCGCGGGCGGCGTCACCCATATCACCGGCCTCTATGCCGAGGTCCAGCTGTTCAGCGCCACGGCCCAGGACCGGCTTGAGGTGAACGGCCTTGGCGGCAACGACACCATCGATGCCCGCAACCATACCGGCGACGTGGCCTTGACGCTGAATGGGGGCGAAGGCAACGACACGCTTGTGGGCGGCGACAACGATCTCCTCATCGGCGGTGCCGGCAACGACACCTTCCTCGGCTTCGGTGACATCATCGTCGACGATTTCCAGGACGGCGATCGCATCGATCTTCGCAACATCGCCGGCGCCACCGATCTCGACACCGTGCTGTCGCATGCCCAAGCCGTCGGCGATGACGTGGTGCTCGATTTCGGGCCGGACCGCACGATCACCCTGCACAATGTGCAGCTCGCCTCCCTCGGCAGCGACGATTTCATCCTGGGTACGCCCTGAATGAAATCGGCCTCTGAGGAAACGGCGGCGCCGGTGTTCCCGCGGCGCCGCCGTTTGTCTCAAGCCTGGTGATGGAACGTCACCTCACCGGGCCGTCCGGCAAGGTCGAGGCGCATGGCCCCCCCCGGCCCTTCCGCCACGACCTTGCCGCGGCGCAGGACCTTGAGCCGCGCCGCCTTGAGGCGGATGGCCTCGATCGGGTCGCCGGCGTCGAGCAGAACCAGATCGGCGTTGCAGCCCGGGGCAATCCCGTAACCCTCGAGATGCAAAATCTTCGCCGGCGTTTCCGTCACCGATTGGAAACAGGCGCGCATGGCATCCTGCCCTGTCATCTGCCCCACATGCAGCGCCATGGTGGCCACATCCAGCATGTCGCCCGAGCCCATCGAATACCAGGGGTCCATGACGCAATCATGGCCGAAGGCCACGGGCACGCCGGCCTTCATCAGTTCCGGGACCCGCGTCATGCCGCGGCGCTTGGGATAGGTGTCGTGCCGCCCCTGGATGGTGATGTTGATGAGCGGATTGGCGATCGCCGCCACCCCGGCCTCCGCCATCAGCGGGATGAGCTTCGAGACATAATAATTATCCATCGAATGCATCGAGGTGAGATGCGAGCCGGTGACGCGCCCCTGCATCCCCAGCCGGTGCGCCTCGGCCGACAAGGTCTCGATATGGCGCGACATCGGATCATCCGTCTCGTCGCAATGCATGTCGACCAGCAGGCCCCGCTCCGCCGCCAATTCACAAAGCAGCTTCACCGATGCCGCCCCATCCGCCATGGTGCGCTCGAAATGCGGAATGCCGCCCACCACATCGACGCCGCGATCCAGCGCCGTCTTCAGCAGATCAAAAGCCCCGGCACTCCGCAGCACCCCATCTTGTGGAAAGGCCACCAGCTGCAGATCGAGATAGGGCTTCACCCGTTTCTTGACCTCGAGTAGCGCATCCACCGCCAGGAGACGCGGGTCGCAGATATCGACATGGGAGCGGATGGCGAGCAAGCCCCGCGCCACCGCCCAGTCGCAATAGCGCAGCGCCCGCTCCATGATGGCTTCTTGCGTCAAATGCGGCTTCAACTCCCCCCAAAGCTGGATGCCTTCCAGAAGCGTGCCCGATTGGTTGAGCCGCGGCAGGCCGAGACTCAAGGTCGCGTCCATGTGGAAATGCGCATCGACAAAGGGTGGCGAGACCAGATTGCCGGCGGCGTTGATCGTGGCTTCACCCGCATCCGGCAGCCCATGCTCGACCGCGACTATCCTGCCGCCCGTGATGCCGATATCGATGTCCTTGCGCCCATCGGGCAAAGTGGCGTGGCGGATGATGAGATCGAACATCGCGATTACCTTTCCCCCTTGCGATAGGGGATCATAAGTGCCCTTGGATATCCCGCCCGCCGCGCCATGGTGATGAGGGCGAGGATCGAGAGGATATAGGGCAGCATCAGGAAGAACTGATAGGGGACACCGGCCACGATCTGCTGCAGCCGCAACTGATAGGCATCGAAGGCCGCAAAGAGAATGGCGCCAAGGAGCGCCTTGCCCGGCCGCCACGACCCGAAGACGACGAGGGCGATGGCGATCCAGCCGCGCCCATTGACCATGTCGAAATAGAACGAGTTGAACGCCGACATGGTGAGGAACGCACCCCCCAGCGCCATGAAGGCACTCCCCACCATCACCGCGCCGATGCGCAGCAGCGTCACGTCGATGCCCTGCGCCTCGACCGCGGATGGATTCTCGCCCACCATGCGCACGGCAAGTCCCAGCGGCGTGCGATAGAGGATATAGGCAACAAGCGCCACGGCGATGAAGGCCAGATAAGTAAGCGGCGTCTGGTTGAACAGCGCTTCGCCAAGGAAGGGAATATCGCGGAAGCCCGGTATGGCCAGCGGCTGGAACGGCTCGATCTTCGGCGGGCTCGTCACTTCGGGGAGCGACACGCGATAGACATAGGAGGTGAGCGAGGTCGCAAGCAGCGTGATGCCGATACCCGTCACATGCTGCGACAATCCCAGCGGCACCACGAGCAGCGCATGCAACAGCCCGAACAGCGCCCCGCAGGCCGCCGCCACCACGATCCCGGCCCAGAGATCGCCGCCCTGATAGACGGTGAACCAGCCGGCAAAGGCGCCGACCGTCATGATGCCCTCGATGCCGAGATTGAGCACGCCAGCGCGCTCGCAGATGAGCTCGCCAAGGGTCGCAAAGATCAGCGGCGAGGCGATGCGGATCGCCGCCGCCCAGAGACTTGCCGTGAAGACGATCTCGATCGCTTCCATGCTCACCGCCACTTCAAGCGAAATCGGGTGAACAGCATGGCGACCACCATAGTGAGGAGGGCGGTCGCCACCATCACCTGGGCGATGTAGCTCGGAACCCCCGCCTGCCGGCTCATCGCATCGGCGCCCACAAACATGGCCGCCACAAAGATCGAGGCCGCGACAACGCCCAAGGGATGCAGCATGGCCAGCATGGCGACCACGATCCCCGCATAGCCGAAGCCGGGGCTGAGATCGAGCGTCAGATTGCCCTTGAGGCCTATCACTTCCGAAACGCCGGCAAGGGCCGCGAGGCCGCCCGAGAGCAGCGCCACCTTCACCATCACATGGTCGACCTTCATGCCGGCAAAGCGCGCCGCACGCGCATTGAAGCCCACCGCCTTCATTTCATAACCGTGGATGGTCTTCGTGTTGATGAACCACACGACACAGGCCATGGCGCAGGCGATGAGGAACCCCAGATGCAGCCGTTTCCCTTGAATGAGTTTGGGCAAATGCGCCGCCTCGATCACCTTCCTCGATTGCGGCCAGCCCATGCCCATCGGGTCCTTAAACGGCCCTTCCAGCAGGAAGGAAACGAAGAGCAGGATGATGAAATTCAAGAGCAACGTGGTGACGACCTCATCGACGCCGAAGCGCGTCTTCATGAGGGTCGGCCCCAGCAGCAACAGCGCGCCCGCAACCGCACCGGCAATGAGCAGAAGGGGCACCAGGATCGGGCCGGGCAGCGGCAGCAGACCCGTCCCCAGCAACGCCGCCATCACGGCGCCGCCGTAAAGCTGCGCCTCGGCACCGATATTCCACAGCCGCGCCCGAAAGGCGACGGCGGCGGCCAATCCGGTGAAGATGAGCGGCGTCGCCCGCGTCAATGTCTCGAAGAGGGCGAATTGCGAACCAAGGGCCCCCCTGATGACGAGGCCGAAGACGCCGAAAGGGTCGGCCCCGCTCCACAGCACCAGCAGGGCCGCCAGCACCAGGCTGACCGCCACCGCCGCAAGCGGCGCGCCAAGCCAGATGATCCAGGGTGTCTCGGCGCGGGGTTCAAGCCGCATGCGCGCCTCCAAATCCATGCCCCGCCATCATCAGCCCGATCTCCGGCACCGAGAAGCGTTCGCGCGGCAATGATGCCGACAGGCGCCCGCGATAGATGACCTGGATGCGGTCGCTCAAGGCCAGCAATTCATCGAGGTCTTCGGAAATGAGCAGGATGCCGGCGCCGCGTGCGCGCGCTTTGAGGAGCTGCTCATGCACATAACCGACCGCGCCGATATCGAGCCCGCGCGTCGGCTGCGCGGCGAGGATGAGCTTCGGGTCGCCCGCCATCTCGCGCCCCAGGATCAGCTTCTGCATGTTGCCGCCCGACAGCAGCCGCGCTGTGGCGCTTGGGCCCGGACAGCGCACATCGAAACCCTTGATGATGCCTTCCGCAAACGCCTTCGCCGCCTTCCAGTCGATGAGCTGCCGTTTGCTGAACGGCGCTTCCCGGTAACGCTCGGCGATCATGTTCTCGGTGATCGACATGTCGCCGATGAGGCCCACCGCATGCCGGTCTTCGGGAATGCGCCCGACGCCGCGCGCCACCATGCCGGCGGCGTCGGTCACCGTGATGCTGTCGCCCAGCATGGTGAAAGTACCGGCGCTGGGCTGCACCAGCCCGCTCAGGAGATCAGCCAGCACTGCCTGCCCGTTGCCGCTCACGCCGGCCAATCCCACGATCTCGCCTGCATGCAGGGATAGATCGGCCTCAAGCTCCGGGCGCCCCTGCGCGCCCAGCACCGTCACGCGATCGAGCCGCAGCACTTCCGCCCCCGGCGTTTGCGGCTCGACCTTCGGTGCTGGCACCGGCCGTCCCACCATCATCTCAGCCAGTTCCTGGCGCGTCGCACCCTGGGTCGCGCGCCCCGCCACCAGCTTCCCCTGGCGCAGCACCAGCACGCGGTCGCTCACCGCCAGCACTTCATGCAGCTTGTGGCTGATGAAGATGATGGCCAGTCCCCGCGCCACCAGTTTTTTCAAGGTGGCGAACAGCGCCTCGCTTTCCTGGGGTGTCAGCACCGCCGTCGGCTCGTCGAGGATGAGGATGCGGGCGTTGCGATAGAGCGCCTTCAATATCTCCACCCGCTGCCGCTCGCCGACCGAGAGATCGGCAACGCGCTTCAGGGGATCGACGGCGAGGCCGAAATCGGCGCCCAATTGCGCCACCCGCGCCCGCGCCGCCTTGGTCTCCGCGCGCCAGGCAAAAAGGCTCTCCGTCCCCAGCACGATGTTCTCGAGGGCGGTCAGATTCTCGGCCAGCGTGAAATGCTGATGCACCATGCCGATGCCGGCATCGAGTGCCGCCGCCGGCCGTCCCGGCGGCAACGTCGCCCCGAACGCCTCGATCGATCCCGCATCGGCCAGGTAATGGCCGAAGAGGATGTTCATGAGCGTCGTCTTCCCCGCGCCATTCTCGCCGAGCAGCGCCAGCACCTCGCCCTTGGCGAGATCGAAGCTGATCCCGTCATTGGCCTGGAGGCTCCCGAAGCTTTTGGAAATGCCGCTCAGCCGGAGGACGATCTCCCCCGGCTGAGCGCTCACATCAGCCTTCATCAGCTCGATTTCGGCTCGTTGTCGTCGATGGCGACGGTGAAGGCGCCGGATTTGATCGCCGCCTCCTTCTCCTTCACCTTGGCCACGATATCGGCCGGCACCTTGCTCTCGAAGGTGCCTAAGGGTGCGAGAGACGAACCGCCTTCCTTCATGAACGAGAAGGCGCCGTAATCTTCCGCCGTGAAGCTCTTATCCTTCACCTTGGCGATGGCGCGGTCGAGCGTCGGCTCGAAATGCCACAAGGCGGAGGCGACGACGGTATCCGGGTAATCGGCCTGCGTGTCGATGACGTTGCCCACCGCCAGGATGCCCTTCTCCTTCGCCGCGTCGGAGACGCCGAAGCGTTCCGCATAAAGGAGATCGGCACCGGCATCGATCTGCGCCAGCGCCGTTTCCTTGGCCTTGGGCGGGTCGAACCACGAACCGATGAAGGCCACCTGGAACTTCACGTCGCTCTTCACTTCCTTGACCCCCGCCATGAAGGCGTTCATCAGGCGGTTGACCTCGGGGATCGGATAGCCGCCGACCATGCCGATATTGCCGCTCTTGGTCATCGCCCCGGCGATCATGCCGGTGAGATACGAGGCGTCCTGGATATAGTTGTCGAAGGTGGCGAAATTGGGCAGCGCCGCATCCGGCTTGAAGGACGAGCCGATGAGGAAGGCCGTGCCCGGGTAATCCTTGGCAACAGCCCGCGCCGCGTCTTCCACCGCGAAGGCCTCGCCGACGATGAGCTGGTGCCCGGCTTCGGCATATTCGCGCATGACGCGCTCGTAATCGGTATTGGCGACTTTTTCCGAGAACACGTAGTCGATATCGCCGCGTTCCTTGGCGGCGGTTGCTGCCTTGTGGATGCGGCTCACCCATTGCTGTTCAATGGGCACGGTATAGATCGCCGCCACCTTGATCGGATCGGCAGCCAGCGCCAGGCGCGGCCCCATCGCACTGGTCGCGGTGACGGCAGCCATCGCCGCGGAAGCATGCAGGAATGCACGTCGAGTTGTCCGGATCATAGCCTTCTCCTGTTATTATTTTTGGTCGCGTTTGGGCATTGGGTAATCTGGGGATTGCGAGCCCACCAGCCGACCGGGTGATCACGCGGCCGGCGCATGCGCGGGGGCTGCGGAAGGGGTCGGGTGCAAGTGCGGATGCGCGAAAAGACTCGGCCCGCCTATCAAACTCGCGAGCGCAATCCTTCCACAAAGCCGTCACATCGGCAACGGGTTTTCGCAGGTGCGAAGTGATCGTCGCGAGGCGTCAGAACGCGTCCGGTGCCACCGGGAAGCTGATGCGGACCGTGGTGCCCTTGGCGGGCGCGCTGGTGATGGAGAAGCGGCCGCCATGGAGTTCCACCAACCGCACGACGATGTTGAGGCCAAGGCCCGTGCCGCTTTCACGGTGGCGGTTTGAACCCGCCTGGCCAAAGGGTTGCAGCACCTGCTCCAGCTCCGCTTCGCTCATGCCGATGCCGGAATCGGTCACCTCGACGATGCCGGCGCCGTCGCCGAGCAAGCTGAGGCGGATCTCGACCGCGCCGCCGGCCTCGGTGAATTTCACCGCATTGGAGAGCAGATTGAGAAGAATCTGGCGCAGGGCCAGTTCGTCGGCATGGAGCGCACCGGCGCCTAATGTCTTCACGCTCAGCGAGACGTTCTTGGCAGCGGCACGGCCGTTGAGCAGGTCCAAACACGCACCGGCAATGGCCGACGCGTCGAGGAGGCGCGGCTCGATCTCGCGCTTGCCGGCTTCGATCTTGGCATGGTCCAGGATCTCGTCGATAAGGCCAAGGAGCAGCGCACCGCTGGCATGGATGTCATTGGCGTATTCGCGCACCAGTTCTGGGGTAAGGGCCTGCCGGCTGGAAAGGCGCATCAGATCGGCAAAGCCCAGGATCGCATTGAGCGGTGTGCGCAGATCATGGCTCGCCGTGGCCAGCAGCATGCTTTTGGAACGGCTGATGGCTTCGGCCGCGCGCCGCTCGCGAAAGAGGGCGACGATGGTCAGCACCGTCATGGTGAGCAGCACAATGAGTTCGCCCGCCATTTGCAGCGGGTTGATCATCGTCGGCGCGTGAAACGGGCCTTGGCCCGCCGCGGTCGCCGCCATGGCGATGACGGAGGCGAGCGACACCAGCGTATAGGCGGCACGCAGCGACGTGTTGAGCGCGATCCAGGACAGCGGCACCACCAGCAGGAAGGGGAGTGTCGCAAAGAGCGCGATCGGCGCCGGCGGCGCCACGAACAGGCCGATGACGATGACAGCGACCGCGATCCACACCAGGCGGCTCTGGCGTGTGAGGGGCCTGCCGGCCTCGTCGGGCGATTTTTCGCCGCCCAGCCACATCAGCAGGCAGGGCGCAAAGGCCAATGTGCCGCCACTGTCGCACAGCCACCAGCTGACCCAGGTCCGGGTCATCGCGGTGATGTCCCAGCCACCATGGATATTCAATGCGAGCGTACCGCCGGTCGCAGTGATGGCCGGATGCAACAGCACGGCACAGAGGATGAAGGCGACGACGCCGGTAAAGGTGCTGAACAGCCGGTCCTGCGGGCACCAGCGCCGCATCGCTTGCGTGGCAAGAATCGGCCCAGCGGCATTGGTGAGCGAGATCAGCGCCGCCACCGGCAAGCTGGAGCCGAAATAGCCGTAATTGATCAGGAACGAGCCCAGGAACAGGCCGGGCAGAAAGCGCCAGCCGCCCAGGATCGCCGCCACGACGGCGACACTCGATGGCAGCCAGATCGGTGCCGGAAACAGGCCATAGGCGGCAAAATAATGCCCGACGGCGAGACCCAGCAGGAAATAGAGCGCTGCGGCGGCGAGATTGCCGCCCAGGCGCGGCATGAAACCGCCATCGGCGCGCAGCCAATGCGCCGCTGGCGGCGATGCCAGCTGCGCCACGTCAAAACGCTGGGTCGGGCTCGGCAGGTCGGTCCCTGCCGCCGACATGGATATGATCGACATCTGTTAGCTAACTCACTTCGTCCGCCGGCTTATATCCCGCTGCAATCACGGGGATTTCCGCCATCGGTCATGCCGGGAATATATCCCGCAAACTCATTAATGAGATGTGAATTCGCCTGAAGTCTTCGCACACGCGAGGGCAGGATTTTGCGACCCCGACAAATCTGGGTTCAACGGGCATCCCGGACAGCAGCAAAAAGGCCGGTGCAGATGCACCGGCCTTGCTGGCAGCGAGGAAACGGGAGCGTGCTCAGATGACGCGGGTCGAGACCGCGATATTGCCGTGGACCGCCTTCGAATAGGGGCAGATGGTGTGGGCGGTTTCAGCGATCTTCTCGGCCGTGGCGCGGTCGACGCCCGGCAGCGTCACCTTGAAGCTGGCGCTGAGGAAATAGGCCTCGCCCGCCTTGTTGAGGCTGATCTCGGCATCGGCCGAGGGCGCACCCGCAAGCTTCACCTTGTGCTGCGCCGCTGCCAACTCGATGGCGCCGAGATAACAGGCCGACCAGGCCACGCCGAAGAGATTCTCGGCGGCCGGGTGCGGGGCGGTGAGTTTCACATCGACAAAGCCATCCTCGGACCGCCCCACGCCGTCACGCCCGGCGCTGGTATGGGTGCGGCCGGTGAACAAGGTCTTGGCGGGGGTATTGGTGTTGAGGGCAGTCGCGGTCATGGCATGTCTCCTGGATAGGGTTGCCGTGCAATCGGTCGCGATTACATCGGATGCGATCTAATAAGGGATGCGGAACGCCGCGTTCAAGGGGTGGCATTAAATCGGGTGCGATTTATTTTATGGAATAATAGGATTATAAATCCATATCGATTACGAGGCGCTTGTCAGCATTGGAACTGCGATGCCCATCGCCCTCAGCTGGCAGTGCAGTAGTAAGCGACATAGGTAGCAAGATCCCGGCGAGTCATGACCGAGTGTCCAAGAGGCCGAACCTTCATATATCCAACCATCTCATTTGCGCAGATCGCCACCTTTTCGATGATCTTGTCCTTCATCAGTTCACAAAGGCCGCCGGCATAGCCCCCGCCTTTGGCCGAAATCATCAGGATCATTTCGCAACTCTGCAACGCGGCACCACTTCGCTCGCCGGCGATATATCCACGGAGGTTCGCCAATTCATCGCTATAGGCGTCGCCAGCTAGGTCATGTATTGGCTACTCGATCCCACCACTCCACATGACATCGCCTTCCGCCGATATCGTCTGCTCGGGGAGGGCACATTCCCGGGCCATGAATTCGATAAGCTCCGATTTGGCGATTGGGCCGGAGAGCGCGCTCCAAGACTGGGAGCCAGTATTACTCAGGCAAATGGCGATGGGCCCAGCTTTCTCGCCCGTCAACGCGCAAGAGCTACCGACAATTCGGCTCCGGAAGCCAAATTCAACATCAAATGCCAGGACGTCTTCGCAGCCTTTGATATCGCCCCAGCCACCGGCCTTAGAAATCTCTTCACCGAACTCAGCGATGACCCTGCTGCGCTCCGGCTCGTCGACGACGTCGACCTTTTTCTTCTCTCCATCGAGAACCAAGAAGTCTGCGGCCGGGGAAACTTCGATGCTGATCGTGTCGCTGTTTGCCTGGCTGCCGTGCACAAAGACAGATGTTGTAAAGAGCAAACAGAACGCGGCGATAGCGACATTGAAGAACCAGCTTCCGATCTTGGAACCCGACCACATGGATATCACTTGTCTGCATGGATTATCACCCGTGTGCGACACCTTAAAAGCGTGCCCGAAAGCGCGCAAGGCAATCTGAGCAGCCATGCGCAGATCGCGCCCAACAAAAAGGCCGGCGATCGATTGCCGGCCTTAAGGTGACGGGAGGAAAAGTGAAGGCTTATTCGGCGGCCTTCTTGCGCATCGGGTTGCGCGGGTCCTGAGTCCAGTTGAGATAGGGCTTGTCGGTCTTCTGCGGCACCATGGTGATGACATTGGGCACCGGGCAGGCGTGGTAGCAGAGGTTGCAGCCCACGCATTCCTCGTCGATCACCTCATAGCGGCGCTTGCCCCCACCCTTTCCATCGGGCACGCGCTTGGCCGCGATCGACTGATGCGACGTGTCCTCGCAGGCGACATAGCAGAGCCCGCATTGGATGCACTTCTCCTGATCGATATGGGCGATCGTCTTGAAGTTGATGTTGAGATACTGCCAGTCGGTGACATTTGGCACGGCCTTGCCGCGGAAGTCCTCGATCGAGCGATAGCCCTTCTCGTCCATCCAGTTGGCAAGACCTGACGCCATCTCCTCGACGATGCGGAAGCCGTAATGCATGGCGGCGGTGCAGACCTGCACATTGCCGGCGGACATGGAGATGAATTCCGCCGCATCGCGCCAATTGCCGATGCCGCCGATCGCTGAAATCGGCATCCCCTGCGTCGCCGGGTCGCGCGCGATCTCCGCCACCATGTTGAGGGCGATGGGCTTCACCGCCGGGCCGCAATAGCCGCCATGGGTGCCCTTGCCGTCGACCACGGGTGTGGGCGCCATCAAATCCAGGTCGACCGAGCAGATCGAATTGATGGTGTTGATGAGCGAGACGGCATCCGCCCCGCCTTGTCTCGCGGCTTGCGCGGGCTTCCTCACATCGGTGACATTAGGCGTCAATTTCACGATGACCGGCATGCGCGTGTTCTGCTTGCACCAGCGCGCCACCATCTCGACATATTCCGGCACCTGGCCCACCGCCGCACCCATGCCGCGTTCCGACATGCCGTGCGGGCAGCCGAAATTCAGCTCGATGCCGTCGGCTTCCGTGTCCTCCACCCGCGCCAGGATGCGTTTCCAGGCATCCTCCTCGCACGGCACCATCAGCGAGACGATGACGGCGCGGTCCTTCCAATCGCGCTTCACCCGCTTGATCTCTTGCAGGTTCACGTCAAGCGGCCGGTCGGAGATGAGCTCGATATTATTGAAGCCCACCATGCGGTCGTTGCCCATATGGAAGGCGCCGTAACGCGAGCTCACATTCACCACAGGCGGATCTTCGCCCAGCGTCTTCCACACGACACCGCCCCAGCCCGCCTGGAAGGCGCGCACGACGTTGTATTCCTTATCCGTCGGCGGCGCCGACGCCAGCCAGAACGGGTTGGGCGATTTGATACCGATGAAATTGGAACGCAAGTCAGCCATGGGTCACCTCTACATCGTCATGGTCGGCGCAGGCCGACCATCCACGAATTTGCCAGCAACGATTCGGTGATCGGATAGAAACTCATGGATGGTCGGCCTGCGCCGACCATGACGGGGAGTGGGTGTCATTATCCTTCACCCCGCAGATAGGCATCGATCGCGATCGCCGCATCGCGGCCGTCAGCCACGGATTGCACGGTCAGATCCGTGCCGCTCTCGACGCAATCGCCGCCGGCAAAGACGCCCTTGATCGAGGTGGCGAAATCTTCATTGACCGCGATCTTGCTGTTGGTGAGGTCGAGGATGTCCTTCGCCTTGCCGTTGACGGGATCCTTCACGAAGGTCTGCCCGATCGCCTTGAAGACCGTGTCGCACAGCAGCGTGAACTTCTCGCCCGTCCCCATCAGCCGGCCCTGCGCATCGAGCTGCGTGTATTCGAACTCGATCTCGCGCACGGCACCTTGATGGCCATAGAGCTTCACGGGCCGCGCCCAATGCTTGATCTTGACGCCGTTCACCTGGGCGAATTCCTGCTCGTGATGCGTGGCGCTCATATTGGTTGGCCCGCGGCGATAAACGAGGGTCACGTCCTCGGCCCCCAATCGCTTCGACTGGATGGCGATATCGATGGCCGTGTTGCCGCCGCCGATGACGACGACCTTGCGCCCCACGGGAAGCGATGTCTTGTCCTTGGCCTGCCTGAGCTTGGCGATATAGGCGACCGCATCCTCGACGCCTTGGAGGTCCTCGCCTTCCGCGCCCAGCGCATTGACGCCGCCAAGGCCCATGGCCAGGAACACCGCGTCGTAATTCCTGCGCAGGTCTTCCAGGCTGACATCGCGCCCCAAGGCCTTGCCGGTCTCGACATGGATGCCGCCCAAAGCCAGGATGAACGACACCTCGGTTTGCGCGAAATCATGCACCGTCTTATAGGCGGCGATGCCGTATTCGTTGAGGCCGCCCAGTTTCGGCTTCGCTTCATAGACCGTGACGTCGTGACCGAGGCGCGACAGGCGATGCGCCGCTGACAGGCCCGCCGGACCGCCGCCCACCACGGCAACCTTTTTGCCGCTCAAGGGTGCGCGCACAAACGGCTGCTTTCCCGCCGCCACCAGCGCGTCGGTTGCGTAGCGTTGCAGCGCCCCGATCTGCACCGGCTTGTCTTCCGAATGGTTGCGCACGCAGGAATCCTCGCAGAGGATTTCCACCGGGCAGACGCGGGCGCACATGCCGCCCATGATATTGGCCTCGAGGATCGTCTCGGCCGCGCCGATCGCATCGCCGACGGCGATCGAGCGGATGAAGCTCGGAATGTCGATGGAAGTGGGGCACGCCTCGATGCAGGGCGCGTCATAGCAATAGAAGCAGCGATTGCTTTCGACCAGCGCGCGCTTGTGGTCGAGCGGCGGCTTCACATCATTGAAATTCGCAGCGATCTCCGCGGCCCCCAATCGGCCGGCACGGATATCGGGTGCGGAATACGCGCTCATCGGCGGTTCTCCCGGTTGACGTCATGAAAGACACTCAATACCGGACCGCCCCGGCGCCTCCCTTTGAATGATGGGGCGCGATGTTGAACTCGGTGGCGATCTGGCTACCTGTTGGGACCCATGGAAACACATTCTGTCCGCATGGTCAATTATTCTTGACCGATTGGAAAGGAATTAACCGCGGCAGGTACAGTTTCTACTCACGCAACCTGTGAAGCTCCTCACAGCCGCATCGCAGCAAAGCGCCTATCTCCGTTGCATCACGCTTTGAACGGAGTACCCCATGTTGACGACCTATCTCTTCGCCCGCCGCCGCACCGGCCGCTTGCACGCCTTCCTCATCGCCCTCGGCGCCCAACTCAAGCGCATGCGTGAAGAGCGTCGCGCTGTTATCGAGCTGTCGCATCTCTCCGATCACCAGCTGCGCGACATCGGCATCAGCCGTGCCGAGATCGATCACGCTGTGCAGCATGGACGCGATCGCTTTCAATAAGCCTGTTTAGTCAGATTACTAAACTGCTTTCCGTTTATTCTCTCCAATTGACCTTTGGAACAGGACCGTCCCAGTATTCAAGCATGGTTGCCATCAAGAGCGACCAGTACTGGGACCATTCCTGTTTAATAAACATGGGGAGAATGCATGATGTTTACGCGTCGCCGCCTGCTGCATAGCGCTGCCGGCCTGTCCGCCATCGGTGCGATGAGCACCTTGCCTCTGGGCATCGCCCGCGCTGCGGGGAAGCCCGTCGTGGCCCTGCTGCCCGGTGTGGTCGATCCTTTCTACTTCACCATGAAGCGCGGCGCCGACAAGGCGGCGGAGGAAGAAGGCATCGAGCTGCTGTTCCAGATCCCCAAGGCCTGGAACGTCACCGAGCAGGTGCCGATCCTGAAAGCCATCATCGCCAAGAAGCCCGACGTGCTGCTCATTTCGCCGGTCGACAAGGACCAGCTCATCCAGCCGCTCAAAGAGGCGGCCGATGCCGGCATCAAGGTCATCACCGTCGACACCTATATCGGTGAAGGCAAATACCAGACGGGTTCCGGCAAGGCCGATTTCCCGCTCTCTTACGTCGCTTCCGACAACACCGAGGGCGGCCGCATCGCGGCACGGGCCCTTGCCAAGGCGGTCGGCGAGAAGGGTGCGGTCTATTGCGAGAACAACAAGCCGGGCATTTCCTCGACCGACCAGCGCATGCAGGGTTTCGAGGAGGAGATGAAGAAGTTCCCGAACATCAAGATATTGAAGACGCAGTATAACGAGGACGATGCCAACAAGGCTGCGGCCCATGTGGCGGCGGTGCTGGCGCGCGAACCCAATCTCGACGGCATCTTCGGCGCCAACACCTTCTCCGGCATGGGTGCCTCGGAAGGCGTCAAGAAGGCCGGCAAGACGGGCCAGGTGAAGGTCGTCGTCTTCGACGCCGTCCCCGGCATCGATGCCAGCTTGAAATCCGGCCTGGTCGATGTCGCCATCGCCCAGAAACCGGCCGAGATGGGCTATGTCGGCGTCAAATTCGCGTCCGACCTCATCAAGGGCAAGACCATCCCCACCTGGCAAGGCACCGGCTTCGTCGTCATGGACAAGTCGAACATCGACCAGGAAGACGTCCGCCAGTACATCTATTCGAACTGACGTAGATCGGGCGGGCGGTCAGTCTGTTCCTCCTTGTCATGGTCCGCGAAGGCGGACCATCCACGAGTTTGCTGGCAACGTCTCGGCGTATGGCGCGAAACTCGTGGACCCCCCGCCTCCGCGGGGGATGACAAGGAGGGAGTAAGGCTGACCGCCCGTCTCACTTGCCCATCGCATAAGGACCGCCCCGTGACCGATCACACCGTCGACGACAAACTCGGCCGCCTGGCGCTGCTGACCAAGCTGTGGCCCTGGCTCTTCCTCCTCGCCCTCATCGTCTTCTTCGAGGCCTGGGCGCAGATCGAGGTCGGGCGCACCTTTCTGTTCAGCAGCTACAACATCCAGGCCATCCTGCTGGCGGCTTCGGCGCCGCTGTTGCTGGCCCTGGGCCAGACCTTCGTCATCATCACCAGCGGCATCGATCTCTCCGTCGGCTTCGTCATGGGGTTGGCCGCCGTGGTCGTCGCACAAATCACGCTGTTGAGCGGCAATACCGAAATAGCGCTCCTCATCGGCATCATCGTGACCCTCCTCGTCTGCGCCGTCTCCGGCTGGATCTCCGGCACGCTGGTCGCGCGTCTCGGCGTTCCCGCCTTCATCGGCACACTCGGCATGTATGGTGTGGCACGCGGTGCCGGTTTCCTCTCCGCCGGGTCCGGCATGACCATCTCGATCGACAACCCGCTGCTGGAATGGCTCGGCACCGGCTGGATGCCGGTCATCGTCACCGGCATCCTCCTGCTCATGCTGCACTTCGTGCTGTCGCAGACCAAATTCGGCCAATACACCTATGCCATCGGCGGCAATCTGCAATCGGCCGCACGCGCCGGCATCGATGTGAAGCGGCATCTCATCAAGATCTATATCCTCTCCGCGCTCTTTGCCGGTGTCGGCGGCATTGTCTACACCGCGCGCTATGCGGCAGGTGCTGCCAATGCCGGTGAATCGATGCTCCTCGATTCCATCGCCGCCGTCGTCATCGGCGGCGCCTCGCTCTTTGGCGGCACCGGCAATGTGGTGGGCACGCTCATCGGCGCCCTCATCATCGCCGTCATCCAGTTCGGCCTCATCTTCATCGATATCGATGCCTTCTGGCAGTTCATCGCCGTCGGCGTCGTCATCATCCTCTCGGTCCTCATCGACCAATACAAAGACCGGCTGCTGCGGGGGGCATGATGACGACACCGATCCTTGAAGCCCGGAACGTCTCGATCCGCTTCGGCGGTGTCGAGGCCCTGAAGAACGTCTCGCTGCACGTCGCCCCTGGCGAGGTGCTGGCCCTGGCCGGTGACAACGGTGCCGGCAAGTCGACCCTCATCAAGGTCATCTCCGGCGTCTATCATCCCCATGAAGGCGAACTGTTCTTCGAAGGCCAGCCGCTCAGCATGCGCGATCCGCAGGATGCCCGCACCAAGGGCATCGAGACGATCTACCAGGACCTCGCCTTGGCCGACAATCTCGATGTCGGCTCCAACATCTTCTTAGGCCGTGAGCCGATGCATCGCCGCTTCGGCGTCAACGTGATCAACCGCGCGCATATGCGCAAAGTCGCAAAGGACGTGCTCGACCGGCTCGACATCGTCATTCCGGAAAAGAAACTGACCGGGCCTGTGCGCACGCTTTCCGGCGGCCAGCGCCAGGCGATTGCCATCGGCCGCGCCATCTATTGGGATGCACGCGTGCTCATCATGGACGAACCCACGGCGGCCTTGGGTGTCCCCGAACAGCGCAAGGTGATGGAACTCATTCAGGGCCTCAAGGCCGAGGGTGTCGCCGTCATCCTCATCTCGCACAATCTCCACGACATCTTCGGCGTCGCCGACCGCATCATGGTCCTGCGCCGCGGCGAACTGGCCGGCGAACGCCTGACGCGCGAAACCGATGGCGACGAAATCGTGCGCCTCATGGTCGGCGACGCATACGCCGCCACCAAGACGGCGACGAGGTAATGACGCGTTGGCGCCTCGACTGGCCGCACGGCTCGGCCGAGCTCACCGCGCAAGGCGGCCTGCTCGGCCCCGTCACCTTTCGCTTAGGGCATGGCCGCACCGTGCAGCCGATGTATCTGGCACCCTGGCTGAACGACCCGGCAACCCGCGACCTGCCCCCGCTCCTGCGCGATCTCAAAGGCGAGCTGCCTTGCGTCCCCTTCGGCCGCACCGATTTTCCGGAAGGGTTGCAGAACTGGACACGCCGCGATCCCGGTGACGATTGGGAGCATGGCTACAGCGCCAACCAACCCTGGTCGCTGATCACCGCCGACAAGGATTTGATCCGCATCGGCCTCGACTATCCGGCAGCCTCACCCATTCGGCGCCTCGAACGCCAGATCAGCGCTGACCCCGAGGCGGCGGCCCTCGACATCTCCCTCACCATCTTCCCGCGCGCGAACGCCGTCGTGCCGG
This sequence comes from Dongia rigui, assembly GCF_034044635.1. Classification (NCBI taxonomy): domain Bacteria; kingdom Pseudomonadati; phylum Pseudomonadota; class Alphaproteobacteria; order Rhodospirillales; family Dongiaceae; genus Dongia; species Dongia rigui. The sequence goes on from NZ_JAXCLX010000003.1 coordinate 711,297, forward strand.
TGGCCCTTCACCCGACCTTCCGCGTACCGCCGGACGGCATCGATCTCCGCCCCGGTCCATTCGCCCGTGCCGTGGCTTATCCCGTGCCGGCTGAACCCGGCGTCTCGCGGCTGACGCCGGGCGGCATTGCGCCCGACCTTTCATCCCTGCCGGCAGGCGACGGCACGCTCGACCTTCGCCATCTGCCCCTCCCCATCAAGACCGAGGAATTGCTGCAGCTGGAGGCTTGCCAGCCGCCTTTTTCGCTTTATTACAGGAGCGAACAGGTGGAGGTCAGCTTGTCCTGGGATCAGCAGAAATTGCCCGACGTCATGCTGTGGGTCAGCAATGCCGGCCGCGCGGCCTTTCCCTGGAACAGCCGCAACTACGCGCTGGGGGTCGAGCCGGTGAACGGCGCCTTCGACCTTGGCCGCGTCGCCGCCCCGCCGGAAGGCCATCCCTTTGTCCAGCGCCAGGGCCTCGCCCTTAAGAAGGACCAGCCGCTGCGCATCGATTACCGCCTGAGTGCCAGATGACGGTGACCGTGCGCGACATTGCCCGCGAAGCCGGTGTTTCCATCGGCACCGTGTCGCGTGCCTTGAAGAACCAGCCCGGCTTGGCCGAAGAGACGCGCCGCCATGTCCGCAGTGTCGCCGAACGCTTGGGGTATGACTCAGGCAAGCTGCAGCGGCGCAAACTGCGCAAGCTCGCTTTCCTGCTGCACCGCCAGCACAACACGCTGGCCAACACGCCCTTCTTCTCGGCCGTGCTGCACGGCGTCGAGGAAGCCTGCCGCACCGAGGGCATCGTGCCCTCCTTCCTCTCCGTCGGCCCCACCGATCCGGTCGCCGACCAGCTGCGCCTCCACGACCCTGACGCCCTGCTCTGCGCTGGTTTCTTCGAGCCGGAACTCCTCAATGTCTTCCGCGACACGGGCAAGCCCGTCGCTCTCATCGATCACCTCGCCGACGGATTGCTGTCGGTCAATCCGGACAATCAGCGCGGCGGCTATCTCGCGACCCAGCATCTCATTCGCGCGGGGCGGAAGCGCATCGCCTTCCTTTCCGGGTCGCTCGCACATTATTCGATCCGCGAGCGTTTCCGCGGCCACCGGCAGGCGCTCTTTGATTCCGGCATCCTCGCCGATCCGCATCTCGAGGCGATGGTGCCGCCCGGCATGGATGTCGAACCCGGCGCCTATATCGCCATGCAGCAGCTGCTCGCCCTCGACCGGCCGCCAGATGCCGTCTTCGCCTTCAACGACAGCGCGGCACTCAATGCCATGCGCGCCATCATCGAGGCGGGGCTCAGCATCCCGCGCGACATCGCCGTGGTCGGCTTTGACGATATTTCCCAGGCTGCCCTCGCCCACCCCCCGCTCACCACCTTGCGCATCGACAAGGAGGAGCTGGGCCGTGTCGGCGTCGATCTGGTGCTGCATGGCGGCGGCGATCGTACGCTGCCCGTCGAACTCGTCATCCGCGACAGCACTGTCGCCCAGCAACGCATTTCCGCCTGAACGAGGTTATCCCGTGCCTGATCTCCCCACACCCAATTTCCGGGACCGCCAGTTTCTCATCGATCATATCCAGAAGACGCTGGCCTTTTATCACCCGCGCAGCATCGACCCCACCGGCGGCTTCTATCATTTCCTGAAAGACGACGGCACGGTTTATGACGCCACCACGCGCCATCTGGTGAGCTCGACCCGCCTCGTCTTCAATTACGGCATGGCCTGCCGCCATTTCGGGCATGACAAATACCGCGACGGGCTGCGCCATGCGCTTACCTTCCTGCGCGATGCCCATCGCGGCCCGGCGACCGGCGGCTATGCCTGGACCCTCAAATGGGAGAACGGCCAGAAGACCGTGCTCGACGGCACCAATCATTGCTACGGTCTCGCCTTCGTGCTGCTGGCTTACGCTCATGCCGTCATGGCAGGCGAAGAATCAGCGCGGCCGCATCTCGCCGAGACATTCGATCTGATGGAGCGCCGCTTCTTCGAACCGCAACACGGCCTCTATGCCGATGAGGCAACGCCGGATTGGTCGCAGACCTATCCCTATCGCGGGCAGAACGCCAACATGCATGCCTGCGAGGCGATGCTGGCCGCCTATGACGCAACGAAGGAAACGCGCTATCTCGACCGCGCCGAACTCCTGGCCGAGAACATCACCCGGCGCCAGGCGGCGCTCGCCAATGGCATGATGTGGGAGCATTACCACGAAGATTGGTCGGTCGATTGGGAATACAATAAACAAGACAAGACCAACATCTTCCGTCCCTGGGGCTATCAGCCGGGACACTTGACCGAATGGGCCAAGCTCCTCCTCACCCTGGAGCGCCATCGCAAGCGCGACTGGTTGGCGCCGCGCGCCAAGGAACTCTTCGACCTGGCGCTCGCCAAGGCCTGGGACAAGCAGAACGGCGGCATCTTCTACGGCTTCGGGCCGGAGGATGAGATCTGCGATTCGGATAAATACTTCTGGGTCCAGGCCGAAAGCTTCGCCGCCGCCGCCTGTCTGGCGCAACGTCTCGGCAATGAGACCTATTGGTGCTGGTACGACCGCATCTGGGACTACGCTTGGCGCCATTTCGTCGACCACGACCACGGCGCCTGGTACCGCATCCTGACGCACGACAACAAGAAGTACTCCGACGAGAAAAGCCCGGCGGGGAAGGTCGACTACCACACCATGGGTGCGGCCTATGAGGTGCTGGGGGTCATCTAGAAGGTCGAGAGTCTTCGCCCCCGCCCCCCTCCTACCTCCCCCCTGAAGGTGGGAGGGATGGGTGGGGGGCCGGAAGCGATGACTCTCACCAAACTATCTCCCTGAAATCCCTCACTTTCCCCAAATTCCTGACCGATCCCTTTTCCCCCCGGTCAAACAATCCGGTTGAGCGCTGCGCCCGATCCGGTTTTACTAGCGAGAACGGGGAAGAGACGGGGGGAATGTAAAATGAGCGGCGCGGGTGGGGATGAATCCCAGACCGATCTGGATGAGAGCACCCTGGGCGTCCGCGCGCGCAGCCGGGCCCGGATCGAGGCCAGCATCCGCAAGGCGGCGGAAGAAGTCTTCGCCGAGATGGGCTTCGAAGGCGCCTCGACCAGCCTCATCGCCAAGCGCGCGGGCTTGCCTAAGGCCAACCTCCATTACTATTTCAAGACCAAGAACGACCTCTATCAGTTCGTGCTACGCGACATCATCGAGTTGTGGCTGAACACCGCGCAGGAGATCCAGCCCGAGGCCGATCCGGCCGTGGCGCTCGCCCATTACATCGGGCAGAAGATCGACCTCGCCCGCGACCGGCCGATCGCGTCACGCGTCTTTGCCAATGAAGTTCTGCACGGGGCGCCGCGCTTCGACCGCTTCATGCGCCAGGATTTGAAAGACTGGGTCGAGCGCAAATCGGCGATCATCGAGGAATGGATCGGGCGCGGGAAGATCGACCAGATCGACCCCAAGCATCTTTTCTTCATGATCTGGTCGACGACGCAGACCTATGCCGATTTCGCCACCCAGATCGCGGCGGTCCTCGGCCGACGCGAACTCATCGACAGCGACTATCAGCTCGCCGCAAAGCAGATCACCCACATCATCCTCAAGGGCTGCGGCCTCAAGGCACTAGATGCTTGAAAGGGGCGCCGCCCGATGAAGGTTCTGGTCGTCTTCGATCACCCGCGGCGGGACTCCTTTTGCGGCGGCGTGCTCGATCGTTTCACGGCGGGCCTCAAGGCCGCTGGCCATGTGCCGGAGATCGCCGATCTCCGCGCCGAGGGATTCGATCCGCGCCTGCCCCCAGCCGACGAACCGGATTGGGATGACGGCAGCAAGCGCTACAGCGACGTGGTCCTCCAGGAACAGGAACGCATCAGCCGCAACGAGGCGCTGGCTTTCATCTTCCCCATCTGGTGGTGGTCCTTTCCGGCAACGACCAAGGGCTGGATCGACCGCGTCTGGAACAATGGCTGGGCCTATGGCGACAAGAAGCTGCCGCACGCCAAGGCGCTCCTCATCGGCACCGCCTCGGGCGACGAAGCCGGCTATCTCAAGCGCCACTACGACGAGGCGATGCGCGTGCAGCTCGTCACCGGCATCATGCATTACTGTGGCATCCCCGATGCGCGCCTCGAATTCTTCTACGACGTCATGCAAAGCGCCGACCATCGCGCCGATCTGCTGAAGCGCGCGGAGGAACTGGGGCGCGGGTTCTAAGACCAAGCCCCCACCCACCCCTCCCACCTTCAGGGGGGAGGCCGGGAGGGGGGCCGCAACCGAAAACACTTACCGACACAAACCTCCGTCATCCCCGGGCTTGACCCGGGGATCAACTGCCGACAGCCTGTAGCTCTCGGCGTGAGAAGGATAACCAATGCGCAGTCGGCTCTATCTCAACTTGGCAATTCTCGCCCTCAGCCTATTTCTGCCGCATGTTGCGCTGGGATATCCGCCCTGTGTCGTCGACATGACTCTGGATGACGAAACGTATAACGCCATTGCCGAGCAGCGCTTTGAAGACGCAGCTAAGCTCCTGCAGAAGCCTGCGGCCGATGGTAACGTTGAGGCGCAATATCTCTTGGCGAACCGTTATCTCCATGGCTCCGGCGTTGCCAAAGACACGGACCGAGCGATTGACCTCTATACTCAGGCAGCGAAAGGCGGTTGCGTGACCGCGCAAAGCGATCTTGGGCTCTATTATGCCGACCAGGGTCGGTATGAAGCGGCCTTCCCGTTTCTGCTGGCGGCAGCGGAGAGCGGCATGCGCGGCTGGTCGACTCATCTTCTTGGCTTGATGTATGAGAAGGGGCTCGGCGCGCCGCGTGACCCGCAGAAGGGTGAATGCTGGCGCCAGAAGGCGACGGAGTTACCCCGCGCTCAACCCGAGCATTGTTGAGAGAGACTCATGTCGCTCGATCTCTACGCCGCCTTCGTTCTCACCAGCGCCGTGATGGCGATCATCCCCGGGCCGACCGCGACGCTCATCATCGCCATGGCGCGGCGATGATGCGGCGGCTTGCGTTCGCCGCTTCTCTGCTGGCCCTCGCCGCCCTCCCGGCCTTCGCCTATACCGGCACAGCCTGCCTTTCTACGGTGCCGGATGACCACGCCGCCTGCATCGCCCTGATCGGCGCCGTGCGCGTGATGATGACCGATGAGAACAGCACCGACCCCGCCTGCACCCGCGCCAATCCGGATGACATGCGCGTCACCGACGGTGTCATCGATTGGATCAGATCGCATCCTGAACGGCAGGGCGAAGACCTTGCCAACCTCGCCCGCGAAGCACTGCTGGTGATCGATCCCTGCACCCAACGCAGCCTCATCCCCGAAACCCCGCCCGCTGATCCGATCGATACGGAGTGAGCGACATGCACAGTGACGGAGCATCCGGGTCAATTCCGTTCCGACATAGCCTCCTTGCCGCCGCGATTGCCCTGTGTCTCGGCAGCGTCGACGACGCCCAGGCGCAGACCATCACCGGCGCCACCTGCTTTGCCGATAGCGGTGCCGACCGCGCACTCTGCGTCACGATGATCGGTGCGATGCGCGAATATATCCAGCTGTCCGGTAAGCTCGACTCTTCCTGCCCGCTCAACGATCGTGACGATCTCGGCGTCACGTATGCGTTAATGGACTGGATCCGCGCCCGTCCCGAGCGCAAAGCGGAGAGCCTCGGAACACTCGGCAAGGAGGGGCTTGTCGAAATCTACCCCTGTGCCCGCGCGGCCATCGACGCATCGTAACGGGCGAAATCCGGGCGCCAGAAATGTAGCATGACCACGCCGACAACGCAGGCGATGCCGCCCAAGACGGCAGCGAAAACGGGGGTCGTCAGTTCAGCGGCGATGCCAGATTCGATGTCGCCCAACCACGGCCCGCCGACACCGACGACAAAGGCCGCAGCGCTGATGCGGCCCATCAGAGCGCCCGGCGCCTGCGTCTGCAGGATCGTCGCCCGAAAGACGCCGGTCGCCATGTCAGCGGCGCCGGCCAAAGCCAAGAAAAATATGCCAATCCACAAGATGTCGCTCACCGCGAACAGGGCACTGGCAAGGCCCCAGATGACCGTGGCAATGAGCAGCGCCAACCCATGTCGTCGTGACCGCGTGAGTGGACCAGAGACGAACGCACCGATGATGCCGCCCATGGCGGGAGCGGCATAGAGCAGGCCCACCGATGCGGCGCCCCCTGTGAAATGCGTCGCCGCGAGTGCGGGAAAGAGGGCGCGCGGCATGCCGAACAGCATGCCGTTGATGTCGAGCAGCAGTGGCATGAGAAGCAGGCTTTTCGATTTGAGGAATCTGATGCCGTCGATCACCCCGGCAAAGCTTGGTTGCGTACCATCCGTCGCGCTGGGCAGATGTGGCAGGCGCCACGCGGCATAGGCTGCGATGGCGAAGGTGATGGCGTCAATCAGATAGGCCACTCCAAGCCCGAGCCGATCAATGACGAAGCCAGCAAGGATCGGACCAAGCAGGATGCTGATCTGGAACGAGAACATCGACAGCGCTGCTGCCGCCGCGAGCTTATCCGTCGCCATCAACGCTGGTACGATGGCGCGCAGGGTCGGACTCTCCAGCGCGAAGAAGGCGTTCTGCACGACGATCAGTGCATAGAGCAGCCAAAGCTGGGTTGGCGCGATCACAGCCTGCGCCACAAAGCCCAAGGAGACCGCAACCAATATCAGGCCGGTGAGAAAAGCGAGGCGTCGCCGGTCGACGCTGTCGATGATAGCCCCACCCAGCAGGCCGACAGCGAGGAGCGGCGTGAGCGCGCAAAATCCCACCATGCCGACGGCGAATGACGACTCGGTCAGCTGATAGACCTGGACTGAGACGACGACCGCCGTCATCGACGAGCCGATGCCGGAAAGGAGCTGTCCCCACCACAAGCGTCGATAGGCGGCAGAGACACGCAGGGGCGTCAGATCAATCAGCCAGGATCGCCGTGTACCGCCGTTATGATGATCGGATACCTGATTCATGCATTTTTGCCCAGTTGCAGAAGGGCCGCCTTTCTGGCGTACCAGTGGTAGAAAATCAAGATGGCGGCCGTTACCATGGCGTGGATCGATGATCGTTCTAAGATGGCTCCATGACCAACAGCGCCTATCCGATCCGCGTAGCCCCGGCACCGCTTCTCGCCATGATCGCCACCACGGCGCTGTGGGCGTTGGCGTTCATTGTGCCGTTGATGGTGCCGGGGGCGTCGTCGCTGGATATCACGTTCGGGCGCTATTTCGCCTATGGCATCTGCTCGGTCTTCCTGCTGTGGCGCTTCGGGCGTGTGACGTTGTCGATGCGCGATTGGGGACTTGCCGCGGCCTTCGCCTTCTTCGGCAATCTGCTTTACTACGCGCTGCTGGTGCTGGGCATTCGCCTTGCCGGGGCGGGGCTGGCGGTGCCGATCATCGGCCTCCTCCCCGTCACCGTGGCACTTGCCGGCAATTGGCGCGAGGGGGCGTTGCCGTGGCGCAAGCTGGCGCTGCCGCTCCTCGCCGTCTTCATCGGCTTGATGCTGGTCAATCTGGCGCGCGGTCTTGAAGCTGGCGGCGCCCATGCCTCTGGCTTCGGCATCCTCTGCCTGGTGGCACCCGTCATCATGTGGACCTGGTATGCCGTCGCCAATAGCGCCTTCCTCAAGCGCCGGCGCGATGTCAGTGCCAGCGCCTGGGCCAGCGCCATCGGTGTGACGACCCTGGGCCTGACCTTGGCGCTCTTTCCCCTGCACCTCGTCTTCGGCAATGGCGCGCAATCGATCCCGCATCTCTTTGCGACCGGCGAGGTCTTTGCCGTCGCCTTCTGGAGCACCGTGCTGGGCCTGGGTGCTTCCTGGGGGGCCGCCGCCTTGTTCAACATGGCGTCGACCAGATTGCCGGTGACATTGGCCGGGCAGCTGATCGTATTTGAAACCATCTTCGGCGTGCTCTACGTTTTCCTGGCCGAGGGACGGCGGCCGAGCGTGATCGAGTTGAGCGGGTTCGCTCTCTCTATCCTTGGTATCTGGCTGTCCATTCGCGTCCTGCAACACACAACAGAAACGAGATCATGACCGCCTCCGACATCCGCCAGTTCTTCGACGGTTACGCCCGTGCCTTTACCGCCCAGGATGCGGCGGGCATTTGCGATCATTATGCTTTTCCGGTGCAGATCCTTTCCGAGGATACCGGCTATGTGTTCCGCGACCGCGCCGAAATGCTGGCCGACATGACCGGCTTCGTCGCCTTTTACGACAAGGTCGATTTCGCCCGTGCCGAGATCGCCAAGTTCGAGTTCCAGAAACTGTCGCCGACCTTCGGCCAGGCGCATGTCGACTGGGCGCTGATCAACAAGCAGGGCGGACATATCGTCGACTTCCACACCACCTATACCCTGCGCCTCGACGGCAAGGGCCGCGCGGCGGGAGCCCCCGCCATCATCGGCATCCTTGCCCATACCGAGGACAGCGCCTGGCGCGAGCGCGGCGTGCCGATTGATTGGTAAGGTGGGCGATTGGTGACGCCGCGCCCAAACTTCGCAAGCGCGATCAAAGCGAGGTCAGGCAGTCTCCGCCGTGTCGGAGGTTCGTCATGAAAGCCAACACCAGCCTTGATTACAGCCGCCGCATCCAGCGGGTCATCCGGCATATGGGTGAGCATCTCGATGCGGATCTCGATCTGGCAAGCCTCGCCGAGGTGGCGCATCTCTCGCCCTTTCATTTCCACCGCATCTATGCCGGCATGACCGGCGAGACGGCGGCGGAAAGCTTGCGCCGCTTGCGCCTGCACCGCGCCGCCGGTCAGCTCATCGGATCGGAAACGCCGGTGCGCATGATCGCGAAGCAAGCGGGTTACGGCAGCGTCGCCGCCTTCACCCGCGCTTTTCAAGCGGCCTATGGCACGCCGCCCGCCACCTATCGGCAACGCGGCTTCCTGGTGATGGATTATTCGGATGCACTTCCGGCATCCCGCAACGTCACCCCGGAGCATGCCATGTTCAACGTCACCATCCGCGACAGCCAGCCCGTGCGCCTCGCGGCCTTCCGCCATCAGGGCAATTATCTGGAGATCGGCCCCGTTTTTGAGCGCCTGTTCACCTGGGCGGCCCCCCGCGGGCTGATGGGGCCGACCACCCGCGGCATCGGCATCTATTACAGCGACACCGCGAGCGTGCCGCTGGCGGACTGGCGCTCGGATGCCTGCATCAGCATCGCCGCCGACGTGACGCCGCCCGATGACGCCGATGCTCCGCGCCTCATCGATCTCGCCGGCGGGCGGCACGCAGTGCTGCGCCACAGGGGGCCCTATGCGGAGCTGCATCACGCCTATGCCTGGCTGTTCGGCCAATGGCTGCCAGGGAGCGGCGAGGTGCCGGCGGACCGGCCGGTTTTCGAAGAATACCTCAACAACCCGCGTGACTTGCCGCCCGAAGATTGGCTGACCGAGATTAATTTGCCGCTGGTTGCGCGCTGAGCGTCACACGAAGCCGTGAGCGACGGCATGCCAGTCCGATCTTGTGACCCGCATCACTGGTGCGCGGCCGCAAGCGATCCCATGCTTCTTCACGACACGCGATCCCGGGCTTGACCGATGGGGTCTAAGCCTGGCGGGGTCGGTATCTTCGGAGAAGTGCCATGACCACCCAGTTTCGCAAGACCAGCTTTGCCGCCGCCATCTTCGCCGTCGCCGCTTTCGGCCCGCAGGTGAGTTTCGCCGAGACCGTCGGCCCGATGGTCGATACAAAGAACCCCAAACTCACCGCCGGTCAGTTCGTCTCCAACTGCCAGATGATCGGCGGCACCGTCAGCGATGGTGGTTCTTCGGGCAATGGCGGCCGGATTGTCAATTGCGAGAAGGATAACGGTCTCGGCGTTTCGTGCTCGTTCGATGCCAATAGCCCGACCCATTGCGTCGGCAACGGCCCCCGTCCGCAGTAAGGGCCTTGCACTGCCACGCTGCTGACAGAATCTGACACTCCCCAAGGTTATGGTCCTCCTCCAGATACCGGAGGAGGACCTCATGCGCCGCTATTCTTACGAAACCGTGACAAGCCTGCCGGCCGAGCAGCTCTACCGGGCCTTTACCGATGTGGCCGCCTGGCCGCAATGGGATGACGGTATCGAGGCCATCATCCTGGAAGGCCCAGCCAATGAGGGGTCTGAATTCGCCCTCGTGCCCCGCGGGCGGCCTGAGGCGACGTTGCGGGCCGTGAAGCTGAAGGTCGAGACCATGGTGGAGCCCTATCGCTTCATCGATGTGGCCTATCTGCCGCTGGCACGCATGCGCACCGAGCATTCCTTCATCCCGACGCCCAGGGGCACGCTGGTGCGATCAACCGTCGAGATCCGCGGGCCGCTCGCGAGCTTCTGGGACCGTACGCTCAATGCCGATTACGCGGCCGGTGCCGCGCGCCAGACCCGCCGGTTCCTGGCCTTTGCCGCCAATTGGAACAAGCCGGTTGAGACGGCTGTCGCCAAAAAGAAGCCGCCGTTTCCGTTCTACACGGTGTGCTGATAGAGCCCCTCACCCCAGCCCTCTCCCCACTTCGTGGGGCGAGGGAGTTTTCACCGAGTTTTGCCTTAAGCCCCTCGCCCCGCTTGCGGGGAGAGGGGTTGGGGTGAGGGGTACTTCCTACTCCGCCGCCTTTTCCTGCTTGCGGACGACGCCTTTGGGGGCGCGGATGTCGTTGACCTTTTTGACGGCGTCGAAGATCGCGGGGAAGGTCGGGCGGTCGATATAGCGGCCGGCGCCGCGCTCCACCTGCAGCTCGCCTTTTTCATAGACGACCTTGCCCTGGCTGATGGTGACCGAGGTGTTGCCGGTGACGCTCATGCCTTCGAAGATGTTGTAGTCCACCTTTTGATGGTGCGTCTTCGCGGAGATGGTGCGCGTCGCCTTCGGATCCCAGACGACGATATCGGCATCGGCGCCGACGCTGACCGAGCCCTTCCTCGGATAGATGTTGAAGATCTGTGCCGCCGCCGTCGAGGTGACGCGGACGAATTCGGACGGTGTGAGGCGCCCAGTGCCGACACCATGATGCCACAGCACCGACATGCGGTCTTCGATGCCGCCGGTGCCGTTGGGAATCTTGGTGAAGTCGTTCTTGCCCGCGGCCTTCTGATCGGCACAGAAGCAGCAATGATCGGTGGCGGTGGTGTGGAGATTGCCCGATTGCAGCGCGCGCCACAGCACTTCCTGGTTCTCCTTCGGGCGGAAGGGCGGGCTCATGACATGGGCCGCCGCCACCGCGAAATCGGGATGGCGATAGACGCTGTCATCAATGAGCAAGTGACCCGCCAGCACCTCGCCATAGACGCGCTGGCCTTCGTTTCGGGCGCGCGTGATCGCCTCGACGGCCTCCTTGCACGAGTTGTGGACGATGTAGAGCGGGTTGCCGATGACCTGCGCCACACGGATGGCGCGGTTCGCGGCTTCGCCTTCGACTTCAGGTGGGCGCGAGAGCGGATGGCCTTCGGGACCGGTGATGCCCTTTTTCAAGATCTCGGCCTGGAGGTGATAGACCAGCTCGCCATTCTCGGCATGGACGGTCGGGATGGCGCCAAGCTCAAGGCAGCGCGCGAAGGAGAGCACGAGGTTCTCATCCGGCACCATGATGGCGTTCTTATAGGCCATGAAATGCTTGAACGAATTGACGCCCTTCTCGCGCGTGAGGATTCCCATCTCCTCGCGGACCTTGTCGGACCACCAGGTGACGGCGACATGGAAGGAATAATCGGCGCAGGATTTCTCGGCCCACTCGCGCCATTGATCGTAAGCGGAAAGGAGCGAGGTCTGCGGGGCCGGGATGACGAAATCGATGATCATCGTGGTACCACCGGCAAGACCCGCCGCGGTGCCGGTGAAGAAATCCTCCGAGGCCACCGTGCCCATGAAGGGCAGCTGCATGTGGGTGTGCGGGTCGATGCCGCCCGGCATCACATATTGGCCGCCGGCATCGACGACGCGCGCATTCGACGGCGCCTCGAGATTTGGCCCCACCGCCTTGATCTTCCCATTCTCGCAATAGACATCGGCGCGGGTCTCGCCATCGGCATTGACGACAGTCCCACCACGGATCAACAACGACATCGCGCGCACTCCCTTGGCTCAAAGGAACCTCTTGGGGTGCCGCAGGTGAGGCGGGCGAGACCAAAAGGCTCGTGGCTATGGCACCGCGTCGCTGCTGGCAAACGAGCCCCGCATCGCGCGGCGTTCTTTTTTGATCATTCGGTCAAGGATGGTAGCGGAAAGCGGCCACGGTGAAAAGTGCCGCGTGGGCGCGATTGCCCCATCACCCGTCACTTGATCACCCGTCACTTGGCGCCCCCTACGCCGCCGACGCATGTCGGCCCCCCCTCTCTAACTCTCCCCCTCAAGGGGGGAGAGGACTAAAGCGAGGTGGTCGTCACTGCTCAGTCTAAACCCCCTCCCCCCTTGAGGGGGAGGGTCGGGGAGGGGGGCCGGTTTCAGTCTCGCCTCTCTCCCCTCCATCCGCTCATCTCATCGCTCATTTGTCATCGCTCATCTGTCATCGCTCGGGCAGCTATGGTCGGCGTTTCATCC